>KL571332.1:33064-37296 GCA_000715855.1 Actinoplanes liguriensis
ACGTCGAGCTGCTCACCCGCCCCGGGATGACCGCGCTGTTCCGCATCGTCATCGCCGAGCTGCCGCGCTTTCCCGAGTTGGGGGAGGCGCAGTTCAGCCGGGGAAAGATGCCCTACTTCGAGTCGGTCCGCGGCTACCTGGCCGCCGCGCATGATGCCGGCGCCGCGAAGGTCGACGATCCGGAGCTGGCCGCGACCCAGTTCCTGGGGATGATCTCCAACTTCGTCTTCTGGCCCGGGCTGCTGCTCACCCGCTGGGCGCCGGAGCGGGCCGCGATCGAGCGGGCCGTGGAGGAGGCGGTGGCCACCATGAGCGCCCGCTTCCAGGCCTGACTGCGTTGTTTCAGGATTTCCGGCTCCTTGTTCCACGCGCGAGAGGCCGGATCATTGACTCGGTTCGATCGGGTCGGGAGGATTTCCGGCAGGTTTCTTTACGATTAGCCGAGAGGTCACCGCCGAATGACCCGTCCCCGTCTCGCCGGCACGATGGCGGGCCTGCTCGCCGCCGCGGGCCTGCTCGTCCCGCAAGCCGCCCAGGCCGCCCCCGCCGCCAGTGTGCAGGCGTGGTTCAGCTCCGAGTCGCGCACCGCCGGCTACGAGCCGAAGAACGCCAACTGGTACACCAGTCCCGCCACCGGCCTGGCCGGCACGCCCTACCAGCTCAGCAGGCAGGCCGACATCGCCACCGCGGCGGCCGCCGGCACCGCCACGATCACGGTCGACACCACCCAGAAGTTCCAGTCCGTGCTCGGTGTCGGGTCCTCACTGGAGGAGTCGACGGTCTTCAACCTGGCGCGGATGAGCGCGACCGGCCGCACGGCCGCCCTGCGCGCGCTGGTGGACCCGAGCGCCGGGGCGGGTTTCAACGTCGCCCGGATCACGTTCGGCACCAGCGATTTCACCTCGCACGACTTCTACACGTACGACGACGGCGCCGCCGATCCGTCGCTGTCGCGGTTCTCGATCCAGCGGGACATCGACTACAAGATCATCTCTACGGTGCGCGAGGCGCTCGCCATCAACCCGAACCTGAAGATCTTCGCGAGCGCGTGGTCGGCCCCGCCGTGGATGAAGACCAGCAACGCGATCATCACCGGCAGCCTGCTCGACCAGTACATCCCCACGCTCGCCACCTACTACCGGAAGGCGATTCAGGCGTACGCCGCGCAGGGCATCCCGATCTACGGCCTGACGCTGCAGAACGAGCCGCTCTTCGAGCCCGCCGACTACCCCGGCATGAAGGTGAGCGCCGACCAGGAACGGCGTCTCGCGATCGCGCTGCGGGCCGAGCTCACGAACAACGGGCTGAGTGGGACGAAGATCTGGGCCTTCGATCACAACTTCAGCGAGGGCGCCTCGTACGCGCAGGGGGTCCTGACGGACGACGCACGGGCCTCGGTCGACGGCATCGCCTTCCACGACTACGCCGGTGACCCGTCGGCGATGGCGACCGTGAAGGCGCAGTTCCCCGACAAGGACGTGCTGATGACCGAGCGTTCGGTCTGGGGCACCGCCGGCGCCGACCGGGTCGTGCAGTACTTCCGGAACCAGTCCACCCTCTACCAGGGCTGGGTCTCGATGCTCGACCAGAACCGCTCGCCGGAGCGCTGGAGCGGCTCGCCCGACCCGACGATGCTGGTGCAGAGCACGTCGAACCCGGACACGTTCTGGAAGACGCCCGACTACAACATGATCGCCCAGTTCTCGAAGTTCGTGCAGCCGGGCGCGAAGCGCGTCGCCACCGGTTACGGCTCGACCGGCACGGTCACCAACGTGTCCTTCGTGAACCCCGACAACTCCCTGGTCACCGTCGTGGTCAACCAGACCGCCTCGAACCAGGCGTTCACGCTGCGCGCCGGCACCCGCCAGTTCACCAGCACGCTTCCGGCGAAAACCACCGGCACCTACGTGTGGGCCGGCGCCGGCGACGCGGGCACGACCCCATCACGTTCCGGACAGATCAGCGGGTACGGCGGTAAGTGCGTCGACATCCCGGGAGCGTCCACGGTCAACGGCACCCAGGTGCAGCTCTACACCTGCAACGGCTCCGCCGCGCAGACCTGGACCGTGGGCTCGGACGGCACGATCCGTTCCCTGGGCAAGTGCCTGGACGTGAACGCCGCGTCCAGCACGAACGGCACCAAGGTCCAGATCTACGACTGCAACGGCACCACCGCCCAGCAGTGGACCGCCGGCACCGACGGCACGCTGCGCTCGCTGGGCAAGTGCCTGGACGCCACCGGCCCGTCCTCGGCCGACGGCACGAAACTGCAGATCTGGGACTGCTTCGCCGGCGACAACCAGCGCTGGGTCCTTCCGTAACCGAGCACGAAAAAGGGGGCCGCGAGGAATCGCGGCCCCCCCTCTTACGGTCAGACGACGGTCGGCCGGTCGTTGCGGTCGACCTCCTCGGAGTTCTGCACGAAGGTCTGCTGCGAGATCGGCTCGAGGACCGCGGTCTCGTGGAACTGCCGCAGGCTGGTCGACCCGCAGCTGATCATCGTCGAGCGGATCTTGGCGAGGGAGACCTTCACGGTGCCGGCCAGCGAGCCCGCGTAGTTGACGTACCCGTCGACGCCCTCCTCGAAGACCATGTCGCCGCCCTGGCCGTACCGGGCGGCGTTGCGCGCGCGGGCGCTGCCCTCGCCCCAGTACTCCTTGAAGATCTGGCCGCTGGCGCCGCGCACCTTCGGGGCCGGGCTCTCGTCGAACCGCGCGAAGTAGCGTCCGAGCATGAGGAAGTCGGCGCCGAACGCGTACGCGATCGCCATGTGCGAGTCGTGGATGATGCCGCCGTCGGAGCAGACCGGCACGTACATCCCGGTCTTCTCGGCGTAGGCGTCGCGGGCCGGGATGATGTCGGCGAGCGCGGTCGCCTGGCCGCGGCCGATGCCCTTCTGGTCACGGGTGATGCAGATCGACCCGCCGCCGATGCCGACCTTGACGAAGTCCGCCCCCGCCTCGGCGAGGTAGCGGAAGCCGCGCGCGTCGACGACGTTGCCCGCCCCGATGTGGACGGTGTCGCCGTAGCGCTCGCGGACGAACTCGACGACCCGCTGCTGCCACACCGAGTAGCCGTCCGAGGAGTCCAGGCACAGCACGTCGGCACCCGCCTCGACCAGGGCCGGGATACGGTCGGTGAAGTCGCGGGTGTTGACGCCGGCGCCGACCCGGAACCGCTTGTCGCCGTCGACGGACTCGTTGCGGAACTGCTTGTGCAGCTCGTAGTCGCGGCGCTGGACGAGCGCGGTCAGGTGGCCGGTCGTGTCGACGATCGGGAGCACGTCCTGCCGCGAGTCCCAGAGCAGGGAGTTCGCCTGTTCCAGCGACGTTCCCTGCGCCGCGGTGACGAGGTCGGCGACCGGCACCATCCGCGACTCGACGCTCTCGTCCGGGTGGTGCCGGTGGAAGTTGTAGTCGCGGGTGGTGATCAGGCCCAGGAAGCGGCCGGACGGCGAGCCGTCGTCGGTGACAACCACCACGTCCAGGCCGGTCTCCTTCATCAGCACGTCGGCCTCGTGGAGCGTGGCGGACGGCTTGATGTTGACGTCGTTGTGCCGGAAGCCCGCCTTGTGCCGCTTGACGGTCGCCACCATCGCGGCCTGCTCGGCGATCGGCTGGTTCTGGGCGAGGAAGGACAGGCCGCCCACCTGGGCGAGCGCGATGGCGAGCCGGGGTGAGGAGACCGCGCCCATGATCGCGCTGACCATCGGCGTCGCGATCCGGATCGGTGACTGCTGCCCGACCTTGTGGCGGACCAGGGGAGCGGACAGGTCGACGCGATCCGGCGTGCAGGTCTCGTCGGTGAGATTCGGCAGGAGAAGGTACTCGCCGAAGGTGCGGGAGGTCTCGGTCAGAATCCGCACTGCTGCGCTCCTTGATAGTGGACACCGATGTTTGCGCTGGTGGCGCCGGGATCGGATGACACTACCAGCCGGGGTTGCCCCGGAAGAATCGTGCATATCACCTGCGCGTGTGACCCGGGGCGGGCGCACGCTCGTCGCCTTCTACCCTGCGGGCCGGGGTGCTCGGCAGCGCCGGCTTCAGCACCCTGCTGCTGGTGACGGTCGCCCTCGGCGCGGGACTGGTTCCGGTGCTGGCGCTGCTGTGGGCGGCGGTGTCCTGCGTCGCCCTGATCATGCCGAGCGCCACCGCGCTGGCCCTGAAGAATCATGGATCCCGAGCCGGTACGGCATCAGGGGTGCTCGGCGTCGCCCAGTTCGGCCTCGGCGC
>KL571332.1:37562-39664 GCA_000715855.1 Actinoplanes liguriensis
CGACCGCCACCGTGATGGCCGCCGGGATGGCCGTGGCCGCCGTCACCGCAGCCGTGGTGGACCGATTCCTGACCGTCCACGACGGCACCAGCCTGCGCGCACACGTCGAGCGGCCCTGAACACGTCCGGCATCCACGCTGTCCCGATGCGGGAAGCGCCTCAGCTTGTCGTTCGACCTCCCCGCCCCCTCCGGCATCGATCTTGCCGGCCCACTGGGGAAGTGCCTCGGCAAGGGGCGATCACCGTGGACGACGGGGGAGAGATGGGGGGATCGGCAATCCGTGGTTCCGGCGTCCCATGGACGGTAGGAAGGGAATATGGCGATTGATCGGGTCGGGCTGGCGGCTTTTCTGCGGCGCAGGCGGGAGGCGTTGCAGCCCGAGGATGTCGGCCTCCCGCGCGGGCCACGCCGCCGGACGAACGGGTTGCGGCGAGAGGAGGCGGCCGGGCTTTGCAACATGTCCACCGACTACTACTCGCGGCTCGAGCGTGAGCGGGGGCCGCACCCGTCCGAGCAGATGATTGCCGCGATCGCGCAAGGGCTGCATCTGTCGCTCGACGAACGGGATCACCTCTTCCGGCTGGCCGGGCATCAGCCGGCCCCGCGCGGCAGCGTCAGCGACCACATCAGCCCCGGCATGCTGCGCATTCTTGACCGCCTGGACGACACGCCGGCGGAGATCACCAGCGAGCTGGGCGAGACCCTGCGGCAGAACGCGCTCGCCGTCGGATTGACCGGTGACACGACCCGTTTTACCGGCCCGGCTCGCAGCATCGTCTACCGGTGGTTCACCGATCCGGCCACGAGGCAGCGGTACGCACCCGAGGACCATTCTTTCCTGTCGCGAGTGTTCGCTTCGGGGGCCCGCGAGATGACCGCCCTGCGCGGACCGGGGTCGCGGGCCGCGCAGCTGGCCGAGCTGCTCCTGGCCAGGAGCGAGGAGTTCCGCGCGCTGTGGGAGCAGCACGAGGTCGGTCTGCGTCCGGACGAGGGCAAGACGTTCATCCACCCGGAGCTCGGCCGGCTCGAGCTGAACTGCCAGATCCTGATCGATCCGAACCAGTCGCACTACCTGCATGTCTTCACCGCGGTGCCGGGCACCGAGAGCTACGAGAAACTGCAGCTGCTGTCGGCGATCAGCTGAGCATGGGATCGGCGATCCATGGCTCAGCAGGCCCTTATTGCGTCGTCCCGGATGTCACAGCATTGAGTGGTCAGCCGATCGCAGCCCCGAGGAGAACACCATGGCACGCAGCATCGACATCACCGTTCCCGACCTGTCCGGGAAACTCGCCGTCGTCACCGGCGCCAGCGACGGCATCGGCTTCGTCGTCGCCGCCCGGCTCGCGCAGGGCGGCGCCGAGGTCCTGATGCCGGTCCGCAACCCGGCCAAGGGGGAGCAGGCCGCCGCCCGCATCCGCAGCATGCACCCGGCCGCGAAGGTTGCCACCCGGCCGCTCGACCTCTCCTCGCTGCGGTCGGTCGGCGCGCTCGCCGACCAGCTGATCGGCGAAGGCCGCCCGATCAACATCCTGGTCAACAACGCCGGTGTCATGACACCGCCGAGCCGCCAGGTCACCGAGGACGGGTTCGAGCTGCAGTTCGGCACCAACCACCTCGGGCACTTCGCGCTCACCCAGGCCCTGCTTCCGCTGCTGCGGCAGGGCAACGCGCGGGTCACCCACCAGACGAGCGTCGCCGCGCGCAGCGGCACCATCAACTGGGACGACCTCAACTGGGAACGCGAATACAACGGGCAGAAGGCGTACAGCCAATCGAAGATCGCCGTTGGTCTCTTCGCCCGTGAGCTTCACGCTCGCAGTCAAGCGGCCGGTTGGGGCATCACCAGTAACCTTTGCCACCCGGGTGTCTCGCCCACCAACCTGCTCGCCGCCCAGCCCGGACTGGGCCGCCCGAAGGACACCACCGCCGTCCGGGCCGTCCGCCTCATGTCACGCATCGGCGTCGTCGGCACCGTCGCCACGGCCGCCTTGCCGGCCCTGCTCGCCGCGACGAGCCCGTCCGGCGGCGACGACTTCTACGGCCCCGACGGCTTCGGTGGCGTCGGCGGCGCACCCGCCCGGCAGGAGCTGTGGCGCCC
>KL571332.1:39780-41069 GCA_000715855.1 Actinoplanes liguriensis
CCTTCCAGCCGCGTCCGCCGGCTCGGTCCCGGAGTCTGAAGCGTGGGTGCTAGGTAAGGTCTCGAGCGTGGATGTTGTCGTGGTCGGTGCCGGGATCGCCGGGCTGTCGTGTGCGCGCGCACTGGCGGACGCTGGGGCGAGTGTGCGCGTGGTCGAACGCGGCCGAGTCGTCGGCGGGCGGTTGGCCAGCAAGCGATACGACGGCCGGTATGCCGACATCGGGGCCGCGTACCTCGTCGCCGACGACCCGGACTTCGCGGAACAGGTCGCCGGTTGGGAGGCCGCTGGACTCGCCCGGCCGTGGACCGAGTCCTTCCGGGTCTACCCGGGCGGCCGGGATGCCACCGGCCCGGTCCGCTGGGCGGCTCCCGGCGGCCTGCGATCGCTGGCCGCCGACCTCGCCGCCGGGCTCGACGTACGTCTGTCGACCCCGCTCGACGCAGTGCCGGCGGACGCCGACTCGGTGGTGCTCGCCATGCCCGGCCCGCAGGCTCTGCGGCTGGCCCCGCCGCCGGGGATCGCGGCGGCCGCGGCCGCGCAGGCCTGGCATCCGGTGATCGTGGCCGTCCTGCGCTACCCGTTGCGTGAGTGGGACGACCTGCGGGGCGCCTTCGTCAACGACCATCCCGTGCTCGCCACCGTCTGCGACGACGGCGACCGGCGCGGCGACGGCGCGCCGGTCCTGGTCGCCCACTCGACCACAGAGCTGGCCGCCCGGCACCTGGATTCCCCCGATGCGGCCGGGACGATCCTCGCCCGGGCCGTCGGCGAGTTGCTCGGCCTCTCGGCAAAGCCGGAGGTGAGCGTGCACCGCTGGACGTTTGCCCAGCCCGAGCCCGGCGAGGCCCCGCATGTCGTGGACGGCCGGGTCTGGCTCTGCGGTGACGCGTTCGGCCGCCCGCGGGTCCAGACCGCCTGGCTGTCCGGCCGCTCCGTGGCACACGCCCTCCTCGGCTGACCCGGGCTCGCGCCTGCCTCGGCGCCGTACCTGCCGGTGCCCGGCCGGGCGAACCGGATCAGACGGTGGCGAGCAGTCCGCCGAGCCTTGCGGCGATCCCTACCTCGGCGAGGTCAACGATCGCATCGACATTCGCTGCCGATCCCATGCCGTTGTCAGCGCACGGCCCGGCGGCCATCGCGGCGGCTGACGCCGGCTTCGCCGACCAGGCCCGCCTGACCCGCACAGCCCGCGGCCTCCGGGGCCGGACCCCGGGCGAACTCCTGCGCTTACCCCGGACGACCGGGCCACGCCCGTCAGCGCTGCGGACAAACTGTCGGACGCCTCCTCG
>KL571332.1:41340-44685 GCA_000715855.1 Actinoplanes liguriensis
GGCCGGTAATCTCGATCTTCGATGAGCGACACATACGGCACCCCTGATCCCGTCAAGCGGATGAAACCGCGTCTGACCTCGACGAACCTCGCGATCGGAGTCGGTTTCGGCGCGGTGATCGCCGCGCTGGTGGGCATGACGTGGTTCGCCGTCGTCTACGGTCTGCGAGTGCGGGACGGCTCGGGCGAGATCGCCTGCGCCGTCACCACCTGCGGCCCCGGCGCCCTGGCATTGTCCGGGCTGGTGTTGTCCCTGATCCCGCCGGTGTGGTGTGTGCTCTACGCCGGCGCCTTCACCCGCCTCAACTCCGCCGGCCGCATCCTGGGCGCGGTCTTCACGCTCCTGCTCCTGACAGCCATGCTGCTGTATGTGCCGAGCAGCACGCGGCGGCACCCCCAGCCGCTGACCACCACCGAGCACGGTGAGCAGTTCGCGCACGGGATGGCCCTGGGATTCTTCGCCCTGTTCATCGACTTCGTCGTGGTGATCCCGGCGTTCGTGCTGCTCGGGAGCCGGTTGAACAAGCGGATCCCCACACTGGTATGGATCGTCGCTCTCACGGCGCCGGCCGCCCTTTCCGCCCTCGCTGCCGCAACCCATCCCGGATAGAAACCCTCGAAGATCGAAAACCCTTGAATTGACGGTTCGACGATCCGCATCCGCACGTCCGCTGGGCGGTGGCCGACAATCCCGGGTGCGACGAACACGTGCAGCTCGCCATCTGCGCGTCCCCCGACGAGGATCTTCGGTTCCAACTCGTCTACCGCAAAGACCTCGCCCGCGACGTAGCAGCAGCGCTCGTCGCCGACAGTTCCGTCAACGTCCGCCGGGAACTCGCCTTCGAACGGCGGATCCGGTCGTCCTGGCCGCCGTGAGCGCCGACTCCGTCGCCAAGGTCCGAGCCGGCGCGGCAATGAACACCGGGACGACGGCCGAGCAGCGCCGGACCCTCGCCAGGGATCGGTCAGCGCTGGTCCGGTCCGCACTCGTGCGCGCCGTCATCCTGGAAGAGGAAGACCTCCAGCGGCTCGCCCGGGACCGATCGGTAGAGGTCCGGTGGTGGATGGCCACCGCGCTCATCACCCCACCACACATCCGCGACATTCTGCGTCAGGACCCCGACGCGTCGGTCCGCTCGCAGGCGGAAGATCCCTCCTACTGAACCGCCACGCCGGCATATCGGCAGGCGGCGCGACCCCGTTCCCTACTCACCGTGCCTATCAACTGCCGAGTTGAGCGCGTCGACCTCGACACGACTAATACGTCCCGGTCGGGCCGGACGCATGCGATCATGCCGCATGGTGAACCAGCCAGTTGAGGTCCCTCGAAGCTCGGAGATGAGCATGTCCCCTGCCACAGGCGACGTGGCCGCAGGTGACCCGCTGGCGGGCATGGTCTTGTCGTACCTGGACGATTCCGAGATCGAGCTGCGTCCGGACGATCCGGAAGCCGAGTGTCGAATGAACACGTGGCACTACAGTCTGCCGATCGGGTTCGACCTCGCCGCTGTTGCCGCTGCGCTGGAACATGTTGTTCGGCAGTTGTCGAAGCGACATCGCGGCCGTTCCGGCACCTTCTACTGCTGGTACGACGAACAGGCTGGTCAGCTCCGCTGCTCCTTGACATCCAAGCCGGCTGACGAGCTCCCGTTCGGTGGCCGCTACAGAAGGACGTCCGATATGACAGACGTCCTTTGCCTCGCGGCGTCCGATACGCAGCCAGGATCCATTCCCCGGGACGAGCTAACCGAGGTTCAGGGCCCGGCCGAATTGAGCCAGCAGACTCCGGAATCCTTTCCCGTATGGGCCGTCACGCTGTCCTGAAGCCGCCCCTATTCGCCGCATAGAGCCGTACTCATTTAGCCGCTGAGAAAAGCGTGCTTGGCGCGGTCTCTGCCGCGCCCCGGTGGGGAGGCCGGCACTCCCTGCGCAGCCGCCGTTGACGACGCGGCGGGCTGCTTCGCCGTGGCGCCGGGTGGGGGCGGAGGTGAACGGCAAGCTCAGCGCGCGAGGAACTCCAAGGATCGCTGAACGAACTGTTGATGGTTCTGGAAGATGCCGCCGTGCCCGGCATCAGGGTAGAGCGGAACGAGTTCGCTGTTCGGGAGCCGTTCGGCGAGGTCGAGGGTGTTCGCGCTGGGCACGATCCGGTCACTGTCCCCGTTTGCCAGCAGCACCGGGTGTGCCAGGGTCGACAGGTCGGCGGGCTGCTGGCGTCCCCAGCGGTGGATGGCGGTGAGCTGGGCACGGAAGGCTCGCAGCGAGACGGCCTTGTCCCGGTCGTGCCGGCGTTCGGTCAGGCGTTGCAGGAAGTCCCGCCCGGCCTGGCGTCCGCTGGGGCTTCTGGTGAAGAACATGAACTGCTTGGGATCTTGGAGGGTCACCGCGCCTCGTGCCATGTCCTGGAGCGTCAACCGGGTGACTCGGGTGATGCCCGAACCCCCGGCGGGGCCGGTGCCGGCGAGGATGATCCGTCGGACGAGTTCCGGCTGTTGTTGCGCGATCACCTGGGCGATGAAGCCGCCCATGGAGAGTCCGAGCAGGTCGACGCGATCGTGGCCGAGAGCGCGGATGAACGTCACCGCGTCGTACGCCATGGCCTCGATGGTGCCGGGTGTGGAGCCCGACGAGGCGCCGACACCGCGATTGTCGAAGGTGATCACCCGGCGGTGGGCGGCGAGTCCGTCGACCACCCGGGGATCCCAGTTGTCCAGGACAGCGGCGAGGTGATGAAGCAGGACCAGCGGCACTCCGCTGTCGTCCGGGCCGAGTTGCCGGTACGCGAAGTCGACGCCGTCGGCGGACACGGTTCGCGTGGTGGCATCCCGGTAGATCGGTGTTGAGCTGCTACGGAAGCCAGACGGCGGATTCATACGAGACTCCTGGGGTCAGACGGAACGGGACGCCACACAGGGCGCTGGCTACGACGTCATCCGGACGACGACCTTGCCCGCCTTGGTGCGTCCCTGCTCGACGTGCGCCAGGGCTTCGGGCGTCGACGCGAAGTCGAAGACCCGGTCCACGACCGGGCGGATCGTTGCCGTGTCGAGCAGGGCGGTGAGTTCGCGAAGCTGGTCGCCGCTGGCCTTCATGAACAGGTAGGAGTAGGTGACCCGGTGGCGGCGGGCGCGTTGCCGGACTCGGAAGCTCAGCGCGGCGATCGCCAGCCGGATGAGCGGGTTGGCGCCGGCCTGTCGGGCGAAGGCGGGGTCGGGCGGCCCGGCGATGCTGATCACGATGCCGCCGGGCTTGAGCCCGACGTCGTCCTGGTGCATCGCGATGAGCTCGGCGAACGTGCCGATCCGGTTCTGGTGGGGGCGGGCGTAGACCTCGTCGCCGACGGCGA
>KL571332.1:44955-45793 GCA_000715855.1 Actinoplanes liguriensis
GAGCACGAACGGCGCCCGGTACGGCAGGATCGCCTTGAGGTCCCCGGATCGGATCTTGAGGTCGAGCGGGTTGACGCTCGCCGCATGGATCCGGACCAGCACGTCGTCGTCACCGACGGCCGGGGCGGGCATCTCGCGGGCCTGCACGGTGTCGGCGGCGCCGTAGCGTTCGACCACAAATGCCTTCATCGTCGTCTCCTTCTGGGTCGCTGATCGGCCGCCGTGTCCGGCGGCCGGTTGTTGTTTCGGCGGCTGCCGGGCCGACCTGAGTACAAAAAGTAAACCTAGCGGTAGAGTGAGCCTATGACCACGACCACCGACCTGCGTCTTGACCGGGACACCACGAACTGCTCGATCGCCCGAACCCTGGAAGTGGTGGGCGAGAAGTGGACTCTGCTGGTCCTAAGGGAGATCTGGTACGGCGTGTCCCGCTTCAGTGACCTGCACAAGATGCTGGGTTGTCCCCGCAACCTGCTCGCCGAGCGCCTGCGCAAGCTCGTCGAGCACGGCATCCTCGCGACGGAGACCTACCAGGAGGACGGCTCGCGCAGCCGGTCGCGCTACGTCGTCACCGCCAAAGGCAACGACCTGGTTCCGGCCGTGCTGGGACTGCTGCAATGGGGCGACAAGTACCGCGCCGACCCGGCCGGACCGGCCGTCGTCAATCGCCATCGCGGCTGCGGCGCCGCACTCTCCGTCCAGGTCCGCTGCGAGCGCGATCATCATGTTCCGGCGGCCGAGGTGGAAATCGGCCCGGGTCCGGGTTTCCGCACGAAAGCAGACCCTGAGAAGGTGGCCTGATCGCGCGGGTGGAACAGGCTCTGTCTCTTATACACAT
>KL571332.1:45933-46513 GCA_000715855.1 Actinoplanes liguriensis
ATGCCGGCGGGCCTGCTCGACCCGATCCAGGTTGCCGGACCAGCCGGCGAGCGCGGCGAACAGCGGGGCCAGGGTGCGGCCCAGTTCGCTGATCTCGTACTCCACGCGGGGCGGGACCTCCGGGTGGTACGTGCGCACGACCAGCCCGTCGCGTTCCAGCTGCCGCAGCCGCTGGGTCAGCACCTTGGGTGTGATCGTGGTGATGCGGCGTTCCAGCTCGACGAACCGGTGCCGGCCGTATTCGTTCAGCGACCACAGGATCGGGGTGGTCCAGCGGCTGAAGACGATGTCGACGACGGGAGCGATCGGGCACGCCTGCTCCGGAGTGATGTCCTGCGTCACATCGGGCCTCTCTCCCCATTACTTTCCTCTAGGTACCTACTATCCCGGCGTTGATAGCTTCCGTCGAGCCGTAAAGAACTCGACCCATGGGGGCGGAAATGATCGTGGTTACCGGGGCTACCGGCAATGTCGGACGGCCGCTCGTGCGGGCGCTCGCCGAGGCCGGCGAGGACGTGACGGCGGTGTCGCGACGGATCTCCGGGCAGGACGTGCCCCCGGGCGTACGGCATCGGCAGGG
>KL571332.1:46711-48928 GCA_000715855.1 Actinoplanes liguriensis
GTGTATAAGAGACAGCTGCTGACCTCGGGCGACTTCATGTCGGCCGGTGGAGATGCCGGCGAGGTGCTCGGCGCCGCGCGTGCAGCGGGTGTCCGCCGTGTCGTCCTGCTCTCGTCGCAGGGTGTCGGGACCGGAAGGCATCCGGCCACTCTGGAGGATCCTGTCGTGCGGTCCGACCTGGAGTGGACGGTGCTGCGGCCGGGCGGTTTCAGCTCGAACGCGTTCGCCTGGGCGGAGACGGTCCGGGCGCAGCGGGCGGTCTTCGCCCCGTTCGGTGATGTGGCGTTGCCCGTCATCGATCCGGCCGACATCGCCGGGGTGGCCGCCGCCGTTCTGCGGGCAGCCGGTCACCTCGGGAAGACGTACGTGCTGACCGGTCCGGCTTTGATCTCGCCTCGGCAGCAGGCGTCGGCGATCGGGGACGCGCTCGGTGAGCCGGTGCGTTTCGTCGAGCAGAGCCGTGCGGAGGCGCGGGCGCAGATGCTGCGGTTCATGCCCGAGCCGGTCGTGGAGAGCACCCTGAGCATTCTGGGTACGCCGGAACCGGCCGAACAGCAGGTGAGCCCGCATGTCGAGCAGATTCTCGGCCGTCCGGCCCGCGGTTTCGCGGACTGGGCCGTCCGGAACAGCGTGGCGTTCAAGTAACGGGTCAGGTGATGGCGTGGCTGCGGCGTTCGACGAGGATGACGTCGCGCCAGACGCCGTGGTGCCTGCCGACCCGTTCCCGGGTGCCGACGACGCGGAAGCCGCAGGCCGCGTGCAGGGCGAGGCTGGCCGTGTTCTCCGGGAAGATGCCGGACTGGACGGTCCAGATCCCGGCCGCCTCGGTGGCGGTGATCAACGCGCCGAGCAGGGCCCGGCCGATCCCGTGGCCGCCGTGGGCGGGGTGGACATAGACGGAGTGCTCGACGACCCCGGCGTAGACGCAGCGGTCCGAAACGGCGCCGCACGCGGTCCAGCCGAGCACGGTCTCGTCGGGGGAGAGCGCGACGAAGCGGTGCTCGGGCAGGCGGGAGGCGGTGAACCGGGCCCAGGTGGGTGGCTCGGTCTCGAAGGTGGCGTTGCCGGTGGCGATGCCGAGCCGGTAGATGTCCAGGACCTGACCGGCGTGGTCGTCGGTCATCGCGGCGATCCGGATTCCGGCGGTCACGACGCGGCCACCGGGGTCGCGGCGGCCGCGGGATCGAGGAATCGCGAGAGCAACGCGAGCCGGGCGGGCATGATCCAGTAGTAGACCCAGGTGCCCCGGCGCTGGCAGTCGACCAGGCCGGCCTCGCGCAGCTGCCGCAGGTGGTAGGAGATCGTCGGCCCGGTCAGGTCGAAGGCGGCGGTGATGTCGCAGACGCAGACCTCGCCGCCGTTGCGAGCCGCGATCAGCGACAGCACCCGCAGCCGGACCGGGTCGCCGAGCACCTTGAACGCACGGGCCAGCACGGCGGCGTCGTCCGGCGTCAGAGGGTCGCCGACCGCGGTGGGAGAAATCGACACCTCTCTAGGTTGACAGATGTCTAATCAAAGAAGCAAGCTGCCTAGAGAGTCATCTAGATAGATGGAGGTGTGCGATGTCCCGTGTTCAGCTCGCCCTGCGGGTCTCCGACCTGGAGGCCTCGGTCGCGTTCTATGCGAAGTTGTTCGGCGTCGAGCCGGCCAAGCGACGCCCCGGCTACGCGAACTTCGCGATCGCCGAGCCGCCGCTCAAGCTGGTGCTCCTGGAGGGGGAGCCCGGCAAGCCCACCGTGATGGACCACCTCGGCGTCGAGGTGGAGACGTCCGCGCAGGTCGACGCGGCGACCGGCCGGCTGACCGACGCGGGCCTGATCACCCTGACCGAGGACGACACCGAGTGCTGCTACGCCCTGCAGGACAAGGTGTGGGTGCGCGGCCCCGGCAACGAGCCGTGGGAGGTGTACGTCGTCAAGGGCGACTCCGGCGTCGGCGACAAGCCGATGCCCGACGAGGCCTGTTGCGCGGGTGACACTCAGTCGGTGTCGGTCGGCGGCAGGTAGGCGCCGGGCACCCGATCCGGCGTGACCAGCGCGGACTCACCCGGATAGGGCTTCTTCCAGTCGTGCGCCTGGTACCAGGTGAAGTGGTTCATCTGGGCCGGGTTCGCGTAGTCCGGGCGCGCGTCCGGCCCGGTCAGTCGCTGCCGCGCCTTCCACGCGTCCCACGTCGCCGCGAGCTGCCGCTTGTCGGCCGGGATCGCGGCGGGCGGGG
>KL571332.1:49186-51234 GCA_000715855.1 Actinoplanes liguriensis
GATGTGTATAAGAGACAGCGGCACATCCTCGCCACAGGGCGGCGGAGTGGACAGGCCTAGCGTGAGCGACGTGCGGTTCGGCTTCACGACGTACGGCGATGAATCTGGTTTCGAGATGAAAGCCCGGGACATGGGCGTCGCCGCGCTGTCCTTCTGATTCATCGGGTGGATGCCGAGGATCTGCTCGATCGTCCGGATCATGGTGATCTGCGAGTAGTAGTGGCTGTCCACCGCGCCGCGCCGCACGTACGGGCTGATGATCTGGATCGGCGCCCGGTGCCCGTCGACGTGGTCGAGCCCGGCCTGCGAGTCGTCCTCGACCACGAAGATCGCGGAGTCCTTCCAGTACCTACTGTGCGAGATCGTGTCGACGAGCCGGCCGACGGCCAGGTCGTTGTCGGCAACCTGCGCGGCGGCGTTCGGCGGGCCCCCGGTGTGGTCGCTGGAGAACCAGAACATGTTCAGATTCGCCGGGCCGTTCTTCTCGAAGTCGCGCTTCCAGATCTCGTACCGATAGATGTCCGGGACGCTGGTGTCGTATTTCGGGAAGCCGGGCACGGAGACGCTGTTCAAGGACGGGATCGGGGAGGAAGAGACCATCGGGTACGCCGTGGCGGCGCCCGTCGCGGCCATCGTCCGGCTGTCGCAGTAGAGGTTCTGCCAGCTCGCCCCGGCCGGCTTGGTGAGGAACTGGTGGAACTCGCCGAAGTCGCGCACGCTGCGGCCGGCCGCCTGCGCGCCGGTCCAGAGGAAGCCGCTGCGCTGGTGGCCGAGCGCGTCGTCCTCGGTGTCGTAGCTGCGCAGATACTCACCGGCCGAGGACTCGGTGTACTCCGGGTCGTCGGCCTGCATCAGCCAGTTGTGCCCCTCGGCCGAGTTGGTGCCGATGTCGTACGTGTTGTCGAAGAGGGTGAACTGCCGCTCCAGCGCGTGCTGGTTCGGCGTCACGTTCGCCCCGAACTCGGCCAGCGCCGGGTCGCCGTGGCCGCGCGGGTCGTCGCCGAAGAGCTGGTCGTAGGTCCGGTTCTCCTTGACGACCAGGAACACGTGCTTGATCGTCGACGGGTCGCCGAGCCGCAGCGGCACCGGCACCGGCTTGGCGCCGCCGTGACCACGCGCGAGCGTGACCGAGTCCGGCGTCCAGCCGTTCTGGGCGAAGACCTTCCCGGTGTACGCCTTGATCACCCGATCGCTGGGCAGGACGAACCGCTGGAGGCTGGAGGTCGTGTCGTGCGTGCCGTGGCCGGCGCTCGTGGTCGGCCGCCGGGCGTCGATGCCCCGGGTGCTGGAGACCAGCACCTGCCCGTGCACCGTGGTGATCTCGGCCGGGAAGTAGTCGGTGGGCAGCAGCCCGAGGTAGCTGACCGGCTCGAGCGCGCCGCGGAACCGGTAGACCGCGATCGCGTTGGCCCGTCCGAGCGTGACCAGCAGATGCCCGTCGCCGGTGAGCGTGATCGCGTTCGGCTCGTAGCCGACCGACGCCTCGGGCCAGGGCCGGGTGGCGATCGTCTGGACGACCGCGTCGCGGGCGGTGTCGATCACGGACACGTCGTTGGTGGCGGTGTTCGCGACGAACAGCGTGCGGCCGGCGGCGTACATCGCGGCCGGGTGCAGTCCGACGTCGATGCCGCGCACGGCCGCCGCCGGGTCCGCCAGGTCGATCACGCTGACCGTGCCGGTGGTGGTCGCCCCGGTCACCGGGTCGGCCGGCACCTGCGTGTTGTACGAGTTGATCGTGGTGTCGCCGGGCCGCGCGAGCCGTCCGCCCTCGTTGCTGACGTACAGCTTCGTCCCGATCGCGACCAGGTCCCGCGGGGCGTTGCCGACCGTCCAGCTCCGCGTGATCGTGCCGCTGGCCGCGTCGAGCGCGACCACCCGGTTCTGGCCGTTGACCGCGGCGTAGACCGTCGACCCGTCGGCGGAGAAGACGGCCTCGGAGGCGAGCGCGCGCCTGGCGCCGTCGGCGGCGATCGGGACGAACGTGGGGTCGGCGAGGCTGCCGTCGGCGTTCACGGTGAACCGGCGGTAGCCGTCGGCCTGCCCGAGCC
>KL571332.1:51449-52905 GCA_000715855.1 Actinoplanes liguriensis
GCCAGAGCTGCCTGCCGTCGGGGGAGTAGACCGGCCCCTCCTGGCCGACGTCGTTGCCGCTGATCCGCAGGTCGGCGGCCGCGTTGTTGCCGATGAGCTGCTGGACCTTCCACGTCGTCAGGTCGACGATCGCGAGGGCCACGCCACCGTCGGTGATCGACGCGGCGAGGTGCGTGCCGTCCGGGCTGACCGTCGACGACATGATCTTGCCGTTGTCGACGACCAGGCGTTTGCCGATCGGGTCGACGTACTGATCCGCGGAGACGACCCGGCCCCGCGCGGTGACCTCGCCGACCTGGTCGGTGCCGAACTGCCACGTCGAGCCGTACGCCATCCCGGCGCCGAGGCCGACGACCGCAACCGTGACGGCCGCCGTGAGGACCAGCATCCGCCGCCCGCGCCGGCGGACCTGCCTGCGTCGTGTCACCTGCATGAGGATCTATCCCTTCGCGAGCAGGCCGACGTCGCCGTCGAACTGCCAGAGCGGGTTCGGCGCGTCGCCGGTCTCGGTGCGCACCACGAAATAGCCGTTGACCTCTTTGGGCCCGTCACCGTCGGCCATGAACCGGCCGTCGGGGGTGATGTCGAGCTGGTAGACGGCCTGCCCCACGGCCGTCGTGTCCGGCAGCCGCCAGGAGACGACGCAGCGCCAGTCGTTGCCGGCGCCCCGCGCGTCGACCAGACCGCCGCCCTTGGTGCACGTGGCGGAGGACCCCAGCTGCGCCTCGGTGACGTCCGGGCGGTGCAGTTGGGCCGCCTGGAGGCGGTAGAGGTGTGCGAACGCGTGGCGAGCGAGCCCTCGACCTTGCCCTGCGTGATCCCGGAACCACCGGCGCCGGGCACCGCGGCGAGCAGGACGGCGACGGTCAGCGCGGCCAGGGCGGTGAGTGGCACGGCCGCGCCGAGCAGGGCGCGGCGGCCGGAACCGTCGTACGCCGCATCGGTGAAGTCTCTCCGGACGAAGAGGACGTAGGCCAGGGCGGTGGCGGTGACCGCCCACAGCAGACCGACCGCGACGCCGATCAGCAGCGGGCCGAGCCGCACCGGGCTGGTGAACAGGCCGTTGAAGGAGAGGAACCCGTAACCCGGCAGCTGTCTCTTATACACAGACCGGCAGCGGCAGCATCTGCGCGACCTGCATGGCGAGGGCCACGAGCGCGGGCAGCAGCAGGCCCATCGGGTTACGGCCCAGGGCGACCGAGCCGAGCAGGCCGATCGCGGCCAGGGCCAGCGTCGGGGCGAGCGCGACCAGCCAGGCCAGCAGCACCTTCCCGGCCGCGTCACCCGGTGACAGCAGGTGACCGTCGAGACCGATCAGCGGGTGGCTGCCGACCGCGATCAGCCCGCCGGCCGTGCTGGAGACCGCGAGCCCGGTCACCATCAGCAGGGTCACCGACAGGCTGGCCAGGGCTTTCGCCACGAAGATCCGGCGCGGCGAGCGGACCGTGACCAGCAG
>KL571332.1:53120-57259 GCA_000715855.1 Actinoplanes liguriensis
CCCAGCCGGTGGCGAGCATCCACCGTCCGAACAGGGTGTCCACCGGCAGCGTCGACTGCCCGCTCACCCCGATCACGAACAGCGCCGGAGCGATCCAGCAGGCCGCCACCAGCAGCCGGATCCGCCACTGCGAGACCAGCTTGACCACCTCGAAGCGCAGGCCACGGCTGATCGGGACGGCGAACGTGGTCATCGGGCGGCTCCCTCGGTCAGCGCCAGGAAGGCCGCTTCCAGGGGCGAGATCACGGGTGCGAGCTCGCGCAGGGCGATGCCGTCCCGCACGAGACGAACCACAAGATCATCAAGAGCCGGGACATTTGCCCGTACGACGAGAGCCTCCCCGATCAGCGTGACCCCGGCCGTGCCGGCGGCGATCCGGCGGGCGGCCTGCGGATCGGAGGTGACCAGGCGGTAGTCGAGCTCGCGGTTCTCGGCGGCGAGCTTGCTCAACGGCCCGGAGAACACCACCCGCCCGAGGTTGAGGATGGTCACCTCGGAGCAGAGCGCCTCCACGTCGTCCATCCGATGGCTGGAGAGCACCACGGTCGCGCCGTCGGCGGCCAGTCCGGTCAGGACGCGATGAACGTGCCGCTTGCCGGCCGGGTCGAGACCGTTCGACGGCTCGTCGAGGATCAGCAGGCGTGGCCGGGTGAGCAGGGCCGCGGCCAGGCCGAGCCGCTGGCGCATGCCGAGCGAGAAACCGGCCGCCCGGTCGTCGGCCACATCGGTCAGTCCCACCTGGTCGAGGACGTCGCCGATGTCACCGGCCCCGGCACCGCGCAGGGCGGCGAGAGCGGCCAGGTTCTGCCGGGCGGTCAGCGAGGGGTAGAGGCCGGGCCCGTCCACGAAACCGGCGACACCGTCCGGCCCGGCCAAAGACCTGCGGATCGGCGTGCCGAGGATCGCCAGCTCGCCGCCGTCGGCGACGGCCAGCCCCAGCAGCAGGCCGAGCAGGGTGGTCTTGCCGGCGCCGTTCGGCCCGACCAGGCCGTGGATCTGCCCGGGCGCCACGTCGAGGTCGACGCCGTCGAGCGCGACGACATCACCGAATCGCTTGGTGACCGCCCGGGCCCGGATCGCGTGGAGTTCCGCCACGGGCACTTACTTTCGTGACCTTCGATGAATCCGGATGGTCTCCGAAGGTGAACGAACGACAAACTTCCATTCCTCAATAGAGGGTGCGCGCCTGCTGCATCGCGTCGTAGTCGTCCAGGGCCCGGGTCAGCGCGCGGCACACCTGCCCGTACCGGATCGCGTCGTCGGTGCTCAGCACCCGCACCGGCGCCCGCGCGACCGTGATCCACAGCTCCCGCAGCCGGCCGTAACGACGGATGTCCTCCATCGCCTGCAGGCCGGACGAACCGGCCGCGAGGTGGGCGATCACCCGTACCAGCAAAATCGCCGCGACCAGCAGCAGGCCGCGACCCGCCCAGATCCACCGGGTGCTCCACCACACCGCGGCCTCCACCACGATCGCCACGAGCAGCACCGCCCAGGCGATCAACGACCTGCGTCCCGCGGCCCGTCGCGCCCCGCGCCAGGCCTCCTCGATGTCGCCGAGCGGATACGTCCGCCCGCGCACCTCGACGCCGGAAGCGGCCACCGTGATGTCCGCGTCCTGGTAATAGATCCGCATCCCGCACCACCCATCCGTCCCCAGGATGCGCCCGAACGCAAGATCAGTTCACTGATCGGCACTCGATCGGGCTGTCGCATTCCGGCACCGGCGGTCCGCGCGATCTGACTTTTCGCAGGCCGTCGGGCTGAAACGGCGAACCGGCCAGTGGTGGTGATGATCTCGGTACTCTGGCGACGACCGGTTGTCAATGAGCGGTGACCGCTGCTTGATGTCGGGAGACGTGGCCGTGAAGAGCTGGTTCGGTGACCTGAGCGTCAACATCAAAATACTCGGCGCGATCGCGGTGGCAGGCGCGGTCGCCATTGCCGTCGGGATCACCGGGCTGATCGGGCTCTCCCGGACGAGCGCCTCCGCCACGCTCATCTCCACCAGCAACGTCGCCAGCATCACCGCGGTCGGCCAGCTGGCCACCGCGCTGCAGAAGGCCCTGGGTGACTCGGCGAACCAGGCGTTGTCCCCGGACGACGCGGTGGCCAAGACCTTCTCCGACAACCTCACCGCCGATCTGCAGACGTTCGACGACGCGATGACCAGCTACCGGTCGAGTGGGCCGGCCGGGGACGCGGCCACGGTCGACGAGCTTGAGCAGACCTGGGCCCAGTACGCCACGATCGCCACGGACAAACTGCTGCCGCTCGGCACGGCGAACCGTCTCGCCGAGTGGTCCACAGTGCGTGACACCCAGGTCAAGCCCTTGATCGACTCGGTCACCGGGGACCTGACCGAATTGGACGCCGCAGAGCGGGCCGACGCGGTCAAGAACGCCGACGCCGCCCTGGACACGTACAGGTCCAGTCGCACGCTGTCACTGTCCATCCTGATCGTGGGCGTGCTGGCGGCGATCGCGCTGGGCGTCCTGGTGGCCCGCCGGATCGTGCAGTCGCTGGACCGGGTCCGCCAGGTCTGCGACGCGATGGCGGTCAACGACCTGACCAGGACCTGTGGGCTGACCTCGAAGGACGAGCCCGGGCGGATGGGGCAGGCGCTCGACGCGGCGATCGTCAACCTGCGGCAGACCGTCGGCACCATCGAGGAGTCCGCCACCATGCTCTCCGGAGCGTCCGAGCGGATGAACGGCACCGCGGCGCAGATCGCCTCCTCCGCGATGGACGCGTCCAGCCAGGCGCTGGCCGTGTCGGCCGCGGCCGAGGAGATCTCGCGCAGCGTCGACACGGTGTCGGCCGGCAGCGAGGAGATGGGCGCGTCGATCCGGGAGATCTCCGAGAACGCCTCGGAGGCGGCCCGGGTCGCGGCCGAGGCGGTCGAGGTCACCGCGGCGACCTCGGCCACCATGGGCAAGCTCGGCGCGTCGTCGGCCGAGATCGGCAACGTCATCAAGACGATCACGACGATCGCCGAGCAGACCAACCTGCTGGCGCTCAACGCGACCATCGAGGCCGCCCGCGCGGGCGAGATGGGCAAGGGCTTCGCGGTGGTCGCCTCCGAGGTCAAGGACCTGGCGCAGGAGACCGCGCGGGCCACCGAGGACATCTCCCGGCGGGTCGAGGCGATCCAGGCCGACACCGACGGCGCGCTCACCGCCATCGAGGAGATCTCCACGGTCATCGCGCGGATCAGCGACTTCCAGACCACGATCGCGTCAGCGGTCGAGGAGCAGACCGCTACCACGGCCGAGATGAGCCGCAGCGTCTCCGAGGCGGCCACCGGCACCAACGAGATCGCGCAGGGCATCAGCGGGGTCGCGTCGGCGGCCGAGGCGACCAATCAGGGCGTGGCCGAGACCCAACAGGCCACGGCCGAGATGGCGCAGATGTCGCAGCAGCTCAGCGCCCTGGTAGCGGGATTCCGTCGCTGACGTGACGCACCCGGTGGGCGGGCACGCCGGCCGAGGCGAGCCGGTCGGCGATCAGTTGACGCGGGTGGTCGAGGAAGACCGCGACCTTGTGCTCGTCACCGAGGAGACACGCCGCCGCCAGGGTGCCCAGGTTGATCGGGTCGAGATCGCCGACCGCGACCAGGTCCACCACCAGCCGTAACGGACGGGTGTGCCGGATGGCGTGCACCAGCGCGCGCTGCAGGTCGACCGCGTCCGCGTCGTCCAGGCTCCCGGTCGGGCGGATGACGAGCGTGCCGTCCGGCCCGGTGCCGATGTCGACCGTCGTGGCGGTCATCGAGTCAACCTTCCGTCACCCGAAGTTTTCCGAGACGTCAGGCTACGGCCCACATGTCGCCCGGTCGATCCCTTCCGGGGAATGTTCATTTGGTCACGGTCAGGTCACCTGTCCGGACCAATGCGGCTCACGGCATCGGCAGGCGGGACGAGTCCTCCGCGTACTTGATGAGCAGCCGGGCGAGCTCCAGCCGCTCGGCCCTCGGCCAGTCGCGCGTGACGTGCTCGAAGGCCTGCCGGTGCTGGCGCCGGAAGTGGCCGAGCAGCGCGCTGCCCTCGTCGGTGAGCCGCACGATGGTGCGCCGGCCGTCCTGCTGGGAGGCCGCCCGGACGAGGTAGCCGTGGGTGATGCCTGTCTCTTATACACAT
>KL571332.1:57432-59514 GCA_000715855.1 Actinoplanes liguriensis
GGTAGCCGTGGGTGATGCAGTCGGTGGCCATCCGGCTCGCCACCGACGGGTCGACCATCAACGCGTCGGCCAGCTTGCCCACGGTCATCTCCCGGCCGGCGGACTGCGCCTCGTCGACCAGGTTGAGCACCAGGTTGCGGGTGAGGTCCTTACGGCCGCTCGGCTGGTCGACGGGCGCCTGCATGGTGCGCCGGCGCATCCGGGCGAAGGCGCCGCCCACGGCTTCCATCAGGTCTTCTTCTCGCGATTCGAGCGCGCTCTCGCTGGTCACGGTCGTATCTTACCTGAGTGTGCAGCAGCGCACATGCGTGCATGATTGCATGTAATTGCAGATCGGCATTAGTGTTCGCCGAAGCAAGCGACGAGCGACAAGAAGCGAGGCACGACATGCTCACTGCCATCACGAACGCGCGGGTGTTCGACGGCGAGACGGTGCTCGGCACCACGACGGTCGTTATCGACGGCACCCGGATCGCCGCGGTCGGCGGGGAGCCCCCGGCCACGGCCGAGATCGTCGACGCGGCCGGCGCGACCCTGCTGCCGGGCCTGATCGACGCACACACCCACAGCTCGGACGACACCCTCGCGCTCGCGCTGCGGTTCGGGGTCACCACCGAGCTCGAGATGCAGGGCATGAACACGCGGACCCACCGGTCCCGGATCGCCGACGACGACACGCTCGCCGACGTGCGCTCGGCCGGGTTCGGCATCACCCCACCCGGCGGCCACCCGAGCGAGCTGATCCCGGACGACTTCGAGTTCGGGCCGGGCCCCGACGCCGGCGAGGAGGAACCCGCCGGGCCGATGCCACTGATGCCGTTCGCCACCACGCCCGAGGAGGCGGCGGCCTTCGTGCCGCAGTTGATCGCGGCCGGGTCGGACTACATCAAGTTCATGGTCGACGACGGCTCGGTGGAGGGCCACCCCGGCCTGCCGATGCTCGACCAGGCCACTCTCGACGCGGGCGTCGCCGAGGCGCGCCGGCACGGCATGCTCACGATCGCGCACACGCTGACCGCCGACGCGACCCGGATGGCGCTCGACGCCGGCATCCACGGCCTCGCCCGCCGAGCTGGTCGGCCGGATCGCCGCCGCGGGCGTCTTCGTCGTCCCCTGCGTCGTGCTGAACGCGTCCATGATGGGCATCACCGCCGCCGCCCTCGCCGACGATCCCCGGGTCAGCGATCGCCTGGGCGACGCCTGGACGAATCTGCTGCGCGGCAGCTACGACCGCTACCCGCAGGGCCGGCTGGAGGATGTCCTGGCCTCCGTCAAGGCGCTCCACGACGCGGGCGTCGTCCTGCTCGCCGGCACCGACGCCGCCCCGTTCCCGCTGCCCTTCATGGCCGGCGTGGCGCACGGCGCGAGCCTGCACCACGAGTTGCAGTTCCTGGTCCGGGCCGGCCTGACCCCGGTCGAGGCGCTGCGGGCGGCGACCTCCGCTCCCGCCCGTGCCTTCGGCCTCGACGACCGGGGCCGCGTCGCCGCCGGACTGCGCGCGGACCTGTTGCTGGTCGACGGTGATCCCACCACCCGCATCGGCGACACGCTGAACCTGCGCACGGTCTGGCGCCGGGGGACCGCCACCCCGCTCACGCGTGACTGACCGCCGTCGGCGGCCCCGGCTCGGCCGCGAGTGTGCTCACCTCGGCTAACGTGAGCGCTCGTGGCAGGTGTGGACGCCGGTGGGCGGGAACGGCAGGACCGGATCGCGGCCTGGCCGGGGCGGATAGTGACGATCGCCGGGGTCTGGGTGGTGCTCAGCTTCCCGCTGCGCGCGTTCCCCTGGACCTGGACGGTGGACTACGCGTTCGGCCTGCTCAACGTGCCCGCCGAGCCGAACCTGTTCATCGCGGCGGTGCTGCTGCTGATGGGCAGCGCGTTGCGGCGGCGGTTGCGGGCCGCGTTCCTGCTGCTGCTGACGTACCAGGTGATCGCGACCCTGGTGGACGTGGTGATCGCCGCGGTCGGGATCGCGTTCTGGAACGAGCCGGACCGGGCCGACCTCGACCTGTCCCGGACCGAGCTGATCGTGACGATCGCGGCCGCACCGATCGGCGTGCTGGCTGTCTCTTATACACA
>KL571332.1:59784-62716 GCA_000715855.1 Actinoplanes liguriensis
TCGCCGCCGCGTGGGCCCTGGCGTTCGTCTGGACCTGGGTGTTCCCGGACACGCTGCACGGCGTGGGGGAGCAGGTGCGCTGGGCGAACCGTTCGGCGTTCGGGCTGAACGCGGCCGGGGACAACGCCGGGTTGCACGGCCATCAGGGCCACCACTGGGTGACGGTGCTCGCGTCGACCGTGTCGGCGCTGGTCCTGCTCGGCGCGGTAGCGGTTTTCCTGCGGTCGGCGCGCGCCACGCAGTACCTGAGCGCCGACGCGGAGGTGCGGCTGCGCCGGCTCGTGCTGGCCGACGGCGAGCGCGACTCGCTGGGCTACTTCGCGACCCGGCGCGACAAGTCGGTGATCTTCTCGCCGGACGGTCGGGCCGCGATCACCTACCGGGTGGTGGCCTCGGTGAGCCTGGCGAGCGCCGACCCGATCGGGCACGTCGGCTCGTGGCCGGAAGCGATCAGCGCCTGGCTGGCCGAGGCGCGCCTGCACGGCTGGTTCCCGGCGGTGCTGTCGGCGAGTGAGGCGGGCGCCGGCGCGTACGTCGAAGCCGGTCTGAAAGCGTTGACCATCGGTGACGAGGCGATCCTGGACGTCGCCGGCTTCCACCTGGACGGGCGGGCGATGCGGCCGGTGCGGCGCGCCGTCACCCGGGTCCGCAACGCCGGCTACACGTGCTCGGTCCGCCGGCAGCACGCGATCGACGCCGCCGAGCTCGCCGAGCTGGACGAACTCGCCTCGGCGTGGCGCGGTGACGGCTCCGAGCGCGGGTTCTCGATGGCGCTCGGCCGGTTCGGCGACCAGGCCGACGACCGCTGCGTGGTGGTGACCGCGCACGATCCGGACGGTGTGGTCCGCGGCGTGCTCACGTTCGTGCCGTGGGGTGTGCGCGGCCTGTCGCTCGACCTGATGCGCGCCGACCGGGAAGCCGAGAACGGCCTCACCGAGTTCATGGTGTCCGCTCTGGTTCAGGCGTGCCCGGATCTCGGCGTACGGCAGATCTCCCTGAATTTCGCGATGTTCCGGTCGGTGTTCAGCTCGGCGGACAGTGTCGGCGCCGGCCCGGTCACCCGGATGTCCGACGCGGTGCTGTCGGTCGCCTCCCGGTTCTGGCAGCTCGAGTCGCTGTACCGGGCGAACGCGAAATATCTGCCGGCGTGGGTGCCGCGATTCCTCTGCTACGACTCGTCGCTGACGCTGAGCCGCGCGGTGCTGGCCGCCGGCATCGCCGAGGGATTCCTGCCGTCGCTCGCGCCGCCGGTGCCCGACCCGGCCGGCGAGCTGGTCGGCGACGTCCCGTTCCTGGACGCGGTGCGCGCCCAGGAGCAGGAGCTGCTCCGCCCGGTACGGCCGCAGCGGCAGCTCAGCCAGCAGCAACGGGCCCGGCTGGTCAAGATGGAGCGCCTCGCCGAGCCGTACCCGGTGGCCGTCCCCCGGACGTCGACGCTGGACGCGGTCCGCGCCGCGCACCCCGGCCTCGCCGCGGACGCCCGCACCGGCACGACCGTCTCGGTCACCGGCCGCGTCCGTGCCCTGCGCGACCTGGGCGGCGTGCTGTTCGCGGTGTTGCAGGAGGGCGAGGTCACCCTCCAGGCGATGCTGACCGAAAAGGACACCCCGGAGGAGGCTCGTCACCGGTGGCGCCGGACCGTCGACCTCGGCGACCACGTCAGCGTCACCGGCGAGATCGTCACCTCCCGTAACGGCGAGCTGTCGGTCCTGGCGGCCGGCTGGACGATGGCCGCGAAGTGCCTGCGCCCGCTGCCGGACGCGCACGCCGGCTTCACCGATCCGGAGGCCCGGGTCAGCCAGCGCCACCTGGACCTGCTGGTCAACCCGGACGCGATGCGGGTGCTGCGCGATCGCAGCGCCGCGGTGCGAGCCCTGCGCGACGCCTTCCACACGCGCGGGTTCGCCGAAGTCGAGACACCGATGCTGCAGGCCGTGCACGGCGGCGCCACCGCACGCCCGTTCCGGACGCACATCAACGCGTACGACATGGAGCTCTACCTGCGGATCGCCCCCGAGCTCTACCTCAAGCGGCTCTGCGTCGCCGGCATGGAGAAGGTCTTCGAGCTCAACCGCAGCTTCCGCAACGAGGGCGTGGACGCCACCCACAACCCCGAGTTCACCTCGCTGGAGGCGTATCAGGCTTACGCCGACTACGTCACGATGCGTGAGCTGACTCGCGAACTGATCCTCGAAGTCGCCACCGCGGTCCACGGTCGTCCGGTGGCGATGCGCCCCGACGGCCCGGTCGACCTCAGCGCGCCGTGGCCGATTCTGACCGTCCACGAGGCGGTCAGCCGTGCCACCGGCACGTCCCTCGATTCAGAAACCCCGATCGATCTCGTACGGGAGGTCTGCGCGCGGCACCACGTCCACGCGCCCGCCGACGCGACCGCGGGGGAGCTGGTCGTCGAGCTCTACGACGCCCTGGTCGAGAAGCAGACGACGTACCCGACGTTCTACACCGACTTCCCGTTGGAGACGTCACCGCTGACCCGCACCCACCGCAGCGACCCGCGCCTGGCCGAACGCTGGGACCTGGTGGCGTTCGGGATGGAGCTGGGCACGGCGTACTCCGAATTGATCGACCCTCTCGAACAACGTGAACGCCTGACCACCCAGTCGCTGAAGGCCGCGGCCGGCGACCCGGAGGCGATGCAGATCGACGAGGCGTTCCTGACCGCGCTGGACTTCGCGATGCCCCCGACGGGCGGTCTGGGCCTCGGCGTCGACCGGCTCGTCATGCTCCTGACCGGCACCTCGATCCGCGCGACCCTCGCCTTCCCGTTCCACCGCCCGTCAGCGGCCGGGCAGCATCCGGGTGTCACAGTCCAGGCGCCGGCCGAGGTCGTCGAGGAGCCGCTGTAACGCCTTCTCCCCGGCCCGCCGGTGCCCGCGCCCGACCGTGAACGGTACCAGCCCTGTCTCTTATA
>KL571332.1:62988-63152 GCA_000715855.1 Actinoplanes liguriensis
ATGCCGCCCTCCTCGACCTGGAAGCGGCCGCACCACCACCACTCGCCGCGCGCCTGCACCCAGCCGGCGTCCCGGTCGACCTCGATCGTCAGCGGCGCGCCGCCGACGCTGACCCGGAACACCTCCGGGCCGCCGGCCACCGTGATCCGGCCCTCGGTTCGCCC
>KL571332.1:63432-64626 GCA_000715855.1 Actinoplanes liguriensis
CCCCCGCCGAGGATCAGCGGGACGTCAGGCCCGGTGAACTCGCCCGGCCTGACGTCGAGCAGCAGCGCCCGCACCTGATCGAGGGGCGCGTCCACCACGCCCCGATGCTCCGACATGACCCGACCCGGATCCCCAGAAGACATGCCCCATCCTGAATTGACAGCGCCATGGATAACCGTTATCTATTAGCGCGTGAAGGACGTCGTCCTGGCCATGCTGGCCAAGGAACCCGCGTACGGCTATGACCTGCGCGCCCGGGTCCGGCACGCCCTCGGCCCGCTCGGCGAGACGCTGAACGCCGGCCAGATCTACGTGACCCTGACCCGGCTGGCCGCGGCCGGCCTGGTCACGTCCACGCACGACGACGGGCTGCCGGACCGGCCGGATCGGCGCGTCTATGCGCTCACCCCGGCCGGCCAGCAGCGGGTCGCCGGCTGGCTGACCGAGGTGAACTGGCCGAAGCCGGACCTCACCGACTTCCACCTCAAGCTGGTGGCCGCCGCGGCCGGTCGCCTCGCCGATCCGGTCGCGCTGGTCGACGCGCAGCGGCGTGAGGTGCTGCGCCGGCTGCGGGACGCCCAGCGGGCGGCGCTGGACCGCTCGGTGGACCCGGTCGCGGGGCTGCTGCTGGAGGGCGTCGTGCTGCGACTGCGCGCCGACCTCGACTGGTTGGAGGCGTGCGAGCGCCTGTGGAGAGAACAGGATCGGACATGACGCTGTTGCGGGCCACGGGCCTCACGATGCAGTACGGCGAACTCGGCGGCCTGGTCCGCGCGGTCGACGGCATCGACCTCGACGTGCCGGCCGGTCAGAGCCTGGCGATCATGGGTCCCAGCGGCTGCGGCAAGTCCACCTTGCTGCACCTGCTCGGCGGCCTGCAGCGGCCCACGTCCGGGCAGTTGTGGCTCGGCGGGCAGCGCGTCGACACGATGAGCGAGCGCGCCCTGGCCCGGCTGCGCCGCGACCACGTCGGTTTCGTCTTCCAGTCCTTCCACCTGATGGAGGAGCTCACCGCCGCCGAGAACGTCGAGACGCCCGCCCTGCTCGCCGGCGTCACGCCCGGCCGGGCCCGGCGTCGCGCCCTGGACCTGCTCGACCGCGTCGGGCTCGCCGACCGTGCCGGCCACCAGCCGTTCGAGCTCTCCGGCGGTCAGCGCCAGCGGGTCGCCGTCGCCCGCGCGCTCAGCAACGAGC
>KL571332.1:64870-67946 GCA_000715855.1 Actinoplanes liguriensis
AGCCCACCGGCAACCTGGACAGCGCCTCCACCCTCGAGGTGCTGCGCCTGTTCGAGGACCTGCGCACCGCGGGACAGACCCTGATCGTGGTCACCCACGACGCGCGGATCGCCGCCGTCGCGGATCGGGTGATCGCCATGCGCGACGGCGCCTTCGCTGATGACAGCATGCTCGTGGCACACCCGGGAGGCCGCTGAGATGGGCGGGCGCCTGCTGCTGCTCGGCCGGCTCCTGACCCGCGACCTGCGCCGGCGCCGCGGGGAGAACCTCCTGCTGCTGATCGCGGTCGCCGCCGCCACCGCGATCCTGACGCTCGGCCTGGCCCTCGGCGACAGTGTCAGCCGCGCCTACGAGCGGACCCGCGCCGCGACCGCCGGCCCCGACCTGGTCGTCGAGCCCGGGCTGACCGGGCAGGCCGCCCTGGACGCGCTCGCGCCGCTGGCCGCCAAACCCGGCGTGACCGGCCACAGCGGACCGCACCCGATGCTGTTCAGCGAGATGATCGCCGGTGGCGGCACCGTGAAGGTCATCGTCGAGGGCCGTGGCACCGCGCCGGACGCGATCGACCATCCCGCGGTGACCGACGGGACCTGGGTCCGGCCCGGTGGCGCGGTCGTCGAACGGGGTCTCGCCTCCGCCATCAGCCTGCACGTCGGCGACACTGTGACCGTCGACGGCCGGTCGATGCCGGTCGTCGGGCTCGCCGTCACCGCTTCCCGGGCGTCCTACCCGAGCGCCGGATGGCATGCGCCCGACAGCATCGACGTGCAGGGCAGCGGCCTGATCTGGGTGGACAGTGGCGACATCGCCGCGCTCGCCGGGGGCAGGCCACTGGCGTACAACCTGAAATTGACCGTCGTCGACCCGCAGGCGGACCGTGGCTTCGCCGTGCTGCGGCTGCCGTCGGGGGAGAAGGACGTCGCCTATCGCGGCTGGCAGGTGATCACCGCGGCCATGCGGATGACCTCGGCCGGGAAGCTCGACGCCCCGGCCGACCAGGCCCTGCTCGTCGGAGGCTGGCTGCTCACGATCCTGGCGGTCGCCGGGGTCGCCGGCATCGTCGCCGGTCGCGTGATCGCCCAGCGCCGGCGCGTCGGGGTCCTCAAGGCGGTCGGCGCCGGTCCGGCCCTGATCGCCGCCGTCCACCTCGGCGAGTACCTGGTCATCGGACTCGTCGCCGCCGCCCTCGGACTCGCGGCCGGCTGGTTCGCCGCGCCGGTGCTGTTCCGCCCGGCCGCCGGGGCTCTCGGCGCGGTCGGCATCGAGTCGCCCCCGCCGTGGCTGATCCTCACCGCGCTCGGGCTGGCACTGCTCATCGCGGTCGGCGCCACGCTCGGCCAGGTGCTGCGGGCGGCCACCACCAGCACCGTCGAGGCGTTGGCCGACGCCACCCGGCCGCCGCGACGCCGGAGTCTCGCCATCGGTGTGTCGCGACGTCTTCCCACGGCACTGCTATTGGGGGTACGCGTCAACGCCCGCCGTCCCCGTCGCGCCCGGCTGGTCACGGTGAACACGCTGGTCACCACCACCGGGCTGGCCGCCGTCCTGACCGGTCTCGCCCAGCCGCCCGACCTCGAACGTCCCGGCTTCACCGACCTGCGCGACGATCGCCTGGTGCACGCCATGCTGCTGACCCTCGCGCTGACATGCCTGCTGGCACTGCTCAACACTGTGGTGAGCACCTGGACCAGTGTCCTGGACACCCGTCATCCGCTGGCGGTGGCCCGGGCACTCGGCGCGACGCCCGCGCAGGCCGGAACGGGTCTGGCCGTGGCCCAGTTGCTGCCCGCGCTCCCCGGGGTGGTCCTCGGGATCCCGGCCGGCATCGAGCTGTACCGTTTCTTCACCATGGACGAGACGACACCCGCGCCCGGCTGGTGGATGGTCGCCGCGGGCCTGGGCGTGCTGGCCGCCGTCACCGCGCTGACCGCCGTGCCCGCTCTCGTCGCCGCCCGCCACCCCGTAACGGAAGGTCTTCATGGCTGAGCTGGAGCCGCTGCACGCCGGTCACGCCGCGGCCGTCCTGGATTTCGAGCAGGCGAACCGTGCCTACTTCGCGCTCTCGATCTCCGACCGCGGAGACGACTTCTTCGAGCACTTCACCGAACGGCACCACGAATCGCTCGCCGAGCAGGAGACCGGCGCCCGCGCGTTCTACGTGCTCGTCGATGAGGACGGCGCGGTGCTCGGCAGATTCAACCTGTACGACATCGACGGTCACGGCGCGGACCTCGGCTACCGGATCGCGGAACACGCGGCCGGGCGAGGCCTGGCGACCGAGGCGGTCCGGGAGATGATCCGGCTCGCGGCGACCCGGCACGGGCTGCGCGAACTACGAGCGGCCACGTCCCACGAGAACGTCGCCTCCCAGAAGGTGCTGATCAAGAACGGTTTCGTCGCGGTCGGCCCGGCCAGCCCCGGAGGTAAGCCCGGAGTCCTGTATCAGCGCGACATCGGCTGATCGGACGACCCTCACGGACGCATGACGTTTCTGTTCCGGCGGTCCCGGCGCACCTAGCGTCGGAGTATCAACCCTTTCGACTGTCGCCTCTCGCCTCTCGCCTCTCGACTGTCGCCTCTCGCCGGAGGAAACCTGATGAAACTGGCCACGGCCGTCGCCGCGGCGGTGCTCGTCACCGTCACGGCGGCGACGCCCGCGCACGCCTGGAGCGACGGGCCGCATGCGGCCACGGCGTGGACGCCGCAGTGCGAGGACGGGCAGCGCGACACGGCCACGCAGTGGGCCGCGCTCGGCGCCTACCTCGCGCCGCGGCAGGCCACCTGGACGGACGGGAAGGTCGAGCTGCACTACAACGGCGAGGCGCGGTGCGCGTGGGGTTCGTACACGGGTGGGAAGCCCGCGACCCTGTACCTCGACCGGTCCTCCGACGGGGGTGCGCACTGGGAGGCCCGGCTCAGCTCGCAGCGGCCGGGCACATCGGCGTACACCGGCGTCTTCAACGACAACAACCCGTACGTCTCCCGTGCCTGCGCCAGCGCCCGGGGCCACCTGCACTGCACCGACTGGTACTGAGCGCCCGTCAGGTCAGGCAGTGGACTGTCTCTTATACACATC
>KL571332.1:68245-68951 GCA_000715855.1 Actinoplanes liguriensis
GTCGACCGACTCGACGACGGCCGTCAGGTACTCGCCGCTGTCCGCGCCGCCGCCGTCGGCCTCGAACAGGATGCGCCTGGTGTCCTCGTTCGACCAGGTCACCGCGCCGCTCACCCGCCGCGGCGCAGCGCCGTGATCCGGCCAGAAATGCCCCACGCCGAACCCCGCGACCAGCGCCGCCGCGAATCCGGCCCCGACCCGCCGACCTTTCACAAGATCACGCTACTGGAGGGTCGGCTGCTTTACTGGGCCGATGGACGGGAAAGCTCCGCGCGGTCTGCCGCAGACCGACCTCAGCGCCATCTTCGGCGTGCTGGTCACCGTCCACGGGGAACTGACGGCGGACCAGCTCGACCCCGAGGTCACCGCCCGACTGATCGACCGGCTCTCGCGGCACGGCCCGCTGCCGGCCGGAGCGTCACCGGGGGAGCTCAATGCGCTGCTCGCCGACCTTTGCCAGCGCCTGCACTGGGCGATGGGCGCCTACGCGGACTATCCCGCGCCGGCGCCGCGGACGGTGACCTACCTGCTCCGGTTGCCTGACGAGCAGACCGCCGGCTCGGCGATGCGCCAGGCCTCGGCCGAGGGCGGCGATGCCACGGCACGACCCGCACCCGACGGTGACGGCTGGGAGGTCGCCGTCAGTTTCCCCGACCTGATCCCGAGCGACGCCTACCAGCGGCGAACTGCCGGTCTGACCCGGCTG
>KL571332.1:69177-70772 GCA_000715855.1 Actinoplanes liguriensis
AGCCGGGACAGCCGGTCTAGAAGTACTGGACCAGGCAGAACTCGTGGTCCTCCGGATCGGCCATGACGACCACGATGCCCGCGTCGTAGTCGTGCCGTTCGCCGGTGGCCCGGCCGCCGAGCTCGACCACCCTCGCGATCGCCTCGGTGATGTCGTCGACGGCGATGTCCAGGTGGATCCGCACCTTTCCGGCGGCCGGCTCGGACACCGGCTGGAACACCAGCCGGGGCTGCGGATCACCCCGCTCGCCCAGGTAGACCCAGCCGTCCTGCGACGGGCCGGGCTGCCGGTCGAGCAGGGCACTCCAGAACCGCGCCACCCGCGACGGGTCGAGGCAGTCGATCGTCACGCCGGACCACACGTACGCCATGAATTGATCCTGCCGGATCGCCCGGCGGCGCCGAAATCCCTACGATGCGGGGATGCCGGGAATCATCGATTACGCAGTGGCCGGCCCGCTGACCACGATCAGCGCCGCCCACCAGCACGCGGTCGACAGCCTTCCCCACGAGCCGGCCGAGATCTGCGACCTCGTGCGTGACCTGGTAATCCAGCCCCACGACGCCAAGGGTCTCGGGCTCCCCGAGGAGCGCTTCGCCGAGAACCAGTTCCGGTCCGTCGAGGCCATCCTCGGCGTGCTGGGGCCGGAACCCCTGACCACGCCGCGCGAGCCGGCCCGGCGGGTGGTCGGCACCTGCCGCCACTTCGCCGTGCTGGCCTGTGCGCTGCTGCGCTACCGCGGCATTCCGGCCCGGGCGCGTTGCGGGTTCGCCACGTACTTCCAGCCCGGCAAGGGCCTGGACCACTGGGTCACCGAGTACCGGCAGGGCGGCCGCTGGATCCGGATCGACTCGGAGATCCTCGGTGGCACCGTGGTCGCGCGGCCCGGCGACCTCGCGATCGGGGAGTTCCTGACCGGCGGCGAGGCCTGGATCGCGTACCGTGCGGGCCGGATCGACGCCGCGACGTTCGGTGTGCCCGGCACCGAGAACTGGGGACCGGCCGAGATCCGCGGCAACGCCGTCCGCGACGTCGCCGCGTTGAACAAGGTCGAGATGCTGCCGTGGGACGAGTGGGGCCGCATGGATGCTTCCTACCAGGGCAAAACCGGTCCCGCGTACGACGTTCTGATGGACACGATCGCCACGGTCTGCGCGGCCGACGACCCGGCCGGGATCGCCGCGCTCTACGCCTCCGAAGACCTCACCGTGCCGGCCGCCCTCATCCGCTGACGGCGTCCGTGACAGGGTGTGGTCGACGGCGCGATGACGGGAGACGCTCGGATGCCACAGTGGCTGCAGGCCGGCGGTTGGGGATTGCTCGCGGGTTCGGCGCTCCTGGTCGGCGCGGCCGTCGGCTTCCTGGTCCGGGTGCCGCGGCAGGTGGTGGCGTCGGTGATGGCGTTCGGCTCCGGAGTGCTGCTGTCCGCGGTCGCGTTCGAGCTGATCGGCGAGGCCGACGAGCAGGCCGGCCTGCCGCCCACCGTGCTCGGCGCGGCCGCCGGGGCGATCATCTACACCGGCTGCAACGTGCTGCTCGCCCGGCGCGGCGCCCGCCACCGCAAGCGGTCCGGCGCCTGTCTCTTATACACATCT
>KL571332.1:71000-71783 GCA_000715855.1 Actinoplanes liguriensis
CGGCGCGAGCCTGCTCGGCGGCGGCTCGGTGGGTGTGGTGACGGTGGCCGCGGTGTTCATCAGCAACGTCCCGGAGGGCCTGTCCAGCGCGGCCGGCATGCGCAACGCCGGCCGCTCCACCCGCTACGTCTTCGGCCTGTGGACCGCCATCGCGGTGATCAGCGCTCTGGCCGCGGTCGCCGGCAACACCCTGCTCGACGGCGCGCCGGCCGCGGTCCTGGCCGCGATCACCGCCCTGGCCGCCGGGGCGATCCTGTCGATGGTCGCCGACACGATGATCCCGGAGGCGTTCGAGGACGCCCACCTGCTGATCGGCCTGATCACGGTCGCCGGTTTCCTGGTGGCGTTCAGCCTCTCCCAGGCCGGGGGATAACCTGCCCGCAGTGTCCCGAACGCGTGACCGGAGGGCAGGGCGATGATTCCCACGCAGGACGACGTGCTCGGATACTTCGACACGCTGTCGAACTGGGGCCGCTGGGGCGACGACGACGAGCTCGGCACCCTGAATCACATCACCGACGACGTACGGCTGGCGGCGGCGCGGGCCGTGCGCCACGGCCGGAGCGTGTCGTGCGCGTGGGAGGTCACCGTGCCGGGCGACATGGAACGGTCGACGACGGCCTGCCCGTGCGCCGCCGACATGCCGGGCGCCGAGAACATGCCGGTGGCCGCCTTCCACGCCGACCGGCGCTGGGGCTTCTCGACCGAGCGGCTCGGCCTCACGTTCCACGGCAACACGCTGACCCACCTCGACTCGCCGTGCCACCTGTTCTGGGACGGCAC
>KL571333.1:0-6159 GCA_000715855.1 Actinoplanes liguriensis
ACCCGGCCGTGCCGATCAGCGTGCCGGTGACCATGACGGCCGCGCCGGCGCCGCCGATGAGCGTGAGCATCCGCCGCCGGTTCATCGTGCCGAGGTCGAACGCCAGGCCCTTGTCGTGGACCTCGCGGACGTACGCCGCGTTGTCCATCTCCTGCTCGGTCACAGTGTGCCGCCTTCCCTGAGTGCCGTCTGGGATGTTGCTGGAAGAGCGAAACATCGACATTTGTGCGAGCACTGTCACGTGGCTATGTCCCGGATAAGCCCTCGGTGGACATCTTTGTCAACAATTCACGGGCTTAGTTAAGAGCTGTTGCGCAAGAGTTCTTTACCATGCATGCTGAGGACATGGCTGAGATCAGAGACGAGGCCGTCCTCCGGGCCGTCGCCCATCCGCTGCGCCGCCGCCTGCTCGACGCGCTGCGGGTCGACGGGCCCTCGATGCCCAGCGCCCTGGCCCGCGCCACCGGCCAGGCCGTCGCCAACGTGAGCCACCACCTGCGGGTGCTCGCCGAGGCGGAGCTCATCGAGGAGGCGCCCGAGCTGGCCCGCAACCGCAAGGAGCACTGGTGGCGGATGACCGACCCACGGATCTCGTGGAACCCGGCCGACTTCACCCCGGAGGCCGCCGACGCCGCCGCGGCGATCGGCCTGCAACGCCAGATCGACCTGATCCACACCTGGCTGGGCAGCCCCGCCGCGCGCGCCGAGCCGTGGGGCACCAGCGCGTTCGCCACCGACGCCTGGCTGCGGCTCTCCCCCGAGGAGCTGGCCGAGCTGGGCGAGGAGATCAACGCGCTGCTCACGAAGTATCGGGAGCGCCCGGAGCGGGAGGACCGGGAACCGGTCTTCGTGCTGGGCCGCGGATTCCCGGCGAGGCCGTGATGTCCCTTCTGGCGGATCACGACTTCGGCAAGCTCTGGGGCGGCCTGACCGTCAGCAAGCTGGGCAGCGCCGTCGCCACGGTGGTCACCCCGCTGCTCGCCGTGCAGGTGCTCGACGCGGACGCCCTCACGGTCAGCCTGCTCACCGCCGCGGCCTGGCTGCCCTGGCTGCTGATCGGCCTGCCGGCCGGCGCCTGGGTGGACCGGGTGGCGAAACGCCCGGTCATGCTGGCCTGCGACGCGATCAGCGCGCTGCTGGTCGCGAGCGTCCCACTGACCGCCTGGCTGGGCCGGCTCACCGTCGCCCACCTGCTGATCGTGGCGCTGCTGACCGGGGTCGCGGCGGTCTTCTTCGAGATCGCCTACACCGGTTACCTGCCCGCGATGTTCGAGCCGGACCGGCTGATCCAGGCGAACGCGCTGGCCAACGGCAGCGCCTCGGCCGCACAGATCGCCGGCCCGGCACTCGGCGGCGCGCTCGCGGCGGCGGCCGGCGCGGTCACCGGCCTGATCATCGACGCGGCCAGCTTCGCCGTCTCGTTCCTCGGGCTGCTGGCGATCCGCCGGCCGGAACAACCGGTCGCCCGCCCGGAGCGGCAGAGCATCGCCCGGGAGATCCGGGCCGGCCTGCGCTGGCTCGGCCGGGACCGCTACCTGCGCAACCTCATGACGCACGGCGCGGTCAGCAATCTCGCGCTGAACGGGTACGGCGCGATCATCGTGGTGTTCCTGGTGCGCGAGGTGGGCGTCGGCACCGGGACCGTGGGGCTGTTGCTCTCCGCTTCGGGTCTGGGCGGCGTCGCCGCCGCAAGTGCCGTGCCCTTTCTGGTACGTCGTTTCGGCGCCGCCCGCGCGCTGCGCACCGTCAAGGCCGCGGCCGGGTTCTCGTCGCTGCTGATCCCGTTCACCACCGCGGGCGCGGGGCTCGCCGCGTTCGCCGCGGGGACGGCCCTGGTCGCCGCGTTCGTCGTGGCCGGGAACGTGATCGCGGGCAGCTTCCGGCAGTCGTACGTGCCCGCCGAGCTGCTCGGGCGGGTGCTGACCGCGATGCAGTTCGTCAACTTCGGCACGATTCCGGTCGGCGCGGTGCTCGGCGGGGTGCTCGCCACGGCGTACGGGAATCGGGTCGCGGTCGCCGTGATGACCGTGACCTACGCATCGGCCGGGCTGATCATCCTGCTCGGGCCGTTCCGCGGTCTTCGCGATCTGCCCGCGGGGTCTTCGGGTAAGGCGCTTTTAACCGTTCAGTAATAGTCTGGGCGGCATGCGTATGGTGGCCGTTCTCGCAGCAGCCGCGCTGCTGACCGCCTCCGCCTGCGGCGCCCGGAACGACGACGTGCCCCCGCCCAGCACCGTCGAGGTGTTCACCTGGTGGGCCGAGGGCGGGGAGAAGGCCGGGCTGGACGCGCTGGTCACCCGCTTCGGGGCGGACTGCCCCGGCCAGCGGTTCGAGAACGGCGCGGTGGCCGGCGGCGCCGGGGTGAACGCGAAGCAGGCGCTCACCGACCGGATGATCCGGCACGACCCGCCGGACACGTTCCAGGCGCACGCCGGCGCCGAGCTGCTCGACTACATCGACGCCGGTCAGGTCGAGGATCTGACCGCGTACTACACCGCCTGGGGGCTGCGCGACGTCCTGCCGGCCGGGCTCATCGACGATCTCACCGTGCGCGGCAAGATCTACTCGGTGCCGGCCAACATCCACCGGGCCAACGTCGTCTGGACCAACCCGGCGGTGCTGGCCCGCGCCGGGATCACCGCCCCGCCGAAGGACCTGCCCGCGTTCATCGACGACCTGGCCGCGCTCAAGGCCGCCGGCGTCGAGGCGCCGCTCGCCATCGGCCGCGACTGGACCCAGCTGATGCTGCTGGAAGCGGTGCTGATCACCGACCTGGGCCCGGAGCGGTTCGCCGGGCTCTTCACCGGGAAGACCGACTGGCGCGGCGCCCCGGTCACCGCGGCGATCGGCGACTTCGCGGCCCTGCTCGGCTACGGCAACCTGGACCGCGACACGCTCGACTGGCCGCAGGCGGAACGTCTCCTGATCGACGGCAAGGCCGGGTATCAGCTGATGGGCGACTGGGCGGCGGCCGATCTCACGGCCAAGGGCTTTCCCGGGTACGGCTGGTTCACGTTCCCCGGCAACGGCAAGACCTTCCAGTGGCTCGCCGACTCGTTCACGCTGTCCACCGGGGCCGCCAACATCACCGGCACCGAGTGCTGGCTGAAAACGGTCAGCTCGGAGGCCGGCCAGCAGGTGTTCAACGCCGCCAAGGGCTCGATCCCGGCGCGCACCGACGTGGCGGCGGCCGGCTTCTCGCCGTACCAGCAGTCCGCGATGGCCGACTGGAAGACCGCCGTCCCGGTGCCGTCGTGCGCGCACGGGTCGGGCTGTTCGCAAGCCTGGCAGAGCGCGGTCAACGCCGCCCTGCGCGCCTATTCCATCGGCGGGGACCCGAAGACGCTCCAGGCCGAGCTGGCACAGGCCGCCGTCCAGTTCATCCGCGCCTGACCCCGGGCCCGGCTCGCCGCCCCGGCGAAACGGCTCGCGGTTCCGGGCGGCCCGGCTCGCTCACCCGGGCGGCCCGGCTCGCGGTTCCGGCTGGCGCTCACGGTCGGTTTGTTCCTCACGACGACCGTGAGCGCCAGCTGAGAGACGGGTTGGCGGCTTCTCGCCGGACGGGCGGGACAGGTGCGGAGCTTGCGGGCGGGCGGCTCATCTTCGTACCGGATGATGAATTTGATCTTTGGTCTTTGATCAGACCGTCGTCTCCGCGCCTTCCAGGAAGAGGCGGCCGGCTTCGGCGGCCGGGACCGGGCGGGAGAAGTAGTAGCCCTGGGCGAAGCCGCAGCCCATCTCGCGCAGCGCCGCCAGCTGGCCGAACTCCTCGATGCCCTCGGCGACCGTCGACATGCCCAGGCTCTTGCCGAGACGGACGATGGTGTCGGTCAGCGCGGTGTCGCCGGCCAGGATGCCGAGGCGCTCGACGAACGAACGGTCGATCTTCAGCGTGTCGACCGGGAACCGGCGCAGGTAGGCGAGCGACGAGTAACCCGTGCCGAAGTCGTCGATGGCCAGCGTGAGGCCGAGGGCCTTGAGCCGGACGAGCTGCTCCAGGTTCGCCTCGGTGTCGGTCATCAGCACCGACTCGGTCATCTCCAGGCAGAGCCGGTCGGCCGGCATGCCGGTCTCGGCCAGCACCGCGGCCACCGTCTCGGTGAAATCGGACTGGTCGAACTGGCGCACCGAGACGTTGACCGACATCTTCAGCGGACGACCGCCGGCCGCCTCGCTCCACTCGACCGCCTGACGGCAGGCCTCACGCAGCACCCAGAGGCCGAGCGGCACGATCAGGCCGGTCGCCTCGGCGATCGGGATGAAGTCCAGCGGGTTGATCATGCCGCGGGTCGGGTGCGGCCAGCGGACCAGCGCCTCGAAGCCGACAACCTGGCTGGTGTCCAGGTCGACGGTGGGCTGGTAGTGCAGGCGCAGCTCCTGGTTCTCCAGCGCGGCACGCAGGTCGTTCTCCAGCTCCAGGCGCTCGATCAGGCCGTCGCGCATCTGCGAGCGGTAGCTGGTGAAGCTGCTGCCACCGGCCGCCTTCGCGTGGTGCATGGCCAGGTCGGCGTTGCGCAGCAGCTGCTCGGCGGGGTCCTCGTCCTCGGAGTCCAGCAGCACCGCCTGGGCCAGGCCGATGCTTGCCCGCACGTGGATGTTGCGCGCACCGACCTCGATCGGCAGGTCCAGATCGTCCAGGATGCGGCGGGCCACGAACTCGCCCTCCTCCGCCGACTCGGTCTCGATCAGCACCGCGAACTCGTCGGCGCCGAGCCGGGCCACCACGTCCTCGCCCCGCACACAACCCTTGATCCGGTCCGCCACCTCGACCAGCAGGTGGTCGCCGGCCAGGTGGCCGAGGCTGTCGTTGACCCGCTTGAAACCGTCCAGGTCCAGGTGCAGCACGGTCAGGCCGGAGGTCCGCTCCAGCGCGGCGGCGGTCTTGTCACGGAACAGCGCGCGGTTCGCGAGCTGGGTGAGCGAGTCGTGGTACGCCTCGTGGATCAGCTGCTCCTGCAGCTCCTTGCGCTCACTGATGTCCCGGGTGTTCAGCACGAAGCCGCCCACGTGCGGGTCCTCGACCAGGTTCGTAATGATCATCTCGGACGGGCGCTTCCGGCCGTCCTGGTGCGTGTGCACGACCTCCAGCGTCGCCGAGGCGAACGGCCGGACCGCGACCTGGCGCATCGCCTGGGCCAGCCGGACCGCCACCTCGGGAGCGAGCACGTCGGTGTAGTGCCGGCCGAGGAAGACCTCGGACGGGTAGCCGAAGACGCGCTGCATCGACTCGCTCTGGAAGATCACCGAGCCGTCCGCGTCGATCACCGTGACGACGTCCGAGCTGTGCCGGATCAGGGCGTGGAACTGCTGCTCACGGGCGTAGAGCTCGGCGGTCCGCTCCTCGACCCGGTTCTCCAGGCCGCGGGCCATGCCCCGGTTCTCCAGCAGCGTGAGCACCTGACGCCCGATCAGCAGCAGGATCAGCAGCGAGCGGCTCCAGGCCACGAACGGCGTGCTGTGCCCGGTCACCAGGTGGAACATCGCGCTGACCAGCAGAGCGGCGCCGACCGCGATGTACGGCAGCATCACGCCGCCCATCCGTACCCGGGAGCTGAACTCGCTCTTCAGCGGCTCGGCGTCCTTCGGCCGGGCGGCGCCGACGATCACCAGGCCGAAGCCGATGATCCAGCCGAGATCGACGATCGAGCCCGGGTGGTAGTCCTTGACCATGCCGAGATAGGCGTAGGCGATGTCCGAGATCGCGAAGGCGGCCACCCCGAGCCCGAAGAACATCAGGTCGGCCGAGCAGCGGAACAGCGCACGCCGCTGAGGCAGCATGTAGCCGATCATCGTGGCGATCACGATGTCGCCGAGCGGGTAGAGCAGGGTCAGGTAGAAGCCGATCCCCGCCTTGCCCGTGTCGATCCGCGGGTCGACCACGAGCACCCAGCTCACGATCACCACCGAGACGGCGACCAGCAGGCCGTCGAGGACACTGCGCGCCCGGTTCGCCAGCGGCTGCGACGCGCTCGGCAGGATCAGCAGGCCGAGCGGGATCAGCAGCAGCATGCCCAGGTAGCCGGCGTCGGCCCAGGACGGGACCGGCAGGTCACTGCCGTGCGGGAAGGACTGCCCCAGGGTGTACGCCTCACCGGCGCCCCAGCTCAGCGCACCCGCGCCGAGGACCGCCCAGCCCCAGCGCTGCCGGCCGGAATAGCG
>KL571333.1:6427-11412 GCA_000715855.1 Actinoplanes liguriensis
GATGTGTATAAGAGACAGGTCGGGAGGACTGTCTGAGCCCAGGTGGAGATGTCGTTGGCCACGTCGGGACCGCCTACTTCAGCGCCGATCAGCACGGCGAGAACGGTGAGGACCGAAGCGACGGCGATGCAGACCCGGAGCCAGGGACGGATGTCCACCGGTCCCCCCGCGTTGTCGATAGTCATCTCGACGCCTCCGCCCTCGGTTGTTATCAACCGGGAGCATCGGGCCCGGGGGTTCCGCTATTAGGAAGCGAGCGGGTGCAAAGCGGTTACACCAGGCCGTCCTCGTACGCGACGATCACCAGCTGGACCCGGTCGCGGACGCCCAGCTTGGTGATCGCCCGCGTGATGTGCGTCTTGGCGGTCAACGGGCTGATCACCAGCCGGGCGGCGATGTCGTCGTTCGAGAGACCGCTCGCGACCAGCTTGACGACCTCACGTTCGCGCTCGGTCAGGACGGCCAGGCGATCCGGCTGGGCCGACCGGACCGGGCGGTTCGTGAACTGTCCGACCACCCGCCTGGTGACGCTCGGGGAGAGCAGGGCGTCACCGGCGGCGACCACCCGGACCGCCGCCCGCAGGCCGTCCGGGTCGATCTCCTTGGTGAGGAAACCGCTGGCGCCGGCGGCCAGGGCGGCGAAGACGTACTCGTCGGTCTCGAACGTCGTCAGGATGATGATCCGGGTGGCCGGATTCTCGGCGAGGATCCGCTCGGAGGCGGTGATGCCGTCCATGCCGGGCATCCGGATGTCCATCAGGATCACGTCCGGGAGCAGGGTGCGGGCGGTCCGGACGGCCTCGTCCCCGGTGCCGGCCTCGCCGATCACCTCGATGTCCCTGGCCCGGCGTAGAAGACTGCGGAAACCGGCCCGGACGAGTTGCTGGTCGTCGGCCAGGAGGACGGTGATCGGCATGGTCCGGATCCTTCGCTGCGGGTCTTACGGCTTGATGAGGGGCAGGCTGGCTCGCACCGTGAAGCCCCGCTCCGAGGGGCCGGCCGTGAGCGCCCCGCCGAGCGCGGCAACCCGCTCCCGCATCCCGGCGATCCCGTGCCCGTCGGTGACCTGCTCGGCCCCGCGCCCGTCGTCGCGGACGTCGACGAGCACGCCGTCCGGCGCGTACCGGATCGTCACCGTCGCCTGCGTCGCCCCGGCATGCCGGACCGTGTTGGTCAGCGCCTCCTGCACCACCCGGAAGACCGCGGTCGCGACCGGCGCAGGCACCTCCACCGGATCGCCGAACTCGTTCAGCGTCACCGGCAGCCCCGCCGCGCGAACCTGCTCGCAGAGCCGCTCCAGACCGGCCAGGCTCGGCAACTCGCCCTCGCGCAGCACGCCGACCAGCGACTTCAGGTCGGACATCGCCCGGCCGCGCACCTGCTGGGCGAGCCGCAGCGAGGCGCGCGCCTCCTCCGGGTCGTCGTCGAACGCGTCCAGCGCCACGTTCAGGTGCACGCCGACCACGGCGAGCGTGTGCGAGACGACGTCGTGCAGGTCGCGGGCGATCTCCACCCGCTCCTCCGCCCGGCGGCGCCCGATCTCCAGGTCCTGCCAGCGCAGGTTGTTCCGCCACGCGATCGCCACGGCCAGCACCGCGCCCACCCAGAGCGCCTCGCCGCCGAGGTGCGCGAAGACCCAGTCGTCCGATCGCCGGGTCGCGCCGTAGTCCCAGAGCAGCCCGAACGTCATGAAGAACGCGCTGGTGATCACGGCGGTGCGCACGTGACCGGCGAGGACGGTGAGGATCAGGGCGACGGTGGCCGGCCAGACCCAGCCGGCGCCGATGAGCTGGGCCGGGCGCCAGGCCGCGACGACCAGCAGGGAGAAGATCAGCACGGTCCGGGGCCAGCGGCGGGCCGCGAACACCAGCGCGGACAGGAAAACGGCAAGTGAGACGGTCATCACAGTCTGCTCGTTGCCGCCGGTCATGGCGAGACCGGCCGGGATTCCGACGAGCGTGGCCACCGCTCCGAGATAGATGAAGTTCATGCTCAGGACGCTAGGAGCCGAGCCCGCTCCGGCGCGTCGTGCAGACGCTGTCACCCGCATGGACTCCTCCCGCGTACGAGCTACATCATTCGATGTATACGGTCCCGCTGGTTAAGGTAATCGAGTGACCGCCGCGGAAATGCTCGCCGCCTCCGGCCGCTTTTCGATCGCGCCCGGCCTGACCGATTCCGAACTCACCGACATCGAGGCCGAGTTCGGCTTCACCTTCGCACCCGACCACCGGGAGTTCCTCGCTGCCGGGCTGCCCACCGGCATCGGCTGGCCCGACTGGCGCGGTCACGACCGATCGGCCCTGCGTGCGGCGCTGACCGCCCCGGTCGAGGGGGTCCTCTTCGACGTGGCGGAAAACGATTTCTGGTACGAGGGGTGGGGCGCCCCGTTCGGCGACCGCCTCGGGACAGCGCGCGCGGGCCTGATGATCGCGCCCCGGATGATTCCGCTCTACGCGCACCGCTACCTGCCGGCCGCCATTCCGGGGCATCCGGTGCTGTCGATCTACCAGACGGACGTGCTCTGCTACGGCGCCGACCTCTCCGACTGGCTGAACCGCGAGTTCGGCCTCGGCGAGCCGGCCAACCGCCGGGTCCGCCCCACCGTCCCGTTCTGGAGCGCCCTGGCCTCCTGACCACCCGCACGTCCCCGGCCCGGCTCCACGCCCGCACTTCCCCGGCTCGGATCCAGCCCGCACTTCCCCGGCCGGCTCCACGCCCGCCGGCCGGCCGCGGGTTCGTCAGCCCTCCGTGGCCCGCTTGGCCTTCGCCCGGCGTTTTCCCTCGTGCATGGCCTGAACCCGGGCCACCGGGATCGTGTGCCCCTCCGCGATCAGCCCAGCATCCAACTCCTGCGGCGCCGGCATCGCCGACACCCACGGGTCGTCGTCCTTCAGCAGGCCGGGCGCGGTGTGGATGGTGAAGTCCGCCGGCGTCACGTCATCCAGGTCGTCCCAGGCCACCGGGAACGACACCGGCACCCCCGGCCGGATCCGCGGACTGTAGGCCGCCGCCACCGTCGCCCCACCCGCCCGCGTGGCATCGAGGAACACCTTGCCGTGCCGGTCCTCCCGGATGAACGCGGTGGTGGCCAGCACCGGATCGATCCGCTCGGCGCGCGCCGCGACCGCCCGCTGAGCAGCGGCCACGTCCTCCGGCGCCGGATCACCGGCCAGCGGGACGAAGACGTGCACCCCCTTGGAGCCACTGGTCTTCACGGCCCCGCTCATCCCGGCGTCGGCGAGCGCCTGCCGGACCAGCCGCGCCGCCCGGACCGCCGCCCCGAACCCGTCCCCCTCCGGCGGATCCAAATCCATGATCAGATGCGTCTGGCGATGCGGCGCCTCGGCGAGGGCCAGCGCCGGGTGAAACTCCACGGCCCGCTGGTTCCCGAACCACAGCAGCGTCCGCCGATCGTTCCCCAGCGCGTAGACCACCTCACGATGCGAGGCCTCCGCCCACACCGTCGTCCGGGGCACCCAGTCCGGCGTGTACTTCGGCAGATTCTTCTGCATGAACTGGTCCTGCCCGCGCAACACCCGGATCACCGAGAGCGGCCGGCCCCGGAGCACCTCGACGAGCCGCCCGGACATCACGTCCAGGTAGTCGACAAGATCCCGCTTGGTGGCCCCGGCGCCGGGAAACAGCTCCTGATCCAAATTGGTCAGCGCCACCCCGTCCCGCTCATCCTTGGCCTGCCCCGCACCACCCCTCCGCGGAGCGGTCGCCCGGTCAGGTTTCGGTCGCGCCTCGCTGCGGTCCTCGGCCATGCCGTCCATCATCCACCGGGACACCGGGTATCGCCGCCGCTGCGTTCGATGCACTGCGAAATCCGTGGCGTGGGCACCACCGCCGCCGGCTTCGAGAGCGCCCCGGTCTCCTGCAGACCCACGACCGCCACCAGCCCACCCAGGACCAGCCCGCCGAGGGCGAGAACCGCGCACACCCCCGCGAAGACGTTCTGCCGACCGCGCACCCCGACCACCGTCGCCGCCAGCGGCGCCGCGACCAGCAGAAACGCGCACCCCAGCAGGAACCATCCGCCGCGCACCGCATGAACCGGAGCCGTATCCCCCAGCGTCAGCAGATCCCGCATGCCCAGGAGGAACAGCACGATCGAGCCGACCACCCAGACACCGAGCAGCGCAGACATTCGCCGCACCACCGGGCCCTGGTCCCACTCGGCAGTCTCAGCCATCGATGTCACGCCGCCACCCTAATCCCTACCCGCTTCGTCCCCACCCGGCTCGTCCCGCCCCCGCCGACTCCGCTGCTGGTTCCGCCCCCGCCGACTCTGCTGCTGGTCCCGCCCCGCCGACTCCGCTGCTGGTCACGCGTGCAGGATCGAGGCCTTTCGCGTACGGCGCAGCCGGGCCAGCACCACAGCCGGCACGGCGACGCCGACCAGGTACCAAGCCAGGTCAGCGGGATCGAAACTGACGCCGAGCACCAGCCGGGCCAGCACACTGCGAGCCGAAAGGTCCGCCGGAATGGAGGTGAGCTGCAGGAACTCGACCGCCCAGCAATAGCCGGCGGCGATCAGCGCGACCCACGGAATGGTCATTCGCGGCCATAGGAAGACCACACCGCAGAACACGGCCGCGGCGTACAACGCCGTCCCGCTGGCCTGCTCGACGAGCCCCGTACTGGCCAGCGGGCTCCCGGTGAGGACGCGAACCCCGAACGCCACCAGCACGCACCCGGCCGCAGCGCCGAGCGCCGCCGGCCGAACCCACCCGTTGCTCCCCCGCAACCACATGCGCGGCATCGTAGTCCGCCCGATCACGCAGTTCTGAGCCGCGAGAACCGTCCTGCTGAGGCCGTCAGGACGACGGATAGATCCGGGTCGGACGGACCAGGACCGCGGTCCGGCGCTCGGCGACCATCGCCCGGTCGAAGGCGTCCCAGTCATCATGGGTGCCGCCGGCCGACGTGAAGATCTCGCGGAGCAGCAGGCGCAGGCGCTCCGGGTCGAGCCACGGCTG
>KL571333.1:11641-12746 GCA_000715855.1 Actinoplanes liguriensis
GGTCGAGCCACGGCTGCGGATCGTCCGGCCCGGCCAGCTGGGCGCGCCCCTCGACGGTCGCGTATCGCCAGCCACTGCGGAAGGCCACCGCGAGATCCGGGCGTTCCCGCAGGTTGCGCAGCTTCACCGGGCCGTAGGTCACGAACGCCAGGACCCGCTCCCCGTCCTCCGGGTGGTCGATCAGACCGGTGTTGACCAGGCTGGACTGGACGGTGCGGTTGGCCCGGGCGGTGGACACGATGGCCAGGCCGGTCTCGCTCCGGCTCAGCTCCCAGGCATCGGCGAGTGTCGTCACTCGACCCAACCTACCCGTACCGGGGGATGGTCTGTCGCTCTGTCGGGGTATCCATTTCCGCTCGGATCGCGGGAATCATCGGTGGTCGCGAAAGGAGCGTGCGATGAGCGAGCCGACAGCCGTCCCGCCTGTGACAGCGGCCGTCCCACCTGCGCCAATGGCCGATCCGCCGGTGACAACGGCCGATCCGCCGGCGCGGGCGGTAACCACGCCGGTGCCGATCCGGTCCGTTCCGGCACAGGCGTGGCGGCGCGGATCGCCGGCCTCGCGAAGCGGACCGGCGGACCCGGAGGACGAGAGCGCCGGCGAGCACTAACCTGCTCCCATGCTGATCAGTTTCGGTTGTCCGGTGTCCGGCGCGTGGGCGCAGCCGGAAACGCTGACGTCGATCGCGCAGCGCGCCGAGGAGCTCGGCTATCACGGCTTGTGGGCGTTCCAGCGGCTGCTCGTCGGCCAGGATCAGGACCTGGCGCCGATCTATCAGAGCGTGCTCGACCCGATCGTCGCGCTGACCTGGGCCGGAGCGGCCACGTCGCGGATCCGGCTGGGCGTCTCGGTGATCAACCTGCCGTATGTGGCGCCGGCCTACCTGGCGAAGCAGGTGAGCACCCTGGACCGGCTCACCGGCGGCCGGTTCGACCTGGGGCTGGGCACCGGCTGGTCGGAGCCGGAGTTCGTGGCGACCAACGCCGACCCGAACCCGCGTGGCCGCCGGACCGAGGAGTATCTGGCCGCGCTCCGGACCCTCTTCACCGACGAGGTGGCCGATTTCGCCGGCCGGTACTACCGGGCTGTCTCTTATACACATCT
>KL571333.1:12945-13488 GCA_000715855.1 Actinoplanes liguriensis
CCGCCGATCCTGCTGGGCGGGACGGCGGAGATCGCTTTGCGGCGGGCCGGTCGGCTGGCCGCCGGGTGGGTGAGCAGCAGCCGGGCGCGTCTGTCGGACATCGAGCGTGGCGCGCGGGTGGTCCGGGAGGCGGCTGCCGAGGCCGGGAAGAATCCCGACGACGTACGGATCGTGGTCCGCGCCGTCGTGCAGCCGGGTGATCGGAATGAGGCGATCACGCTGTCCGGTTCGTGGGCGGACATCCGCGCGGGTGCCCGGCGGTACGCGGAAGCCGGCGCGACCGAGCTGTTCTACGAGCCCAACTGGGATCCGCGGATCGGCGGCCCGGACGCGGATCCCGAGGTCGCGGCACGGTTGGGCACCGAGATGATCGAGGCCCTGGCTCCGGGCGAATCCGTCTGATTACCCTTGCCGGGTGGATCAGCCAACTCCGACCGTCTATCGCACCCGCAGCTGGACGAACCGTAACCGGGCATTGATCGGCGGGGGCGGCCTCGCCCTCCTGCTCATCGGCTACGGCATCGGCCGCTGGCAGGACACGCC
>KL571333.1:13685-16409 GCA_000715855.1 Actinoplanes liguriensis
GGCCGCCGAGCAGATCGTCACGCCATCGGCTGCTCCATCGTCGGTTCCGGCCGAGCCCACGCCGACCACGCCCGCCCCGACCCCGGTGAAATACCAGGTTCTGCAGGCCGAGTCGGCCAACGAGCTGGCCGGCATCCAGTCGCAGGACACCGAGGACGAGGGCGGCGGGCAGAACGTCGGCTGGATCAGCCGCGGCGATCACCTGCGGTTCGACAACTTCGTCTTCGGTGACGTCCCGGCGAAGAAGGCGAAGTTCCGCGTCGCCTCCGACGCCGGGGTGTCCGGGCGGGTGCAGATCCGGCTGGACACCCCCGACGCCGACCCCGTCGGTGAGCTCTCGGTGAGCAACACCGGCGGGTGGCAGACCTGGCGCACCGACGTCGCGGCGCTGACCCCGGTGACCGGGACGCACACGGTCTACATCACGTTCACCGCCTCCGACGACAGCGAGTTCATGAACGTGAACTGGATCCAGTTCGACCATTAGGCCGTCGCGGCGACCTCGATCTTGCGGGGCTTGCGCTCCTCCAGGACCGGGATGCTCAGCGTGAGCACGCCCTTGTCGTAGTGCGCCTCCAGCAGGTCGGTGTCCAGCTTGTCGGAGAGCTGGACCTGGCGGCTGAACACGCCCACCGGACGCTCGGCGATCACGTAACGGACGCCCTCCCGCTCGGTGCGCGTGCGCTCGGCACGAACCGTCAGGACCTTGCCGTCGACGGTGATGTCGATCGACGCCGCGTCGACGCCGGGCAGGTCGATGTCGATGAAGAAGGTGTCGTCCTCCCGGTATGCGTCGAGACGCGCGCCCGCTGTCCGGGTCGAGTTCTCGAGGACCCGGGCGGTGAGACGCTCGAGGTCGCGCACGGTCGGGGTGGTGAGCAACATGGGTGGCTCCTCGTTCCTTACTTGAGCGTGGGTGACTCAAGTCTGGAAACCGAGAATCCCGTCAGGCGATTCCCGCGATGCGCTCGGTGTGATCACGGATACCCCCGACGAGGTCGACGGCGCCGTCGGAGAGCACCCACTGCAGCTGGAGCCCGTCGCTGACCGCGATGCACTCCCGCGCGAGCGCGTCGCAATCCGTCCCGGCCGGCAGGTCGCCGAGCCCCATGCAGTGCTCCAGAATGCCGGCGAGACCCTGGACCGCCTGCCGATAGCGCTCGGCGAAGAGCGCGTGCGCGGGGCTGGACGGATCGGCCGCCTCGGCGACCGCAAGCACCGAGAGCTGAATGAGCCCCGGTTTCGCCAGGAACCGCTCGGCCGCGTTGACCATCTCCTCCAGCACGTCGGCGAGCCGCGCCTCCGGCCCCACGCGGGCCCACCAGCCGGCCTCCATCGAGATCCGGAACTCGGCCACCGCCAGGAGCAGGTGCTTCTTCGACGGGAAGTGGTAGAGCAGGCCGCCCTCGGTGAGACCGACCGCCTCCGCGATCTCGGCGAGGTTGGTGCGGTGGAACCCCTCCTCGGCGAAGCGGTCGGCGGCCGCCTCCACGATCCGCTCCCGCCGCTTGCGACCGACCGAATAGCTGCCCGGGCTGCTTCTTGGCACGCGGTCACTCTACGGCCCCCTTCGGAACGATCATCTCGCAAAAACCTTGCTGGCTCAGTTTTTAGCACGTATGTTCGGCGGCAAGCAACCGCCGACCGCACCTGGAGGGCCCGTTGAAGCCACGCGTGGAGCACCTCGATCTCGCCTTCGGCATCGGCGAGCGGTCCCCGAGGCTGTCCTGGCAGCTCCCTCCGGGAGCCGAAAGTCAAACCGCTTATTCCGTACGGTGTGTGGACGGCCCCGCGACCGGCTGGCTCACCGGTTCGGAGCACGTGCTGGTCCCGTGGCCGTTCGAGCCCCTGAGATCGGCCGAGCGGGTCACCTGGCAGGTCCGGGTCCGCACCGATCTCGGGGAGAGTGACTGGTCACTCCCGTGTCCGGTGGAGACCGGCCTGCTCTCCCCGTCGGACTGGAAATCGTCCTGGATCCGCCCGGTCGAGCCGGTCATATCGGAGCCGGGCAACCGACCCGGCCACGAGTTGCGCGGGGAGATCGAGTGCGGCGCCGAGATCCGGGCCGCGCGGCTCTATGCCACGGCTCACGGGATCTACGAGGTCTTCGTCAACGGCGTCCGGGTCGGCGATCAGGAGCTGACACCCGGCTTCACGCAGTATGCGTCCCGCCTCCAGGTGCAGGTCTACGACGTGACGTCACTCCTGGTCCCGGGGCGGAACGAGATCACGGCGCTGCTCACCGACGGCTGGTTCCGGGGCCAGGTCGGGCTGCTGCGGGCATCCTCGCAGTGGGGCGAGCGGACGTCGTTCCTCGCACAGGTGCACGTCGACGGGCACGTCATCGGCGGCACCGGCGAATCCTGGACGGCACGGGAGTCGGTCGTCCGGGCCGCCGATCTGATCGAGGGCCAGAAGTCGGATCTCACCTTCACTCCGGGCGAATGGCAGGCGGTCGAGCTCGCACCGGAGATCGGATTCGACGGTTTCGTGTGGGCGGTCGCGCCACCGGTCCGGCGGGTCGAGGAGCTGCGACCGGTCGCGATCACCGCTCCGGCGCCGGGGCGGCAGGTCGTGGATCTCGGGCAGAACATCAACGGCTGGGTGCGGTTGTCCGGGCCGGCCGGCAGCACGGTCACCCTCACCCACGGGGAGGCGCTCGGGGCGGACGGGGACGTCGACATGACCCATCTGGCGCCGGCCATGCCGTTCCTGCCACATCCC
>KL571333.1:16622-19224 GCA_000715855.1 Actinoplanes liguriensis
CATCCCCTCTCGGCGGGGCAGGTCGACCGGGTCACCTTCGCCGGAAGCGGTGTCTTCGAGCCCCGGCACACCACGCACGGCTTCCGATACGTACGTGTGGAGGGTCTTGATTCTGATCTTGATCTGACCGGCGTCGTGGTGCACACCGATCTCCCCAGGATCGGCTGGTTCACCTGCGACGACGGGCGGCTCCAGCGGTTGCACGAGGCGGCGGTGCGAAGCTTCCGGGGCAATGCCTGCGACATCCCGACCGACTGCCCGACCCGCGAGCGAGCCGGCTGGACGGGTGACTGGCAGGTGTTCGTGCCCACCGCGGCGTTCCTCTACGACGTGGCCGGGTTCAGCACGAAGTGGCTGCGCGACCTCGCCGCTGACCAGTGGGACACCGGGGTGGTCGCGAACATCTCGCCGACCCCGCCGGCCGAGGGGCGGCACGGGCCGCTCGGCGCGTGGAACGGGTCGGCCGGCTGGGGCGACGCGGCGGTCATCGTGCCGTGGGAGATCTACCGGTCGCGAGGCGACGTCCGGCTCCTCGCCGAGCAGTGGGACTCGATGGTGGCGTGGCTGGGCTTCGTGCAGCGGGCCGCGGCCGAGGGGCACCACCCGGATCGGAAGCCGGATCCGTATCTCTGGGACTCCGGATTCCACTGGGGCGAGTGGCTGGTTCCCGGCGAGGAGATCGGCGACATGGCCGTCTACCAGCAGCGGGACTTCGGCGACGTCGCCACGGCGTATTACTACCGCTCCGCCTCGCTGATGGCGCGGATCGCCGGGGTGCTGGGGCGCCCGTCCCCCTACGCCGAGCTCGCCGAGCGGGTCCGTGCGGCCTGGCAGGCCGAGTTCATCGACGCCGAGGGGCGCGTCCAGCCGGACACCCAGGCCAACCTGGTCCGAGCACTGGCGTTCGGCCTGATCCCGGCCGAGCTGGAGCGGGCGGTGGCGGATCGGCTCGCCGAGCTGATCCGGGCGGCCGGGACCCATCTGGCGACCGGGTTCCTGGCCACGGCGGATCTGCTGCCGGTGCTGGCCGGGCACGGGCACGCCGACCTCGCCTACGAGCTGCTGTTCCAGGACACCGAGCCGTCCTGGATGACGATGCTGGAGCGCGGCGCGACAACCATCTGGGAGTGGTGGGACGGCGTTGACGCGCAGGGGAAGGCGCGGGATTCGCTGAACCACTACTCGAAGGGCGCGGTGATCGGTTTCCTGCACCGGTTCACGGCGGGGATCCAGCCGCTGGAGCCGGGCTATCGGCGCTTCCGGGTGGCCCCGGTCCCGGGCGGAGGGCTGCGACGGGCTTCCGGGGTGCACGACAGTCCGTATGGGCGGATCCGCTCGGCCTGGGAGATCGAGGACGGACTGTTCCAATTGGAGGTGGACGTGCCGGCGGGCACCTCGGCGGAGGTGCTGTTGCCCGGCGGTTTTCCACAGGTGGTCGCGCCGGGCAACCACATCTTCGAACAAATGTACTAAGCTCGGCGGCGTGATCCTGCACGCTGACCTGGACTCGTTCTACGCGTCGGTCGAGCAACGCGACGACCCCGCACTGCGCGGCCGGCCGGTCCTGGTCGGCGGCGGGGTGGTGCTCGCCGCGTCCTACGAGGCGAAGGCGTTCGGTGTGCGGACTCCGATGAGCCTCTCCCAGGCTCGGGCGCTCTGCCCGCACGCCGTGGTGGTGCCGCCGCGGATGGGGGCGTATTCGGCGGCCAGCAAGGCGGTCTTCGCGGTGTTCCGGGACACCACGCCGATCGTCGAGCCGATCTCCATCGACGAGGCGTTCCTCGAGGTGGACGGGTTGCGGCGGATCAGCGGGACGGCGGAGCAGATCGCCCGGCGGCTGCGCGCCGAGGTCCGGGCCCGGGCCGGGCTGCCGATCACGGTCGGCGTCGCGCGGACCAAGTTCCTGGCCAAGGTCGCCAGCGGGGCCGGCAAGCCGGACGGCCTGCTGGTCGTGCCGCCGGGCGCGGAACTGGAGTTCCTGCATCCGCTGCCGGTGGAGAAGCTGTGGGGCGTCGGGCCGAAGACCGCGGCGCGGCTGCGGGAGCGGCAGATCCACACGGTCGGCCACGTCGCCCGGGTCGGGGAGGCCGCGCTCGTCGCGATGCTCGGCGCGCACGCCGGCCGGCATCTGCACGCGCTCGCGCACAACCACGACCCGCGCCGGGTGACGACCGGCGTGCGACGCGGCTCGATCGGGGCGCAGTGTGCTCTGGGGCGTGGCCAGCGCTCGTTCGACGAGGTGGAGGCGGTGCTGGCGGCGCTCGTCGATCGGGTCACGCACCGGATGCGCGGGGCGCACCGGGCCGGGCGGACGATCACGGTGCGGCTGCGGTTCGACGACTTCCAGCGGGTGACCCGCTCCCGCAGCCTGCTCAAGGCGACCATGCAGACCGGCGCGGTCCTGCGCACCGCCGTCGAGTTGCTGCGCGAGGCCCGCCCGTTGATCGACCAGCGGGGTCTGACCCTGGTCGGCGTCGCGGTCAGCAATCTGGACGGCGATGGCGCCGTCCAGATGGAGCTTCCATTCGATCCGCCGCGCGAGGACAGCCTGGACGCGGCCGTCGACCGGGTCCGGGATCGGTTCGGGGCGCTCTCCCTGCGC
>KL571333.1:19474-19837 GCA_000715855.1 Actinoplanes liguriensis
CGTCCGTCCCGATCCTGCCGGATTGATTCGCCGACAAGTCAGTCGACCAGCCCGCCCTGCCGACCCGCCTGCCAGCCAGCGCCCCCTGCCGACCCGCACTGCCAACCAACGACCCCTGCCGACCGCACTGCCAACCAGCGCCCCCTACTGACCCGCCTCGCAACCCGCCCCCGCCGACCTGTCTGGTAACCAGCGCCGTGCCGACTTGCCCGCCTGCCCTGCCAACCAGCGACCCCTGCCGACCCACTGACCCGCCCGCCGAGCAGCGAGGAGAACAACACTTACGCCTCCGGCGATTCAACTATCGGGAACGTCGCACGGACGGGAGTCGATGGCGCAGACCGAGGCGATACGGCCCCGGCG
>KL571333.1:20084-22239 GCA_000715855.1 Actinoplanes liguriensis
GGCTGAACCGGGTGCGGCAGACTCAGGGCGTGCGGAAGATCTACGTGATCGGGATCGGTGCTGGCGACCCGGACCATCTGACCCTGCAGGCGGCCAAGGCGATCGGCCGGACGAACGTGTTCTTCCTGCTGGACAAGGGCGAGGCCAAGCAGAGCCTGATCGACCTGCGGGAACGGATCATCCGGGCCTATTCGCACCCGCACAAGCGGATCATCGAGGGGCGGGACCCGGATCGGGACCGCACGCCGGCGGACTACACCGGGACGATCGCGGACTGGCGAACCCGCCGTTCTCAGGTGATCGAGGATCTGATCACCGAGCACCTCAAGGACGAGGAGATCGGGTCCTTCCTGGTCTGGGGGGATCCGGCGCTCTACGACTCCACGATCGCGATCCTGGAGGAGATCCTGGAGCGAGGGCAGACGACGTTCGAGTACGAGGTCGTCCCCGGCATCAGCAGCGTCTCCGCGCTCGCCGCGAAGCACCGGGTCGGGCTGAACAGGGTCGGTCAGCCGTTCCAGATCACGACCGGACGTCGCCTCGCCGAGGGCTGGCCGGAAGGCGTCGACGACGTGGTCGTGATGCTCGACGCGCAGCAGGCGTTCACGAAGTATCCGGACGCGGACGTCTACTGGGGCGCCTACGTCGGCACGGAGGACGAACTGCTCGCCTCGGGGCGGGTCGGGGACGTCGCCGACGAGATCCTCCGGACCCGTGCCGAGGCCCGCGAGCAACACGGCTGGATCATGGACACCTACCTGCTCCGCCGCAACCAAGCCGAGTAACCCCAGCGACCGGCCAAGACCACCGAGCTGGCACTCACGGCTCTGTGCGGCACGCGCGACAGCCGTCAGTGCCAGCTCGAACGCGAGTCGCTCGGCCGGCGTCAACGTCTCCAGCCCGACCAGTAGCGCCGTCCCGACCGAATCGGCCGGCAGTTCGTCACTCATGTCGCCGTTCCTGTCACATTTTCGCGATGCGAGGCGTCATGTGTTCGACGAAGCAAGTCGATCGGATGTGACAGGAGAAGCTCATGGAGGCTCGTATCACCAACCCGGCCGGGCTGCTGCCGGAGGCGGTTCACGCGGTCAATCTGCTCTACAAGGCCGCGCATTCGGCCGGTGTCCCGGGCGCTGTGCTGGAACTCGTGCACCTGCGGGCCAGCCAGATCAACAACTGCGGCCCGTGCGTCGATGCGGGCGCGCGCGGCATGCGGAAGGCCGGCGAGACCGACGACCGGCTGTTCGCGGTGCCGGTGTGGCGGGAGACGCCCTACTTCACCGAGCCGGAACGGGCCGCCCTCGCGCTGTCCGAGTATGCGACCCGGCTCGCCGACCGGCCGGACGCGGTGCCGGACGATATCTGGGCCGACGTCGCGAAGCACTTCGACGAGAAGCAGCTGGCGGCGATCGTCCTGTGGATCGCCACCACCAACTTCTTCAACCGGATCAACGTGGCCACCAGGCAGCAGGCCCCGCAGAACTGGGGTTAGGCCGGGCCCTCTTCGAGATCGCCTTCGGTCTCGAGGTAGAGCTGCTGGAGCGCGGCCAGCGTCTCGGGCGTGGGGGAATCCCACAGCTTGCGATCGGCCGCCTCCAGCAGGCGCTCGGTGATGCCGTGCAGCGCCCAGGGGTTCGACTTCTTCATGAACTCCTGGTTCTCCGCGTCGAGCGCATACGTCGTGGCGAGCTGCTCGTACATCCAGTCGGTCACGACGCCGGCGGTCGCGTCGTACCCGAAGAGGTAGTCGACCGTGGCGGCCAGCTCGAACGCGCCCTTGTAACCGTGCCGGCGCATGGCGGCGATCCAGCGCGGGTTCACCACCCGGGCCCGGAAGATCCGCGCGGTCTCCTCGGTCAGGCTGCGGGTCCGTGTCGCGTCCGGGTTCGTCGAGTCCCCGATGTACGCCGCGGGCGCCTTACCGGTCAGCGCCCGCACCGTGGCGATCATGCCGCCGTGGTACTGGAAGTAGTCGTCGGAGTCGGCGATGTCGTGCTCGCGGGTGTCGATGTTCTTCGCGGCGACATCGATCCGCCGGTACGCGTTCTCCATGTCCCCGCGCGCCGGCACCCCGTCCAGCCCCCGGCCGTAGGCGAAGCCACCCCACACCGCGTAGACCTCGGCCAGGTCGGCATCGTCCCGCCAGTTGCGGCTG
>KL571333.1:22420-24685 GCA_000715855.1 Actinoplanes liguriensis
GTGTATAAGAGACAGGGTCGGCATCGTCCCGCCAGTTGCGGCTGTCGATCAAAGGCAGAATCCCCGCGCCGTACGCCCCGGGGCGCGACCCGAAGATCCGCATGGTGGCCCGCCGCCAGTCGCCGTGGTCGCCCTGATCGCGCAGCGCGTGCTCGCGAACGTGATTCTCCGGCTCGTCGAGCTCGGCCACCATCCGGAACGCGTCGTCGAGCAGCGCCACCACGTGCGGGAACGCGTCGCGGAAGAAGCCGGAGATGCGAACGGTCACGTCGATCCGCGGCCGGCCCAGCTCCTCGCGGCTGATCGGCTCGAGACCGGTCACCCGGCGGGAGGCAGGATCCCAGATCGGGCGTACGCCGATGAGCGCCAGCACCTCGGCGATGTCGTCACCGGCGGTGCGCATCGCACTGGTCCCCCACGCGGAGAGGCCGACCGATTTCGGCCAGTCGCCGTAGTCCTTGCGGTAGCGGGCGAGCAGCGAGTCGGCCATCGCCTGGCCGGTCTCCCACGCCAGGGAGCTGGGGATCGCCTTCGGGTCGACGGAGTAGAAGTTCCGCCCGGTGGGGAGGACGTTGATCAGGCCGCGCAGCGGGGAGCCGCTCGGACCGGCCGGCACGTACCCGCCGTCGAGGGCGTGCAGCACGTTGGTCAGCTCGTCCGTCGTCCGGGCCAGCCGGGGGACGATCTCACGGGCGGCGAAGGCCAGCACGTTCCGTACGGCCGAATTGTCGGTTATGTTGGGAATTTCCGACGGCCAACCGGCCTCTTCCATGGCGGTGACCAGCGCGCGGGCCTGCTCCTCGACCGCGTCGGTCTCGGCGGTCGACGCGTCCTCGGCCAGGCCCAGCGCCTCCCGCAGACCGGGCAGCGCGGCGACCTGACCGGCCCACATCTGGCGGGCGCGGAGCATCGCGAGCACCAGGTTGACCCGGGCCTCCCCCACCGGCGCGGCGCCGAGCACGTGCAGCCCGTCGCGGATCTGCACGTCCTTGACCTCACACAACCATCCGTCGATGTGCATGATGAAGTCGTCGAACTGCTCGTCGTCCGGCCGGTTCGACAGGCCGAGGTCGTGGTCCATCTTCGCGGCCTGGATCAACGTCCAGATCTGCGCCCGGATCGCCGGCAGCTTGGCCGGGTCGAGCGCGGCGATGTTGGCGTGCTCGTCGAGCAGTTGCTCCAGACGGGCGATGTCACCGTAGGACTCGGCGCGGGCCATCGGCGGGATCAGGTGATCGACAAGCGTGGCGTGCGCCCGGCGCTTGGCCTGAGTGCCCTCGCCCGGGTCGTTCACCAGGAACGGGTAGATCAGCGGCAGGTCGCCGAGCGCCGCGTCGGTGCCGTCGGACGCGGACATGCCCACGTTCTTGCCGGGCAGCCACTCCAGGTTGCCGTGCTTGCCGACGTGCACCACGGCGTGCGCGCCGAACTCGTCGGCCAGCCAGCGGTAGGCGGCCAGGTAGTGGTGGCTCGGCGGCAGGTCCGGGTCGTGGTAGATCGCGACCGGGTTGGCGCCGAAACCGCGCGGAGGCTGCACCATCACGACGATGTTCTCGTCGCGGAGCGCGGCCAGGACGATGTCACCGTTGTCCACGTAGAGCTCGCCGGGCGGGGCGCCCCAGTGCTGCTCCACCTTCTCTCGGAAGTCGTCGGGCAGCGTGTCGAACCACGACTTGTACCGGGATGCCGGAATTCTCACGGGATTTCCGGACAACTGCTCCTCGGAGAGCCAGTCCGGATCCTGCCCGCCCGCGGCGATCAACGTATGGATCAGGCCGTCGCCGTCATACGAACTGAAGTTGCCGACCTGGTAGCCCTTGCCGGCCAGCGCCGCGAGCAGCGCGACCGTCGACGCCGGCGTGTCCAGGCCGACCGCGTTCCCGATCCGGGAGTGCTTGGTCGGGTAGGCCGACAGCATCAGCGCGATCCTGCGCTCGGCCGGCGGAATGTGGCGCAGCCTCGCGTGCGCGACCGCGATCCCGGCGACCCGCGACGCCCGCTCCGGATCGGCGACGTAGACCGAGAGGCCGTCGGGGTCGATCTCCTTGAACGAGAACGGCACCGTGATGATCCGCCCGTCGAACTCCGGGATCGCCACCTGGGTCGCCGCGTCCAGCGGGGTCAGGCCGTCGTCGCTCGCCTCCCAGGCCGCGCGCGAGCTGGTCAGGCAGAGGCCCTGCAGGATCGGCACGTCGAGGTCGGCCAGCACGCCGACATCCCACGCCTCGTCGTCGCCGCCGGCGCTCGCGGTGGCCGGGCGGGTGC
>KL571333.1:24888-26322 GCA_000715855.1 Actinoplanes liguriensis
GGCCGCGAGCACGGTCACCACCAGGGCATCCGCCTTGCGCAGCTCGGCGAGCAGCTCCGGCGACGCGGTGCGCAGCGACGCCGTGAAGATCGGCAGCGGACGGGCGCCCTTGGCCTCGATCGCCTGGCAGAGCGCCTCGACGAACGCCGTGTTCCCCGCCATGTGGTGCGCGCGGTAGTAGAGGACCGCGACGGTCGTCTCCGCGTCCTTCGCGACCCGCGGCAGGATGCCCCACTGCGGGCTCTCGGTGGGCGGCGCGAAGCCGTTGCCGGTGAGCAGCACCGTGTCCGAGAGGAAGTCGTGCAGGCCGGCCAGATTCTCCGCGCCGCCCTGCGCCAGGTAGAGGTGCGCATCCGCCGCTATGCCGGCCGGGATCGTGGACAGCTTCATCAGATCCGCGTCCGGCAACATCTCGCCGCCGAGCACGACGACCGGGATCTCACCGCCGAGCAGCTCGTCCAGACCCTCCTCCCAGGCCCGGCGACCGCCCAGGATGCGGACCACGACCAGCTCGACCCCGTCGAGCAGGGCCGGCAGATCGTCGACCCCGGTGCGGGCCGGGTTGGCGAGCCGCCAGGCCGAGCCGCTGGCCCGGGCGCTGAGCAGGTCCGTGTCGGACGTCGACAGCAGCAGAAACACGCGTGCGCTCCCCCTCGGGGTCCGCGCCCCGGGTAGTCATCGGCATGGCGACCGGAGTTCCTGGCTCCCGGGATGAACCCGGTGACAGTGGCGGGACCGCGCCGGAGTCGCACCGGCTTCCTCCGCGGCGTCGCCGCTCGAATTCACTTGTTCCGCCACACGCTACTGGACGCCCGGACGCGACCGGGTCTCGATGTCAGCGCCACCTCTGTGACGCCGCTGACGAGCCCTGTGATGCCGCTGACGAAGTTGTCCTGTGCCGACCCGAGGCTGCGGTCCTGTCGGAGGCCGCCCGTAGTATCCGGGCCGTGACACGCCTTCGTCAGTCGGACACCGACGCCTGTCCCAGCGCGCTGCGGCTCCATGCCGCCGCCGACGGGCTGCTGGCGCGTGTCCGGCTGCCCGGGGGCCTGCTGACCGGCGCTCAGCTGCGCTCGCTGCGCGAGCTCGCCGAGGAGTTCGGTGACGGTCGCCTGGAGCTGACCTCCCGGGCGAATCTCCAGCTCAGAGCCATCAAGGAAGAGCAGGCGGAGACCTTGGCGGCCCGCTTGCGCGCCGCTCGACTCCTGCCTTCGGCAACCCACGATTCGGTACGGAACATTGCCGCCCCGCCGCTCGCCGGCGCTCACCTCCGCCGGCTGGTCGGCGATCTGGACGCCGCGATCTGCGCCGATCCGGGTCTGGCCGCGCTGCCCGGCAAGTTCCTGTTCGCGATCGGTCACGTGCCCCTCGCCGCGGACGTCGCCGCCCTCCCCGACACCGCCCAGCCCGACACCGCCCAGCCCGACACCGCCC
>KL571333.1:26505-27390 GCA_000715855.1 Actinoplanes liguriensis
CCCGACACCGCCCAGCCCGACACCGCCCAGCCCGACACCGCCCTGCCCGATGCTGGCCCGCCCACTTTCGGCCGCTTCGCTCTGCGGTTCGGCGGGCACGACACCGGCCTTCGGGTGGACGCGGAGCGGGTGATCCCGGCGCTGATCGCGGCCGCGCACGCGTTTCTGGCCGAGCGGTCGGCGCAGGCGCAGCCGGCCGGCGGGTCCGCGTGGCGGTTGCGGGAGCTGGCCGGCGGGCCGGAGCGGGTCTCCGGCCGGGTCGCGGCGGCGCTCGGCATCGTGCCGGTGAGCGTTCCGGCGGCGGCCGCGGTGGAGGTCGTCGACCCGGGTGCGCTGATCGGCGTCGTGACCGGTAACGATCAGTTCACGGCGGGCGCGCCGGTGCCGGGCGGCGAGACCGGCGACGATCAGCTCGCGGTGGCCGGGCTGGTGCCGGGCGGCGAGACCGGCGACGATCGGTTCGCGGCGGGCGCGCTGGTGCCGTTGGGGCGGCTCGAGGGCGTACAGGTGAAGGCTCTTGAAGACGCGGAGCGTCTGGTCGTCACGCCGTGGCGCGGGGTTCTCGTGCCCGATCTCACCGCGGCCTCGGCGAAGGCCTGGGTCGAGCGGATGGCGGCCGCGGGCCTGGTCGTCTCGGCCGCCTCTCGATGGAGCGGGGTCAGCGCGTGCGCGGGCCGCCCCGGCTGCGCGCGGTCCCTGGCCGATGTGCGGGCCGACGCCGACGCGGCGACCCGGTTCGTGGACGGGTTGCCGGTGCACTGGGTGGGCTGCGGGCGCGCGTGCGGGAGCCCGGCGGGCCCGCACGTCCGGGTCGAGGCGACCGATGCGGGCTACGAGGTGACCCGACGAGCCGCCGACGGCACGGTGACGACGCCCGCTGGCGCG
>KL571333.1:27546-28133 GCA_000715855.1 Actinoplanes liguriensis
CTCCGACGACGGGCGCGGTGATGCTCGGCGAGCCGCGTCACCTCGGCGAAGGATCGCGGGGTGGCGCCGGGCCGATGGCGGGAGCGAGCCCGGACGCGGCGCCTGGAGGGCTGAACGCGGGAGCGAGCTCGGGCGCGGCGACAGCCGGCGGGCTCGACGCGGGAGCGGGCTCGGGTGTGGTGGTGCTCGGGGAGCTGGTGGCGGGGGCTAGGAGGGCCTGATGGAGTATGAGCGGGACGGCGCGGAGATCTATCGACGATCGTTCGCCACGATTCGGGCGGAGGCGGATCTGTCCGGGCTTCCGGAGGATGTCGCGCGGGTGGTGGTCCGGATGATCCACGCCTGCGGGATGGTCGATCTGGCGCGGGATGTCCGGTTCAGCCCCGGGGTGGCGACCGCCGCGCGGAAGGCGCTGCTCGGCGGGGCTCCGATCCTCTGCGACGCGGAGATGGTGGCCTCCGGGGTCACCCGGAAACGGCTGCCGGCCGGCAACGACGTGATCTGCACGCTGCGCGACCCGTCCGTGCCGGGGATCGCCGCACGGATCGGGAACACCCGCAGCGCCGCCGCCATGGATCTCTGGGGTG
>KL571333.1:28335-30499 GCA_000715855.1 Actinoplanes liguriensis
TCTCTGGGGTGATCGCCTCGGCGGGGCGGTCGTCGCGATCGGCAACGCCCCGACCGCCCTGTTCCGCCTGCTGGAGATGGTGGCGGCGGGCGCGCCACGACCGGCGGCGGTGCTCGGCATCCCGGTCGGGTTCATCGGGGCGGCGGAGTCCAAGGAGGCGCTCGCCGAGTCCGATCTGGAATACCTGATCGTGCGTGGCCGGCGCGGCGGCAGCGCAATGACCGCCGCGGCCGTGAACGCGCTGGCCTCGGAAACCGAATGATTCCCGGAAAGCGGAGTTAGCACGATGACGAACGACGTGGTTGCCGGGCGGCTCTACGGGGTCGGGCTGGGGCCCGGCGACCCGGAGCTGATCACGGTCAAGGCCGCGAGGCTGATCGGGAGTGCCGACGTGGTGGCCTACCACGCGGCGCGGCACGGGCGGAGCAACGCCCGGGCGATCGCGGCCGGCCACCTGCGGGACGGGCAGATCGAGGAGGCGCTGATCTACCCGGTGACCACCGAGACCACCGACCATCCGGGCGGCTACCAGGGCGCGATCGACGAGTTCTACGAGCAGGCCGCGGCCCGGCTCGCCGCGCATCTGGACGCCGGCCGGGATGTCGTGGTGCTGGCCGAGGGCGACCCGTTCTTCTACGGGTCCTACATGCACATGCACAAACGGCTCGCGCACCGCTACGAGACGACCGTCGTTCCCGGCGTGACCTCGGTGAGCGCGGCTTCCGCGGTGCTCGGCCGCCCGCTGATGGAGCGCGACGAGGTGCTCACGGTGCTGCCCGGCACTCTGCCGCCGGACGAGCTGGCGCGCCGGCTCACCGGCACCGACTCGGCGGCCGTGATGAAGCTGGGCCGGACGTTCACCGGCGTGCGGTCGGCGCTGGAGAAGGCCGGCCGGCTGGGCGACGCGTTCTACGTCGAGCGCGCGACGATGGCCGAGGAGCGGGTCGGCCGGTTGTCCGAGATCGATCCCGCCACCGTGCCGTACTTCTCGCTGGCTCTTCTTCCGAGCCCGGCGGCGACGGCGTTCATCGAGAACACCCCGGAGCCGGAGCGGGCGGGCGGCGTGACGGTCGTGGGGCTCGGCCCGGGCGCGGCCGGATGGCTCACCCCGGAGGCGCGGGCGGCGCTGGCCGAGGCGGACGACCTGGTCGGCTACAAGACGTATGTGGACCGGGTGCCGGTCGACCCGCGTCAGGTGCGGCACGCCTCGGACAACCGGGTCGAGGCCGAGCGGGCCGCGTTCGCGCTGGACCTGGCCCGGCGCGGGCGTCGCGTCGCGGTGGTCTCCTCCGGTGACCCGGGCGTGTTCGCGATGGCCGCCGCGGTCCTGGAGGTGGCCGAGGATCCGCAGTGGAAGGACGTCCCTGTCCGGATCGTCCCGGGTCTGACCGCCGCCCAGGCCGTCGCGAGCCGCGCGGGCGCGCCGCTGGGTCACGATTTCTGTGTCATGTCGCTCTCCGACCGGCTGAAGCCGTGGTCGGTCATCGAGACCCGGCTGGCCGGCGCGGCCGCCGCGGATCTGGTCATCGCGATCTACAACCCGGCTTCGCAGACCCGCAAGGAGCAGTTGGTCCGGGCCCGGGAGGTGTTGCTGGAGCACCGCGCGGCGGCCACTCCGGTGATCGTCGGGCGCGACGTCGGCGGCCCGGAGGAGTCGGTGCGGGTCACCACATTGGGGGAGCTGGATCCGGCGACCGTCGACATGCGCTGCCTGCTGATCGTCGGCTCTTCTCAGACCAGGTCGGTGACCAGGGGAAATGGTCAGACCATCGTGTACACGCCGCGGCACTATCCGGTCGCATAGGTTCCGCACAGCGGCGGCCGACCATCGGCCGGGGCGCGGGAAATGAATCGTCCGCTCCCGAACCGCAACGCGGGGCAACCGCACTGCATCGACGGGTTACCTGACGGCAACGTGCCGTCAGGCCGATGAGGGGGGCCAACCGAAAAGCAACTGCTGTAAAGGGCTCCCCCATGTCTTTCACCGGTCGTCGCGCCGCGGTCCTTGCCTCCTCCCTTCTCATCTCGGTGCTCGCTCCGGCCGCTGTGGCATCCGCCGCGACGAAGCCCGCCCCGGCATCGGCGAAGAAGCCTGCGGTGTCGGTCGCGCCGCCGAAGAAGCCCGCCTCGGGAACCACCGTGACGAAGGCGGCCGTGCCGACCC
>KL571333.1:30721-32132 GCA_000715855.1 Actinoplanes liguriensis
TCGAACGCCGGATGGTCGGCGATGTGGACCAACTTCGACCCGGCGAAGATCGAGGCGGACCTGGCCAAGGCGAAGGCGCTGGGCGCCGACAACGTACGGGTGATCATCTTCCCGGGCGTGTTCGGCTATCCGGGGCCGAAGGCGGACTACACGGCCAAGCTGGCGAAGTTCGTCAGTATCGCGGACGGCGAGGGCCTGACCGTGAAGCTGACCCTGTTCGACTGGTGGGAGGGTTACACCGACACCGCCGGGAGCTCGGCGTGGGCGAAGGCGGTGCTCGCGCCGTACGCGAATGATCCCCGCGTGCTCTCGGTGGAGGTGCAGAACGAGTTCGACCCGACCGACGCCCGGGCCGTCACCTGGATCAAGAAGATCATCCCGGCGCTCCGGTCGGCTGTCCCGACGCTGCCGCTGGCCGTGTCGGTCTCCGGCACGACCGGCTCGAACGGGCTGGCGCAGGTCCGCACCGCGCTCGCCGCGACCCCGCTCGACTACCTGGATTTCCACTTCTACGGCAACTCGGAGCGGGCGCTGGCCGAGATCCGCAAGGCGCAGGCGGCGGCCGGCGCGTTCCCGATCGTGATCGGCGAGACCGGGCTGAGCACGGCGTCCGGCAGCGAGGGCGAGCAGGCGGCGTACCTGGCCCGGGTGTTCGCGGCGGCGAAGGTCGCCGGGGTCGACTCGGTCGCCCCGTGGACGCTCTCCGACTTCACCAACGGCGCGATCCCGAGCAACTCGGCGGTCTCCAAGATCGCGGCGCAGTACCGGTTCGGCCTGTACCGGGCGGACGGCTCGGCGAAGGCCGCAGCGACCGTGGTGAGGTCGTACTGGGCCGGGCAGGCTCTGACGAACAACGTGCTCGACCTGGGCTTCGAGGCCGGCGCCGGCAATTCGCCGTGGCGGCCGTACCTGGCCGAGCAGGGCGCCGCGGAGCGGGTCACCGGCGTCGCGCACACCGGCGCCGGCTCGGTGAAGTTCACCGGCACCAGCCGCACCGACACCGGCCTGCCGTCGATCCGGATCTCCCCGGTCACCCCGGTGCAGGGCGGCCAGAAGTGGCACGCCGAGGCGTGGGCGAAGGGCCAGAACCTGACCGGCACCACCGAGATCGCGCTGAGCTGGTTCGACGTCAACGACAAGTGGCTGGGCCAGGCGCAGTCGAAGCCGCTGGCGACCGGCACCACCGGCTGGACGAAGCTGACCGTGGACACGACCGCCCCGGCCGGGGCGGCCAGCGTCCAGCTTCACCTCAAGTCGGGCGACAACCGGGGCACCGTCTGGTTCGACGACGTGGCGATGTCCTGACCGATTCCGATCCGGTCGAACAGGCGGGCGTAGGCGTCCGTCGTGCGTCCCCAGGATGACGGGTCCGCGTGCCGCCGGCCGATCAGGCCGGCGGCACTGCCGATTC
>KL571333.1:32327-33370 GCA_000715855.1 Actinoplanes liguriensis
GAGATGTGTATAAGAGACAGGACGAAGACCGTTCCGGAGTACGGCCCGGCCGCCTCGACCAGCCCACCGACCGAGGTGACCACCACGGGCAGGCCGTGGCTCATCGCGATGTGCAGGGGGCCACTGGCGGAGCTGCGCCGGTAGGGCAGCACGACCGCGTCGGCCGCCGCGAAGTACTCGTTCACCTCGGTGTCCGGCACGTACCGGTTGACGAACGTGATCCGGTCGCGGGCCGGTGACCGCTCGATCAGCTCCGCGGGCAGCGTCCAGCCCTCCCACGTCTCCCCCACGACGGTCAGGTGGTGCTCCGGGCCGAGCGTCCCGAACGCCTCGATCAGGTCTTCGAGACCCTTGTACGGACGGATCGTCCCGAAGTACAGCAGCCGCCGCACGTCCGGGGACGAGGTTCGCGCGGCCGGGACGGCGTGGTGGTCGAACGGGCCGTGCAACGCGATCTCCGCGGGCACCCCGCCCAGGTCGTACGCGGAAGCCAGCGCCTCCCGGTCGAACGCCGAGTGCACCACGACCCCGCAGGTGCGGTCGAGCAGCGGCCGGATCGCCGCACGCACGTACCGCGCCGCCCACTGCCGCCGGAGCTCCCCGGTGTCCTGCACCTCGTGGAACTCGATCACCACCCGGATCCCGAGCCGCCGCGCGGCCAGCGCCAGCACCAGGTACGAGTGCAGCACCGCCCCGGTCCACCACTGCAGCACGAGCACGTCCGGCTGCTGGGCGCGGAGGAACGCCACGGCCCGTGCGAGGCTCGGCACCCCCCACCAGTCGACGCCGTCGAAGACCGGGATGTCCGGGTCGTACCGCAGATCGCTGAGCTGCTGCCCGACGCGCTCCCGCCCGGGGTAGAGGCGGGCCGGCAGCAGTCGCCGCATCAGGATCGTGCTGACGTCGAAGCGCTCCTGGAGCGCGTTGCTGAGCCGGCAGGTGTAGTAGCTGATGCCGGAGAGGAAGTGCCACCCCGATCCGGCGACCACCACCCTAGGACGCCGCGATGCAGGCACGGTAGACCTCCTGTCTCTTATACACAT
>KL571333.1:33561-35676 GCA_000715855.1 Actinoplanes liguriensis
AGATGTGTATAAGAGACAGGCGAGCTCCTGGTCGGTGAGCACCCGCAGCAGCGCGGCGTGCAGCGCGTCCACGTCGCCGGGTGGCACCAGCAGGCCGCTCTCGTCGTGCCGGACCACGTCGGTGAGGCCGCCGGCGGCGGAGGCGACCAGGGGCGCGCCGGCCAGCATCGCCTCGACCGCGACCTGGCCCATCCCCTCGTTCAGCGACGGGACCGCTCCGGCCGCGGCGCCCCGCCAGGCGGCCATCACCTGCGCGTGCGGCACGTCGTGGCGGATCACCGTGCCCGGCGGGGGCGGCGGGGTGTCGGCGCGGCGGGTGCCGAGGCAGACCAGGGCCGGCGCGGGTCCGGGGCCGGGCCAGCCGTCGACCAGCTTCCGGTACGCGTCGAACAGCACCCCGATCCCCTTGTGCGGGCCGAGCGCGCCGACGAAGAGCAGATAGTCGCCGGCCGGCAGCCACTCCGGCCGGGGTGTGTCCCGGGCCAGCGCGTCGAGGCCGTCCGGCACCAGGCTGGAGATCACCTTGACCGGCAGGTCGCCGGGCAGGTTCGCCTGGGTCAGCGCCTGGGCGACCGAGGTGGAGATCGCGGTGAGCGCGTCGATGCCGCGGTGCCGATGCGCGTGCAGGCCGGTGGTCAGGACCAGCGAGCGGGGGCCGCCGTACTGAACGGATGCGCAGCTCACGCACCGGGTCAGGCTCGGGCCGGGGCACGGCCGGCCGTTGCGGGCGAAGGTCTTGCGGACGCAGGTGAGCCCGAAGTCGTGCGCGGTGTGCACGTGCGGGCGGCCGAACCGGGCCCGGCGCAACGGCAGGTAGCTGTACATCAGCCAGTCGTGGCTGTGCACCACGTCGAAGTGCTCGGCACGCAGCAGCCGGGCGATGTCGGTGGTGGTCAGCGGGTCCGGCATGGTCGGGTGGAACGGCTTGCGCGGGTCCTGGTTCAGCCCCGGGACGAGCGTGTTCGCGACGCTGCGGACGCGATGAACCCGTACCCCCGCAATCGTCTCTTGATCTTGACTTTGCGGCGTCGCCAGGGTGAGCACCGTGACCTCGTGGCCGCGCCGGACCAGCTCCTCGCTGCTGGTCGCGATGCTGCGCTCGAGACCGCCGATGACCGGGGTGTAGAGGTTGGACAGATGCAGGATCTTCATGACCGGTCCTTCATGATCGGGCAGCCTTCCGGAGGCTGAGGGCGACCGCGGCGACCAGCAGCGCCGAGACCGTCTGCCCGGCCAGCCACGCGATGCCGGCGCCGGTCACCCCGGCGCCCGGCAGCAGCAGCCAGGAGAGTGCGAGGCAGGTGACCGCGCGGGTCACGTTGAGCCGGCGGCAGAGACGGAACTCGCCGTGCGAGCGCCAGTGCGCGACGGCCAGGTTGGTGATCGCGTCCGGGATCGCGGCGAGTACCAGGATCTTCAGGAGCATCCCGCCCTCGGCGGCGTATCCGGCGCTGAACAGGGCCAGGATCCGATCACCTTCGGTCAGCAGCAGCGCGGCCGGCGCCCCGACCATGGACAGCACCACGATCGCGGCGCGGCGCAGGCCGACCCGGGCCGCGTTGGTGCGTTCCGCGTAGAGCGCCGAGGCGACCGCCGGGGAGACCATGAACAGCATCGACGCGGTCATCCAGGCCAGGTAGAAGTGCGCGTTCGCGCCGGGGCCGAGCCGGGCGGTGACCAGCACCGGCAGCAGCGCCGCCGGCCCGGCCTGGGTCAGGTTGATCAGGTGGTGACCGGTCAGGGCCGCGCGCAGGTGTGGCAGCTCGGTGCTCAGGCCGGTCAACCGGAGTCGCACGCCGGGCCGCAGACGGCCCAGCCCGAGAAGCAGCGTCCCCACGCTGACCAGCAGTGTCGGCAGGGTCCAGGAGAGCACCACGGCGCCGGCCGAGTGCGCCCCCACGCTGAGAATCGCGGCGAGAGCGCCGATCTTCCCGGCGGCAAGGACCAGATTGCGTACGAACATGCCGTGTCCCGCACGATGGGCCACGTACACGTTGTCGAGCAGCGTGGTGGCCGTGATCGCGATCGCCGCGCAGATCAGCGCGGCCGCGCCGGCCGGGCGTTCCAGGAAGCCGAAGTTCGCGGCGGCCATCGGGACCAGCACCGCCCCCGCCG
>KL571333.1:35930-37411 GCA_000715855.1 Actinoplanes liguriensis
GCCGGCGAGCAGGCCACCGCCGACGATCCGGGCCCAGAGGTCCGGGGCGCTGCCGGGCAGCCGCTGGATGAACATGTGCCCGGCGCCCAGGTTGGCGATCATGCTGAGCGCGGTGGCCGCCGAGATCAGCGCGGTGGCCGTGCCGACCTGCGGCTGCGGGATCGCGCGGGCGGCGAGCATCCAGTAGACGTAGCCGAGCCCGCCGTTGACGACCGTGGTCGCCATGATCAGCAGACTGTTGCGGGCCAGCGAGTCGTTCATGACCCGCCGCGTCGCGGTGATCAGCACGCGGTACGCCCCCGGCCGGTCTGGGCCTTGGCGTAGAAGACCGTGCCGGCGTCCCCCACGCTGATCCCGATCGGACGCAGGCACCCGTCCGGCGGCAGCGGCGGGACGCGGACGCTGAGCGCGTAGACCTTTCCGGTCATCACGGTGACCTGCCGGGTCGCGACGACCGAGCCGCCGACCCGCAGGCGCAGCCACTCGATCCGGGTCGGCAGGCCGGAGCTGGTGATCCGGACCGGGACGGCCAGGCCGCGGGCCGGAACGGCGACCGGGTGGGTGATCCCGGCCGCCCAGCCGTTCAGCGCCACGGTCAGGTAACCGGGCAGGATCGGGTGCGCCGCGGTCTCCACCCTGCGGATCGCGGCCCCGCCCACCAGCAGGGACAACCCGATCGGGAGCAGGATCGCCCCGGCGGTGAGGGCGGTGGCCCGCCGGTGGGACCAGGACGTCTCCGGCGTCTGCCCGGCGACCCGCTGGGCCGGGACGCCCGGCTCGTCGTCGAACCCACCCGGCTCGTGGCGGCCGAAGTAGAGCCTCAGCAGGCCGATCACCGCCAGCACGGTGGCCAGCAGGGCGCTCCCGGCGATCAACGGGATCGGCGTCACCCGCGCGCCGAGCGGATACAGCAGCAGCGCCACCGCGGGCAGCGTGAGCAGGCCGGTGAGCACGACCAGGCCGGCCCGGACCGCCGGGATGCCGGACTCCGCGGGCCGGCCGGTGACCGCACGGACCCAGAGCTCGCCGATCGCGAGCAGGGCCAGCAGGCAGGCCGGCAGCAGCAACGGCCAGGGCAGTCCGGCGGCCGGCAGAAGAATCGAGAGGCTCGCGTACGCCGTCACGAGCGGCCGGAAGATCGTCGTCATCATCGGGTTCCCTCATGGACCGGGTGGTCCAGGCTGCCGAAGTCGAACCGGTAGATCGCCAGGTGCGGACCGTCATAGACCTTGATCAGCCACGGCATGGTGTCGAACTTGGTGAGCTGGGCGCGGTCGAAGGCCGGCACGCCGTCGTGGCGCAGCGGCTCGTTCGTCTCGAAGTAGATGTTGATGTCCGGCACCTGCTCGGCCATCCGGCGGTCCACCACGAGGAACTCGAAGTGCCAGTCGCGCAGCTGGGCCAGCAGCGACGGCGAGATCGGCTTGCCGGGCTGGGCGCGGTAGAGGTCGTACGCGGGAAAGCTCTCCGATCCGGTGGTC
>KL571333.1:37690-39550 GCA_000715855.1 Actinoplanes liguriensis
GGACGGGTTCATCCCGGCCGCGTTGTTCCCGACCAGCAGCAGCGCGCAGGTCGCGGCGAGCGCCGTCCCAGCGGCGGACAGGCCGGCCCGGGTGAGCCTCGGCGGGAGTCGCCGGGCCCGGTCCAGCAGCGCCACGGCCACCGGCGCGGCCACGATCGCCAGGCCGAGGTAGCTGAACGCCCAGGAGCGGCGCGCGCCCTCGGCACCGGCCGGGGTCAGGATCAGCAGGGTGGCCGGGAAGTAGAGCGCGGCAACCAGCAGCATCGCGGTGGTGCCGGCGTGGGTGACCGGCTCGTCGGTGTAGCGGCGACGCCACCACAGCACGATCGCGCCGATCATCGCGAGCAGCGCGACGGCCGGGGCGACGTACGCCGCGTCCTGCTCCCACCAGGGCAGCACCGACTTGCTGAACAGCTCCCGGCCACCCTCGTCGCCCCCGGCGAGCCCGCTGAACTGGTCCAGCGCCCGGCCCAGGTACGGGTCGAGGTAGCTCCCGGTGCGCGGGGCGACGAGCCCGAGCCAGGCCGCCACGATCAGCGCCGTGCCCGAGGTGAGGGCCCACGCCGTCCGGGCCGGCGTGATCAGCTCCCGGGCGGCGATCGAGTGGATCGTGCAGACCAGCGCGAACAGGCCGACCACACCGGTCATCCAGAGCGCGGTGAGGTGATGCGTGGCGGTGGTCGCGGCGGCCAGCAGCAGGGTGATCACGGACCAGCCGAGACGGGCCGGCACGGTGGTGGCGCGCAGCGCGCGGAGCGCCGTGGCCAGCGCCCAGACCAGAATGCCGATCGACAGCGACTCGTAGCCGAGCTGGGTGTCGAAGAACAGGAACGAGCTGTTCAGGCTGTAGCCGAACGCGGCCGCCGCGGCGATCCGCGGGTCCGGCCGCAGTTGCCCGGCGAGCACCGCGACGCCCAGGGTGAGCAGCACGTGGGCGGTGGTCAGCACGAACAGCGCGGCCTGCCAGATGCTCAGCCCGGTGAGCGTGGCCAGCGACGCGACGCAGGCGTGCAGGCCGGGGTAGTCGCCGATGACCCGGACGATCGGGTTCATCTCGAAGAGCCGGCCGTCGACCAGGATGTTGTGGCTCTGGCCCCAGTGCGCGTACTCGTCGTGGTAGAGCGGGCCGCTCGGGTGACGCAGCATCTTCGGCAGGTACGTGAAGGCGCCGTAGCCGATCAGCACGGCCAGCCGCAGTCGCGCCGAGGTGCCGCGGCGCAGCGCCCAGAACCCGGCCGGCAACGTGAACAGCAGCATCCCGGCCCAGAACCAGCCGAACTGCCCGCTGTCGCCGAACTCGGCCCGCCGGTACGCGACCACGATCGCCGCCGCCCCGGCCACGCCCGCGACGGTCAGGGTGGTCGCGCACCAGACGGCTTCGGCCACCCGTACGCGGGGATCGCCGTGCCGCGACCCGGTGAGTCCCGGCGCCGGCCGGGCGGTGACCGCGCTCACAAGCCTCCCGCTCCCGCGCGGATCGTCGGCATCCCGGTGATCGCCGAGTACACCTCCCGGGTCGCCGTGACCACGTCGTCCCAGGTCGGAAGCGGTGCCGGGGTGGCCGAGCGACCTGCCGCGACGGCATCGCGCAGCGCATTGGCCAGGGCCGTCCCGTCCTCCGGGTCGGTCAGCCGGACCCACGCCGAGCTGCCGGCCATCGCGGCCAGCTCCTGGTGGGCCGGGATCGGCGCGGCGACCGTGGGGATGCCGGCGGCCAGGGCGTCGGCGACGGTCATCCCGAACGCCTCGTGCGCCGAGGCGGAGACCGCGGCGGACGCCCGGGCCAGGCAGCCGGCGAACGCGGCGTCGTCGAGCCGGCCGTGGAAGACGACCCGGCCGGCCACCCCGAGGCGGCCGGCC
>KL571333.1:39768-42973 GCA_000715855.1 Actinoplanes liguriensis
CCAGCCCGCTCAGAGATGTGTATAAGAGACAGGGCCCGAGCGGCGCCATCGCCCGGATCACCCGGTCGACCCGCTTGTAGTGCTCGAGCCGGCCCACGCAGAGGATGCCGCGCACGCCGGTCCGCTTGCCGGGGACCACCGGGCGCGGATCGGTCCCGTTCGGGATCACCGTCACCCGGCCCTGCGCCTCCGGGAAGTCCCGCAGCAGCAGGTCACGCTCGGCGCCGGTGACGCAGACGATCCGGCCGGCGCGGCTGATGATCCGCCGCCCGAACGGCCGGTACGCCGGGTGTAATGCGGCACGCAGCCGGGTATGTCCGGTTCCGTGATAGTGCGGCGTGAAGACCAGCGGGGTCGGGTGCCGGACCAGCGCGGCGCCCAGCGACACCAGCGCGTGATAGCTGTGGGTGTGCAGCACGTCGTACTCGACGGCGTGGTCGCGCGCCCATCGCCAGAGCGGCAGCGAGACCCGGTAGTTGCTGGCCGGCACGGTCAGAGGGAAGCGCCGGACCAGCACGCCGTCCTCGATCGACGTGGATCGGGTGGCGTGCTGGGTGAGCACCTCGACGTCGTCGCCGGCCGCGACCAGCCCGTCGCACAGGCGCCGGACGTGTGTCTCCACCCCGCCGACGTCGGGGTGGTAGGCGTTGCAGACGACGCCGATCCTCATCGTGCGGACCGCCCGGCGACCTGCCGTGAGCCGCGCCGCAGACCACGCGGCCACTCCCGGGCGATGGTGCGCAGGACCCGGATGCCGTCGGTGAACGCGTTCAGGTTGCTCACCCCGTGAATCCGGTTGTGCTCGAAGCTGGACACCTCCTCGATGGCCAGCCGGGCACGGGCGGCACGCAGGTTGAGCAGCGTCTCGATCTCGAACCCGTCACCCCACAGGCGCCCGTCGCCGCCGGTCGGCGCGGGTGAGGTGCTGTCCAGGTCGAAGACCTCCAGATGACATGACCAGAACGCGTTGTAGCCGTAGCAGAGGTCGCTGTAACGCGTCCCGAACAGGACGTTGACCATGACGCTGAGCACCTTGTTGCCGGCCCGGCGCAACCGGGTGATGTCGGCGCTGCCGCCGCCGGCCCGGAACCGCGAGCCCTTGGCGAAGTCGGCGCCGGAGCGCAGCGCCGCGATGAAGCTGGGGATCTCCCCCGGATCGGTCGACCCGTCGGCGTCGATCATCACGATGATGTCGCCGGTGCAGGCGGCGAAACCGCAGGCCAGGGCGTTGCCCTTGCCCTTGCGGTTCTGGGTGACGACCCGGATGTCCGGGCGCAGCCGCTGCGCGACCGCCACGGTGTCGTCGGTGGAGCCTCCGTCGACCAGGATCACCTCGTCCACCTGCGGCAGCCGGTCGAGGACGTGCGGCAGGTTCCGGGCCTCGTTGAGCGCCGGAACGACGACGCTCACGATCGGCTCGGGTTCGGATTCGGGTTCGGGTCGAACCGGCGGCTCGACGATGGTCTGCTCGTTGCCGGTCTCGGTGGGGAGCACACGGTCGACCGTGGGCATGGGTGTCTCCGATCGAACAGGGTGGAGGCGGCCTCAGCGGGCCGGACGCATGGGTGCGGGTCGCGGGAGCCCGGGACGTCGCCCGGGCGAGGGGGCAGCCGGCGCCGCCTTGCACAGCGCCGGCGGAGCCGTCACGCCTTCGGCGCGTCGACCGTCCAGTCGTAGACGTCCTGGTGTGAGATCCGGTCGCCGGTCGCTCCGGTGAAGCCGATCCAGCCGTCCCGGACACCGGCCCAGTGAGCGACGTCGACCTTCTCGTCGAGCATCAGCTTCTCCTTGGCGTTCCGGTACAGCCCCTGCACGTAGACGCGCAGCCGGTTCGCCCCGGCGTCGTAGGTGATCCGCGCCAGGAACGGCTTGCCGTAGAGCGGGATCGACGCGGTCGCCGTCTTGTGGTGCCGGTCCGGGTTGCCGCCGAGGACCACGGCCAGGTGGTTGTTGTTCGGGTCGGTGGAGTTCTGGAACGTGTCGAACTCGACCGCGACGCTCTTGCGGATGCCGCGATAGCCGAGGCCACCGCCCCAGCCGCCCAGCGCGCGCGGCCCGTGACCCTGGGCCAGGAACGCGATGCCGTCCCCGCCCGGCCGGTTGTGGTGCAGGAACGCCTTGAACGACGTCGCGAACGACCGGTCGAGGTCGACCCGGTCGGTGGACCAGGCCGACCCGATCTGCTTGTAGCCGCCGGTGGTGATCTGGATGACCCGCTTGCCGCTGCCGGCCCGGGTGATCATCGAGGCGGTGCCGTTGAGCTCGAGGTTGTCGCCCTTCCCGTCGGTGATCGGGTGGGTGTCGTGCAGGGCTCGGGGCGCGGCGGCCGCGCCGGAGGAATACGCCGAGGCGAGTATTGACAGCCACGCGGAGGCCACCAGGCCACCCCGCGCCAGTCTCGAGCTACGAGAGAGACGCACGACATGCTCCATTTCAGTCGATTTGCCCGACTAAGACCTGGCCTAAGCTAGGACAGTCTTCGGAGCCGCGTGAGCGAGTTGTGGTTATTTCTTCCCTTTGAGCCGATCTCGGACCCACTGGTGGAAGTCCGCGATATGGTGCTCGCTCGGAACCAGCACTCCGCCGTCCACGTAAGCCCGTGACGACATTCCAGGCTGGCACCGCTCGCATGCGTCGAAATCCTGACGATTCACCCGATCGAAGAGCTCGACCGAGGGATCCAGGTCCACACCCGCCTCGATCACGTCCGGGCGGAAGAGCCAGTCGCACTCGACCACCGTGCGGTCCGCGGCCAGCGGATACATCCGGTGCAGGATCGCGTGGTCCGGCACCAGGTTCACGAAGACCTGCGGGCGGATCGTGATCGCGTAGTAGCGGCGGTCCTGCTCCGGGGCGAGCGTCTCGATGGTCGCCGCGCCGGCGCTGCCGTCCACCGTGAAGCCGGCGACGTCCGGGCCGAACTCGGCGCCGTGGCCGACGTAGTACTGCGCGGCGTAGCCACCGGCGAACTCCGGGAGCACGTGCACCAGCTCGGGGTGGATCGTCGAGCAGTGGTAGCACTCCATGAAGTTCTCGATGATCAGCTTCCAGTTGGCCTTGACCTCGTAGCGGATCCGGCGAGCCAGCCGCAGATCGGGGAGCCGGTAGTTGTCGATCGCCTCTATCGAGCCCAGCCGCTCGACGCAGGCGCCCATCACGTCGTCCTCGAACGACGGCGGCTCGTCGGCGAGACACACCCAGACGT
>KL571333.1:43180-50487 GCA_000715855.1 Actinoplanes liguriensis
CACCCAGACGTAGCCCAGCCACTCCCGCACGTGGACCCGGCGCAGGCCGTACTCGACGCGGTCCACGTCCGGCATCTTCACCAGGTTGGGCGCGGCCACGAGCGTGCCGTCCAGGTCGTACGCCCAAGCGTGGTAAACGCACCGGAAGGTGCGCTTCACCGTGCCGGTCTCCTCCGCGCACAGCTGCGCGCCACGGTGCCGGCACACGTTCAGGAACGCCCGTGCCGCCCCGTCCCTCCCCCGGGTGACCAGCACACTCTCCCGCCCGACCGGGACCGTGCGGAACCGGCCGGGCTCGGCGACGTCGGAGCCGTGAACGGCGCAGAACCACATCCGCTCGAGGATCAGGTCCTGCTCGGCCGCGAAGATCGACGGGTCGGTGTAGTAGGTGCCGGGCAGGGTGGGCAGCAGCGAGCTCACGGTTACTCCCTCGTGAAGCGAAGGGGATCGAAGAGGCCGATGTCGTGCGGGGTCGTGCCGGTGGTCGCCAGGTCCGCGAGGATCTCCCCGACCACCGGCACGAACTTGAATCCGTGCCCGGAGAAGCCGCAGCCCACGGTCACCGCCTCGTGCGCCGGGTGCCGGCTGATCACGAAGTGCTCGTCCGGGGTGGTGCTGTACATGCACGGCTCGCCGCGCAGGTGCTCGCCGGGCAGGTCGGGCAGCACCCGGGCGGCGGCCGCGGCCATCTCGGCGATCTCACCCGGGTGCACGCCGGTGTCCAGGGTGTCCGGCGTGGTCGGAGTGCCCTTCCGGAAGAACGCGATCTTGGCGCCGCCGTCCGGCCCGTCGATCGCCGGGAAACCGTAGACCTGCGTCCCGGACGCGTCCTCCCAGATGTAGATCGGGTGCCGCTCGGGCAGCCACGCGTCCACCCCGCCCCGCGGCTGGAACCAGTGCTGCACCTGTCGCTCGATGGAGAACGGCACGCCCAGGTCGGCGAGCAGCTCGGGAGCCCACGGGCCGGGCGTGACGATCAGCTGACCGGCGGAGTAGACGCTGCTCCCGGTGATCACCCGGACGCCGTCGCCGACCGGCTCCCAGGCCAGCATCGGCTCCTGGAAACGCAGGTCGGCGCCGTGCCGGTGGGCCATCTCCAGCTGCGCGAGCACGGTGCGCTCGGGGCGTACGAAGCCGGCCTTGGCCTCGTAGAGCGCCACCTCGTCCGGCCCCGGATTCGTGGTCGGGAACCGTTTGCGCAGGTCGGTGGCGTCCAGCAGCTCGTGCTCCAGGCCCCACTGCTCGGCGCTGGCCCGGGCGCCGGCCACCGTGCGGCTGTCCGGCAGGCCGGCCATGATCCCGCCGGTCAGCGTGATCACGTCGCGCTCGGAGTCGGTGGCCAGGCGCTCGTACAGCTCGTAGGCGCGCAGCAGCAGCGGCACGTACTCCGGGCCTTCGAAGTACGACTGCCGGGTGATCCGGGAGCCACCGTGACTGGCCCCGCGGTCGTGGCCCGGCCCGTACTTCTCCAGCCCCAGCACGCGCAGGCCACGGGCGGCCAGGTGGTGGACGGCGGCACTGCCCATGCCCCCGAGTCCGGCGACGATCACATCGAAGGCGGGCATGTCAGCCACCGTGGCGGTCAGCCGCCGATCGAAGTATCCGATCTCCACCTCGGTGCCGGGCGCCGACAGACCGGCGGGCATCCAGGCGTACGCGATCGGCGCGCCGACCGTGTGCCCGAACGCCGCGCTCGTCACGTGCCCGACCGGGGCGCCCCCGGCGTAGACCGGCTCACGGCCCATCGGCACCGCGCCGTCGTCCGCCAGCAGCAGGCAGGTCAGCCGCCGATCCGGCTCCGGCCCGGGCGCGAGCCCGGCCTGACAGGGATCGTCCTCGCAGGTCATGTCCACGCCCCAGGCGCGATAGCCCTTCTCCAGCCGCAGGCTCTGGAACGCGGCCCGGCCGGCGGCGATCATCCCGTAGCCGCGCCCGGCCGCCCAGAGCGTGTCCCACAGTCGCAGTCCGTGATCGGCGCGGGCGTAGATCTCCCAGCCGAGCTCACCGACGTAGGAGAGCCGCAGCATGGTCACCGGGACCGTGCCGATGTGGCCCTGCCGGCACTGGAAGTAGCGGAACGCGGCGGGCTCGACGTCGATGTCGGTGAGCGGGGCGACGACGTCCCGGGCGCGCGGCCCCCACAGCCCGATCCCGCAGGTCCCGCCGGTGATGTCACGGACCCGAACGTCGTCCGGAGCGTGCCGCAGGAGCCAGTCCAGATCCAGCGGGCCGTTCGCGCCGACCTGCCAGCGGTCCTCGGCGAGGCGGGCGACGGTGATGTCGCTGCGGATGCCGCCGGCCTGGTCGAGCAGCAGGGTGTAGACCACGCTGCCCACCTTGCGGTCGACGTCTCCGCTGGTCAGGCCCTGGAGGAAGGAGACCGGGCCGGTGACCTCCAGGCGGGTGAGCGGGGTCATGTCGTACATCGCGACGCGCTCGCGGGTGATCCGGGCCTCGGTCTCGGCGATCGGGGACCAGTGCCGGGACGACCACTCGTCGCGGGGCCGGGGCTCCGGTGGGGACGGGTTGGCGGCGTACCAGAGAGGCCTCTCCCACCCGGTCGACGCGGCCTCGCCGAAGACCGCGCCGAGCTCGGCCTGCCGGGCGTGGAACGGGCTGACCCGCACGTTCCGGACCGACGGCGGGTCCAGTGGATGGACCACGTCATAGACCTCGACAAAACTTCGAACCGATCTTTCCCGTACGTACGCGGGGGCCAACTGGGCCGGATCGAACCGGTTGAGGTCGCATTCGTGCAGGTCCAGCGAGGATCGGCCGGTGACCATCCACTCGGCGACGGCCCGGGCGGCGCCGGCCGAGTGGGTCACCCAGATCGCCTCGGCGGTCCAGAACCCGGGCAGGTCACGGGACTCGCCGAGCAGCGGGAAGCCGTCCGCGGTGAACGAGAAGACGCCGTTGAAGCCGTCGAGGATCTCCGCGTTCGCTAGGGACGGCAGGAGCTCGGTGGCGGCGGCCCACGACTCCAGAAACTTGTCGGGGGTGAACGGCATCATCGAGGGGTGGTCGCCGGACGGCAGGTCGGCGAGGTCCACGGGCATGGGCTCATGCAGGTAGGAGCCGATGCCCAGGGCTTCGCCGTGTGCCCGGAAGTAGAGGTCCCGGTCCTGGTGGCGCAGGATGGGGAGGTTGTCGTGAGCACCGGTGTCATTCGTGCGGACGTACTGGTGGGCCATCGGCAGCAGGGGGATCGTCACGCCGGCCATGGCGCCGATTCTTGGTCCCCAGAAGCCGGCGCAGCTGACCACGATGTCGGCTTCATACGACTCATCGCCCGCGATGACACTGCTGATCCGGCCTCGGTCGGCCTCGATCGCGGTGACCTCGGCATGTCCGATAAATCGGGCACCGCGTCCGATGGCCCGCGCCGCCTGCGCCTCGCACGCGCCGACCGCCAGCGCCAGCCCGTCACTCGGCACGTGCAGCCCGCCGAGGATCAGATCCTTCTCCACCAGCGGAAACATCCCGGCGGCCGCCGACGGGTCGAGCATCGTCGACGCGATCCCCCACGACTGCCCGTAACCGAAGCGCCGGTGCAGCTCGGCCAGCCGCTCCGGCGTCGTCGCCACCTCCAGGCTCCCGACCTGCCGGAAGCAGTCCAGCGCGAGGTACTTCTCCACGGTGTAACGGGCCATCCGCGCCATGGTCCGCGACGGGTTGGTCTGGAAGACCAGCCCCGGGGCGTGCGAGCTGGACCCGCCCGTGACGAAGAGCGGCCCGCGCTCCAGGACTGTCACGTCGGTCCAGCCGCGCGCGGTCAGCTCGTCGGCGAGGGCGCAGCCGACGATGCCCGCCCCGACAATTACCACCCTCGGCCCGGGCATCGCTCAGCTCCCGGCCGGGATCCAGGGCTTCCAGGTGGACTCGTGCTCGTTCACCCACTTCTCGGCGGCCTTGTCGGCGTCCATGCCCTGGTTGGTGAGGTAGTCGGAGACCAGGTTCTGGTCGTCGTTGGTCCAGGAGAAGTTCTTGATCAGCTGGTATGCGGCGCCGCCCGTGTCGGCGAACTTCTTGCTGACGATCTTGTCGAGCTGGTAATCGGGGTAGTCGCAGGCCACCTTCTTCGGGTCGGCGTCACACCCCGCGGTGTAAGCCGGCAGCTTCACCCGGACGTACTTCTCCTTGGCGAAGAGCCACTGCGGTTCGTAGAAGTAGAAGAGCAGCGGCTTCTTCTGCGCGGTGGCCTGCTGGGCCGCCTTGATCAGCGCCGCCTCGCTTCCGGAGTAGACGACCTTGTAGTTCAGCTTCAGGTTCGCGACCAGTGCCTCGTCGTTGGTGACGTAGGACGGGTCGCCGTCGAGCAGCTGCCCCTTGCCACCGGACTCGGACGTCTTGAACAGGTCGGCGTACTTGCCGAGGTTCTTCCAGTCGGTGATGTCCGGGTACTTGTCGGCCATCCACTGCGGGACGTACCAGCCGATCACCCCGGTGTTGCCGGTCGGCCCGGCGCTCACCGCGACCTTCTTCTCGTCGATGTAGGTCTTCTTCAGGTCGTCGTGGCCCCAGTTCTCCACGACCGCGTCGACCTCACCGGTCTCGAAGCCCTGCCAGGAGATCTCCTCCTTGAGGTTCTTCTTCTCCACGGTGTAACCGAGCTTCTTCTCCAACAGGTAGGCGAGCACGTCCGCGTTCGCCTCGTAACCCACCCAGGGGTTGACCGCGAGCTTGACCGTGCCCTTGCTCCCGGTCGACGGCGCGTCACCGCCGGAGTCCGACTTCACACCCCCGCAACCGGCGAGCAGCAGCGTGGCGACGGCGGCGGCGGAGAGATATCTGTTTCTCAACGGAGAGGACCCTTCCTGCGATGAAACCCTTGAGTGAGACGGTCGAGCAGAATGCCGAGCAGCACGATCGCGAAGCCGGCGGCCAGCCCGCGGCCGAAGTCCTCGCGCTGGGAGAAACCGGCGACCACGTCGTATCCGAGCGCGCCGGCCCCGACCAGGCCGCCCACCACGACCATCGCGAGGACCATCACGATCCCCTGGTTCGCGGCGAGCAGCAGACCGCCCCGGGCCATCGGGAGCTGCACCTTCCGGAGCAGCTGGCCCGGGGTCGACCCGGCGGAGAGGGCGGCCTCCACGACGGTGGCCGGCACGTCCCGGATCCCGCGCTCGACCAGCCGGACGACCGGCGGCGCGGCGTAGATGACGGCGGCCACGATCGCGGTGAACCGGCTGGCCCCGAAGAGCGCCACGGCCGGCAGCAGGTAGACGAAGGAGGGCATGGTCTGCGCGGCGTCCAGCACCGGCCGCGTGACCGCGGCCAGCCGGTCGTGCCGGGCGCAGAGCACGCCCGCGGTGATCCCGACCAGCATGGTCAGCACGGTCGCGACCAGCACGGTGGCCAGCGTCTGCATCGAGTGCTGGTAGAGGCCCAGCCCGGTCAGCCCGGCCGCGGCGGCGCCCGCGATCAGCGCGGCTCGCCACCCCGCGAACACCAGCCCGAAGGCGAGCACCACCAGGGTGAACAGCCACCACGGGGTGGTCACCAGCAGGTTCTCCAGCGGGTTGAGCAGCACCGTACTGACCGTGTTCTTCAGCCACTCGGTCGCGTCGTACCAGTGCAGTTCCATCCAGCCGGTGAGGTCGTTGACCGGCTTCGCGAAGGAGAGCTCCGGCAGGTCGACGGTGATCGGCAGCGCGGCGATGACGATCGCGGCAACGGCCACCGGCCCGGCCACCCACCAGGTGCGCCGCCGGGCCGCGGCACGGCCGGCCGGCGCTGACGGCTGAGATCTCGCGGATTTCGAGCCGTGAGTGCCGGCCGACCACGCGGCGCCCGCGGCCGTGGTGACCCGGTCCAGCACGATCGCCATGATCACGATGGCCAGACCGGCGTCGAAGGCGGCGCCGACGTTGACCCGTTCCAGCGCGCGGAGGATGTTCACGCCCAGGCCCGGGGCGTCGATCAGCGCGGTCACCACGACCATGGAGAGCGCCATCATGATCGTCTGGTTGACCGCGAGGACCAGCGTCGGCCGGGCCATCGGCAGCCGGACCTTGGCGAGCAGCTGCCACCTCGTCGAGCCCTGCGCGGTCGCCGCCTCCACCGCGCTGGTGGCCACCCCGGCGATGCCCAGCTCGGTGATCCGGATGGTGACCGGCACGGCGTAGATCAGCGTGGCCACCACCGCGGCCGGCGAGCCGATCAGGAACAGCAGCGTCATCGGCGCCAGGTAGGCGAAGGTCGGCAGGATCTGCATGACGTCGAGCAGCGGGCGCAGCACGGCGCCCACCCAGCGCACCCGGGCGGCCAGGATCCCGAGCGGCACACCGATCAGCACCGAGATCAGCACCGCGGCCAGCGTCAGCGCGAGCGTGTCGACGCTCTCGTCCCAGAGCCCGAGCACGCCGAAACCGAGGAACCCGGCGACCGCCAGCAGCGCCGGGCGCCACCCGCCGAGCACGAACGCGACCGCGCCGGCCACCGCGACCAGGCCGGGCAGCCCGAGCCCGGTGAGCGCCGCCTGGATCGTGTCGACCAGCACCCGGACGCCGAGCCGGAGGTAGTTGACGCCGTAGAGGAAGACCGGATGTGTGTCCCGGTTCGCGTCCACCCAGTCGCGCACGCTGCCGAGGAAGCGGAAGGCCGCCGCGTCCGGATCATCGGCGACCGCCGTGGTGCGGAAGATCAAATACGCGACTACGGTCGCGACGATCAAAACCACGATTGCCGTACGTCGTGAAAGCGGCCCCCTCGCGCGACCGCCCACGGGCGGGGACTCGGTCGTCCCGGTCGCCGGGCCGGCCGGTGGCGCCGCCACAGCGGTCATGCCGGAACCTGGCGCCGATGGCCCAGCAGAGCGGGCAGCAGCCGCTCCGCGTCGACCACGCCGACCCGCTCGTCCCCGTCGACGACCCACACCGGGCGGCCGGCGCGCAGCACCCGGGGCACCGCGTCGCGGATCACGGTGTCCTGCGGCAGCGGCGTGTCCTCGCACTCCTCGCCGTCCTCCGCCGGACGCACGATCCAGCGCAGGGTGAGCACGTCGGCGCGGGGGACGTCCCGCACGAAGTCCGCGACGTACGAGTCGGCCGGCGCCCCGACCAGCTCCTCCGGCGTGCCGACCTGCACCAGCTCGCCGTCGCGCAGCACCGCGATCCGGTCGCCCAGGGTCAGCGCCTCGGCCAGGTCGTGGGTGATGAAGACGAGCGTCTTGCCCACCTCGGCGTGCAGCCGGCGCACCTCGGCCTGCATGTCCCGGCGGATCAGCGGGTCGAGCGCGCTGAACGGCTCGTCGAAGAGCAGCACCTCGGGGTCGGTGGCGAGCGCCCGGGCCAGGCCGACCC
>KL571333.1:50795-50942 GCA_000715855.1 Actinoplanes liguriensis
ATGTGTATAAGAGACAGCTCCGGGCGACACCCTGGATCTCCAGGCCGTACGCCACGTTGTCCAGCACCGACCGGTGCGGCAGCAGCCCGAAGTGCTGGAACACCATGGCGACCCGGTGCCGGCGCAGCTCACGCAGCCGCTTGTCGC
>KL571333.1:51201-52195 GCA_000715855.1 Actinoplanes liguriensis
GCCCGGACCGGCTCGCCGTCGATCTCGATCTCGCCGCTGGTCGGCTCGATCAGCCGGGTCAGGCAGCGGACCAGGGTGGACTTGCCGCTGCCGGAGAGGCCCATCACCACGAAGACCTCGTTGCGGCGCACCTCGAAGCCGACGTCCCGGACCGCCGCCACGCAGCCGGTCCGCTCCCGCAGCTCGGCGCGGGACAGGTCGGCGAGGGGCGTCCCCGGCACCCGCTCGGGGCGCGGGCCGAAGACCTTCCACAGGTGGCGAACGGCGATCATCGGGTCACCTCGACCGGATCAGGTCCGCGGCGCGTTCCCCGATCATCAGCACCAGCACCATCGGGTTGACCGTGGGCATGGCCGGGAAGATCGAGGCGTCCGCGACGCGTACGTTGTCGAATCCGCGCAGGCGCAGATCGGGGCCGACGACCGCGCCCGGGTCGTCCGGGGCGCCCATCCGGCACGTGCCGGCGGGGTGGTAGACGGTGTGGTGCGCCGCTCGCCCGTACGCGGAAAGCTCCTGATCGGTCCGCAGCGACGGCCCGGGCGCGATCTCGCGGCCGATCCACGACGCGAACGGCTCGGTGGCGGCCACCTCGCGGGCCAGGCGCAGGCCGTCCACGATGGTCCGCTCGTCGTAACCGTCCGGGTCGGTGAAGTAGCGGAAGTCCAGCAGCGGTTTCGTCGAGGGATCAGAATCGGCCAGCGTCAGCCGCCCGACGCTGCGCGGACGGGGCACGTTCGGGGTCATGCCGAAGCCGTGCTCGGGCACGTCGTAGCCGAGTCGCGCGGTGTTGACCGTGAACGGGATCTGGTACAGATGGAACATCAGGTCGGGGCGGGCGGCGGCCGGGTCGCGGCGGACGAAGAGCCCGGCGTCGGCGTCCATCACCGACATCGGCGGCAGCGGGCGGCTCGCCTCCCAGAGGATCAGCGACTCCGGGTGGTCGAGCAGGTTCTCGCCGACCCCGGGCAGGTCCAGGCCTGTCTCTTATACACAT
>KL571333.1:52388-52670 GCA_000715855.1 Actinoplanes liguriensis
TATAAGAGACAGGTTTCAGGTCGTCGGCCGGGCCGATACCGGAGAGCAGCAGCAGGCGCGGGGTGTCCACGGCACCGGCGCAGAGGACGTACTCGTGCCGCGCCCGGATCCGCCGGTCCCCGTCGGCCGTCCGGACCGTGACGCCGCGCTCGGGGTCCAGGTGACGGGCCCAGGTCTCGGTCATGATCGTGAGGTTCGGCCGGTCCAGGTGCGGGTGCAGGTAGGCGACCGACGCCGAGGAGCGGAAGCCGGTCTCCGGGTCGTACCCGACCGGCAGGGAGC
>KL571333.1:52884-53984 GCA_000715855.1 Actinoplanes liguriensis
TGTGTATAAGAGACAGGTTGAAGTCGTCGAGCACCGGCACGCCGAGCGCGGTGTGGCACGCGGTCACGAAGTCGGTGGCGAGCGGATTGCGATCCTTCTCCGCCACCCGGTTGACAGTGATCTCCAACCTTTGCCAGTACGGCAACAGGTCCGCGAACGACCACCCGGTCGCGCCCGCCGCCACCCAGTCGTCGAAGTCCTCCGCGGGCGGGAGAAAGCTGATCATGGTGTTGTGCGAGGAGCACCCACCGAGCACCCGGGCGCGCGAGTGCCGGATATGTGAGTTGCCGCGCGGCTGGGGGACGGTCGGATAGTCGTAATCGAATTCAGTCTCGAGAAGATTGATCCAGTTCCGGAGAGCGAGGACCCGCTCATCGCCCACATCGGACGGCCCGCCCTCCAGCACACACACGCTGAGCTGCGGATCCTCCGACAGGCGTGACGCCACCACCGAACCGGCCGTCCCGCCGCCGACGATCACCACGTCGTACTCGATCGTTTCCAGTGCGTGCCACCCTCCGCTGGGCCGTCGACCAAGGATGATCACGGCAATGGCGACGGTCAATGGGGTCCGGTTTCTTTTACGTCTGTGCAACAACCCCGGCATACTGCCTCTGTGGATCTTGCCTTTCTGGACGGCCCGAGGCCCCGGGCCTTCGCCCACCGTGGCGGGGCCGCGGAGGGCGACGAGAACACGGCCGCCGCCTTCGAGCGCGCGGTCGCGATGGGCTACCGGTACGTCGAGACGGACGTGCACGCCACCGCGGACGGGGTCCCGGTGGTCATCCACGACGCCCGGCTGGACCGCCTGGCCGGTCGCCCCGGCCGGGTCGCCGATCTGAGCTGGGCGGACCTGGCCACCATCCGGGTCGGTGGCGCGGCCGCGGTGCCGCGCCTGGACGAGATCCTGGACGCCTGGCCGCGGATCCGGTTCAACATCGATGTGAAGTCCGGCCCGGTGGTCGAGCCGGCCGTCGCGGCGGTCCAGCGCGCCCGGGCCGGCGACCGGGTGCTGTTCGCCTCGTTCAGCGACGCCCGGCTGGCCCGGGTCCGCGCACTGGCCGGCCCGCGGGTGGCGACCTCGCTCGGGATGCGCGAGG
>KL571333.1:54243-55078 GCA_000715855.1 Actinoplanes liguriensis
TACAGATCCCGGTCCGGCAGGGACCCATTACCGTGCTCACCCGGCGATTTCTGGAATATGTCCATCGCCTCGGCCGGGAAGTGCACGTGTGGACGATCGACGACCCGGAAGAAATGCGCAGGCTGCTCGACCTCGGCGTGGACGGGATCATGACCGACCGTGTCGAGGCGTTGCGGGACGTTTACTCTGCGCGTGGGCTGTGGTTGAGTTAGAGCAGGTCAGCGAAATTTAGATGAAGTTCGTTGAACCGGGGACATCAGCCGTTCGGCTGATGTCCGGGGGTCACGCCCCCTCGCATATTTTTTCTTTAAGTTTTGATCGCGGAAACCTTAAATGTGGTTCCGGAATTGATTTCTGTGAGAGGTGCTCCTAACGTCTGGGCGTCGGCGCCACACAATGGCGAACGCCACAGTCGAAAGGCACGTCATGGGAAGCACGGGTCACCGTCGCTCCGGCCTCGCAACCGCCGGATCGAAGCGCGGCCGCCTGCTCGCCGTCGGGGCCGTGGTGGTCGCCGCCGGCGGCGCGATCGGATTCGCGCAGCTGTCACACGCCGACGAGACCCCGCAGACGAAGGCCGCCAGCGAGAGCGGAGCCGGCAAGGTCGTCAACGGGCAGAAGATCCTCACCGACACCTGCATCGACAGCAAGCTGCCGGCGCACGACGGCTTCCAGAAGGGCGACCGTTGCGTCTCCACCGAATTCGGTGAGGTGGCCTCGGCCGCGAACGACGCCTCCCTGCTGATCGTCGAGGCGCCCACCAACGTCGCGCCGAACACGCCCTTCACGCTCAAGGTCAGCACCCGCAACCTGATCCGCGACCGGTTCCTGGCCG
>KL571333.1:55354-57674 GCA_000715855.1 Actinoplanes liguriensis
GTCCTGAAGAACGGCATCGTGCGCGGTCACTTCCACACCGCGTGCCGGATGCTCGCCAACACCAAGGCGGCGCCCGACCCCGCGCCGGTGCCCGCGTTCTTCGTGGCCACCGAGGACAGCAAGGGCGGGAGGACGCCGGACTCGGTGACCATCCAGGTGCCGGGACTCCCGACCGAGGGCACCGCGCAGTGCGCGTCCTGGGCCGGTGACGGCTCGCACCGCACGCCGATGATGGAGCGCGCCAACCAGACGCCGGCGATCGACGCCGTGCGGATCACGGTCCGTGCCGCCGGCGGGAACAACGGTGGCAACCAGGGCGGCAATCAGGGCGGCAACAACAACGGCAACCAGGGCAACAACGGTGGCAACAACACCGGCGGCAACACCGGCAACAACAACGGCGGCGCGAACCAGGGTGGCAACAACCAGAACAACGGTGGGAACAACACCGGTGGTAACACCGGTAACAACACCGGCGGGAACACCGGCAACACGAACTCCGGGACCGTGACCGCGACGCCCAAGGCCACCGTGACCACCAAGTCCGGCAGCACCACCGGCGCCAACGGCGGCAACTCGGACACCGAGACCCCCGCGACGACCAAGAGCACCACCAAGCCGACCACCAGCCCCAAGCCGGCGACGACCACCAAGGCGCCGACCACGAAGTCGACCAAGTCGACGACGACCACGGACTCCGACACCTCGACCGACTCGGACTCCTCGTCGACGGACTCCTCGAACGACTCGGACACCCCGGCGGACACCTCGACGCCGGAACCCGACGCGACCGGGACCCCGGACACCGGGTCCGCGGCGGACTACGGCATCGACGTCGGCGCGCCCGACAACGCGGAACCGACCAGCACCTCCGGCGACACCGTCGCCGAGCCGCCGGCCACCGGCTCCAGCGGACCGTTCACGCTGGTCAGCGAGCACCCGGCGATCTTCGGTGGGGGTGCGGTGCTGGTCCTGCTGGCGATCATCGGCTTCGCCTTCACCCGGTCGCGGCCGCGGCGGTACTGAGCCCCGGCACACGGACAGCACGAACGGGCGGCGTCCCGGCGTACGCGGAAACCTTCGCGTGGGCCGGGGCGCCGTCCTCGTTTCCCGGGCGGCGTCCCCGCTCCTTCGCGTGGGCCGGGGCGCCGTCCTCGTTCCCCGGGGGACTCCTGCTCTGTGGGTGATCGGGTGCTCACGACGTACGCCGGAAATTAGATCTTGAATGTTTGGTTTTTCTCATCTTTTGGATGGTTCCGGCTCATCCCGACGGTCAATTCCGGCGGACCGCGGGGCTCTGCCGAAAGGCGCTCTGACCAGCGGGGATATCATCGCGGCGGAGTGCTCGGCGCGAGCTTCACCGACGAGCCGGGAATTCCGGAATCGCAGGGCGGGGCCGCTTGAACGCCGAGAATAAGGGTAGCCTTACCTGCTGATGATCGTCCCACGGCAGTGAGGTGCAGACATGGCGAACAGACCGGCGCGACCTGCCCACGAAGGCGTGGTCACCCGGGTGGAGCAGCTCACTCCGCACATGGTGCGGGTGGTGATCGGCGGCGAGGCGATCGCGCGGATCGATGCGGCGCGCTTCACCGATCACTACATCAAAGTGCTCTTCCCGCAGGCCGGTGTGGACTATCCGGAGCCCTTCGACATGGGCAGGATCCGGGAGGCCATGCCCCGCGAGACGTGGCCGGTGGTGCGGACCTACACGGTGCGCAAGTGGCTGCCCGAGCTCCCGGAGATGTGGGTCGACTTCGTCGTGCACGGCGACGAGGGCATCGCGGGGCCGTGGGCGGCACACGCCAAACCCGGCGACCCGTTCCGGTTCATGGGCCCCGGTGGTGGCTACTCGCCCGCCCCCGAAGCCGACTGGCACCTGCTGGCCGGTGACGAGAGCGCGCTGCCGGCAATCGCCGCCGCCCTGGCCGGGATGCCGGAGGGCGCCACGGTGCGGGCGTTCATCGAGATCGACGGGCCCGACGAGGAACAGAAGCTGGAAACGCCCGCCGGCGCCGAGATCACCTGGCTGCACCGAGGTTCGCAGCCGGTCGGCACGGCGCTGGTCGAAGCCGTCCGCTCGCTGGAGTTCCCGGCCGGGCGGGTGCAGGCGTTCGTGCACGGCGAGGCCGGGTTCGTGAAGGAGCTCCGCGGCCACCTGCGGGCCGAGCGCGAGCTGAGCATGGACCAGTTGTCGATCTCGGGATACTGGCGCCGCGGACTGAACGAGGACGGCTGGCAGTCCAGCAAGCGGGAGTGGAACGAGCAGGTCGAGCGGGAGCAGGAGTCCGCCGCGACCTCGGCTTGACCCCTCGCCGCC
>KL571333.1:57845-58671 GCA_000715855.1 Actinoplanes liguriensis
CCCTCGCCGCCGCAACCCCGGCCCGACCTCTCGCCGCCGCGACCCCGGTCCGACCCTCTCGCCGCCGCAACGCATGTAACGACCGGAAGCCGGATGGGACATCTGCCCCCTCCGGCTTCTTCGCAGGTCACAGAAGGTGCACCCCGGTTCGCGTTCGGGTCGGCGCGGGACGATGATGGTCCCGTGGCCGTGGTCGAAGAACAACTGAATCAGTCGCGTCGAGGACGGGTCTTCACCCTCGTCGCGCTCGTGCTGGCCGCGGTCAACCTGCGGCTCGCGGTCACCAGCGTCGGCCCGGTGCTCACCGAGATCCGCGACGGGCTGCACATGAGCGCGACCGTGGCCGGGCTGCTCACCTCCGTGCCGGTCCTCTGCTTCGCGACAGTCGGCCTCCTCGCGCCGCGCATCGCCCGGCGGGTCGGCACCGCGCCAGTCATCGCCGGCGGGCTGGCACTGCTCACCGCAGGCCTGGCAACCCGCGCGCTCGCCCCCAACTCGGCACTGTTCCTGCTGCTCAGCGCGGTGGCCCTGGCCGGCATCGCGCTGGTCAACGTGCTGCTGCCGTCGATCGTCAAAGACCGCTTCCCGACCCAGGTCGGCACGGTCACCGGCGTCTATACCGTGGCGCTGAACCTCGGCGCCACCACCGCCGCCGCCGCGACCGTGCCGCTGACCGACGGATTCGGCGACTGGCGGCTCGGGCTGGCCTGCTGGGCGCTGGCCGCGGTGGTCGCGCTCCCGCCGTGGCTCCTCATGGCACGCGACCGTGACACCACGAACGCCCAGGTCACGAGCGCGCCGCCGATCCGGGTGATCCGGCAGCCGA
>KL571333.1:58854-62440 GCA_000715855.1 Actinoplanes liguriensis
CGCCGTCTACTTCGGGATGCAGTCCACCTCGGCGTACGTGATCATCGGCTGGCTGCCGCAGATCTACCGCGACGCCGGGCTCTCCGCCGAACTCGCCGGAGTCCTCTTCGCGACCACCTCACTGCTCGGGGTGCCGCTGGGGCTCGGACTTTCCGCCCTCGCCGGGCGAGTTCGATCCCAGAGCGGCATTGCGGTGGGTCTGGGCCTTTTCGGTATTGCTGGTTATTCCGGCCTGTGGGCGGACCCGGCCGCCGCGCCGTGGCTGTGGGCGATCCTGCTGGGCATCGTGAACACGGCGTTCCCGCTCGTGCTCACCATGATCGCGCTGCGCGGGCGGACCCCGTCGACGGTCGTGCGGCTCTCCGCCTTCGCCCAAGGAGTCGGATACCTGATCGCCATCCCCGGGTCCATCCTGATCGGGGCACTGCACGACGCGACCGACGGGTGGAAGGCGCCGCTCGCCATCATGATCGGGCTGATGGTTCCGCAGATCATCGCCGGCTTCTTCGCCGGCCGGGACCGGCAGATCTAGGCGCCCGAGCCTGACGGGTCGCTCCATCTCACGGCTGCGGCCTGGGCCGTGCGGCGTCGCGCCCTCTGCGCCCTCGACCCGCGCCGCCGATCACGCCACTTCAACCTGAACCCTCCATCGCACCCCTCGACCCACGCCGCCCATTGCTCCCTCGACCCGCGCCGCTCGTTGCGCCCTCGACTCGCGCCGCTCGTTGCGCTCGGTCAACCCGCACGCCTTTGACCCGGGCGGCTGGGCTTGGTCTTCGACGCGGGGCGCACGGGGTGGTCGTCGTATACGCCCGCGGGCGTACGCCGGGAGTCTTCCCGGAGAGGACGCGCACCGGTGGCACGTTCGGGACAGTGGGCGAATGACTGAGCATGCGTTTCGATTCGGAGTCATCGCCGGGCAGGCGCGCAGCGGCGCGGAGTGGGCGGCGACCGCGCGGCGGGCCGAGGAGCTCGGATACGACATTCTGCTTATCCCGGACACCCTGTTCACGCTGTCACCGTTTGCGGCACTGGCCGCGGCTGCCGCGGCGACCAGCACGTTGCGGGTCGGCACCTATGTTCTGAACGCGCCCAACCGCACCCCCGCGCACGTCGCCTGGGAGACCCGGAGTCTGCAGACGATCAGCGACGGACGGTTCGAGCTCGGAGTCGGCGGCGGCCGCCCGAACGGTCACGCGGACACCGCGGCACTCGGCGGAATGTGGGGCACGCCGGCCGAACGCCTACGCCGGACCGCGGATACCATCGCCGCCGCACGGGAGTTGCCCACCCCGCCGAAAGTCCTGGTAGCAGCCTCGAAGCCCGGCATGATGCGGCTCGCCGCAGAGCAGGCCGACGTGGTGACGTTCGGGCTGCCGCCGGCCACCACGCCCAGCGAGCTGTTCCGCACAGCCGAGGCCTTCCGCGGCCTGTCGAACCGCGCGGACCAGGTTGAGCTGCTGCTCGGGGTGACCGCTTTCGCCCCGAGCATCTTCGCCCTGCCGGACTGGCTGTCCCGCCAGGTCGGTGGCGACCCCCGTGAGATGGCCGCCTCCGGCGCAGCCGCCTTCCTGATCGGCGACGCCGACCACGCCGCTGAGGAACTGCTACGCCGACGCTCCGAGGGCGGCTTCTCCTACTACGCGGTCAACGGCCTGTTCATGGACGACTTCGCCCCGGTAGTCCAACGCCTCCGCGAAACCAAACCCCTCACCACAGCCTGACCAAGTCCCCACCCCTCCAACCCGCCAGCCCCAACTGCCCGACAACGCCAAACACCAGCCCGCCGCCGCAGCCGCCCGGCCACGCCAACCCCAAACCCGCCCTCGCGACGGCCTGCCCCGCTCTCCCGCTCTCCCGCTCTCCCGCTCTCCCGCTCTCCCGCTCTCCCGCTCTAATCTCCGGCCCACCTCTCGTGACCGCCCGACCACGCCGATTCGCAGCCCGCCTCTCGCAGCCCGAACCACGCCAATCTCAGCCCGCCCTCGCGACGGTTTGCTCTCCCGCTCTCCCGCTCTCCGCCCCTCCCCTCGCGGCTACCCCGGCCACGCATTTCTCTAGCTCGCGCCTTCGGGGACAGCTTCACGACGCATGGCCAGCGCACCAGGGCGACGGTTGCCCTCACGGCGGATGAGGACGTACCCGGGAATGGTCTTGATCTTGGGTTTCGGGTTGGGCCGCGGGCGTAGGCGTCAGGAGTAGTGCTGGAGGGTGGGCCATAGGGAGCGCCATGGTGTGGCGGGGTGACAGACGTAGATGTGGGCCTCCTCGGACTCCTCGTTCTCGACGCCGGCGGCATTGTGCAACCGGCCCTGGTCGGTGCACGCGCCGAGCAGCTGATCGGCACGCGCCCGGGGTGCCTGCAGGACCGCGATCACGACGGTCTTGTCGTCCGGCGGCGGGCCGAAGTTGTACATCTCGTTCTGTCCGCTGTAAGCCTGGGGCAGGCCCAGCGGGCGACCGTAGCGATCAAGCGCGCCGGCCTCGCCGTAGTTCCCGGTGAAGAGCACCGTGCGGGCCTGCTCGTCGGCGGGCAGAGCGCGATAGACGGCCGCGACCTGGGCGACATATTCCGGCCAGCCGATCTGGTCGGCGATCGTCTGGTTCGCGTCGGCGATTCCGGACTCCGCCAGCTCGCTCTCCGGGATCAGCGGCAGGGACGTGACGATGCCCATCGCCGTGAAGATCAGCACGCCCGCCAGCAGCCAGAACCGCCGGGCCGGACGGCCGCCGAGCCAGCGCACGGTGGGCACGGCGCCGATCGCGAACAGGGCTGTGAGCAGGCCCAGCGGATAGTAGGGCTGCCCGGCGATCACCAGGAGAAGAACCAACATCAGCGGGTACGCGATGGCCAGCGCACGGATCGGCCGCAAGCGCTGATCATGCAGCAGCGTGACGACGCCCGCAATCCACACCGGAGGCAGGCCGACCAGCAGGAACTGGAACGGCAGGAGCAGCACCCGCGAGTCGTCGCCCTTGTCCTCCGCGAGCGCACGGGCCATCTCCACCTGGGGGAAGTCGTTCACCACCTGGTAGATCAGATTCGGCAGGCCGACGACCAGGGCGATCCCGGCGCCGGCCCAGAGCCACGGCGAGCGCAGCACCCCGCGCGGGCCGGTGATCAGCAGCGCGGCGGCCAGACAGAGCAGGAGCAGCACGACCAGGTGCTTGTTGTAGAGGCCGAGTCCAGCGACCAGGCCGGCCCACAGCCAGGCGCGGGGCTGGCCGTGCAGCAGCGCACGGATCACGAAGAGGATGACGCCGAGCCAGACCAGCAGGTCGGTCGCGGCGGTGGAGCCGAGGTGGAAGCCGCTCAGCGGGAACGTGCCGAAGACCGCGGAGGCCGCCAGGGACTGTGCGCCCGCGCCACCGCCGACCTCGCGGGCGATCGCGGCGGCCAGCAGCGCGGCCAGGCCGAGCAGAAGAGCATAGGGAACGCGGATCGCCCACACCGAATCGCCGAGGACTTCGATCGCGAGGCGGTCGAGGAGCGGGGTGAACGGAGGCTGGTCGACATAACCCCACGCGGGGTGGTTGCCGAGCACGCGGAAATAGAGCTCGTCGCGGTGGTAGTCGTAGCGGCCGG
>KL571333.1:62705-64180 GCA_000715855.1 Actinoplanes liguriensis
GCCCGCCAGCCGATCTTCCCGCTGTGCGTCAGCATTTCGGTCACGCAGCCAAAGTACGCAGCGGGGGCCAGGCTCCGCACGGTTCCAAAGTACGGTTTTCGCCAGGCAGAACTCAGACCACAGTCTGATGTGGCGGGTCGCCTCGCGGTGCCACCATGGGGCCCTCAGCAACGCCGAGGTCCACGAAGGACGGCAACCGTGCACGAGCCTGGCACCGATTTCACCCCCGAGCCCGCCGAGCGGGCTCGGGCTGGTGTCCGGGCGTGGGTCCGGGAGACCGGGCAGCGCGCTCGGGCACGGGCACGCGGCGCGAGTCCGTATGCAATTCTGGCCTTTCTTACCGCCTCCGCGGTGGCTCCGGTGGCCGGGGCGGGACTCGGTGTCTCGGCCGAGTTCGCCGTGGCGCTGGCCCAGCTGGGCGGCCTGGGGAGCAACTTCCTCGCTGATTCGCTGGCCGACACGGCTCAACGGATGCGCGGCACCGGCCCGATCACCGAGCAACAGTGGCGCGATGCGATCGCCGCCGATCTCCTTCCCCTACTCGACGCGGGTGACGCACGCAGTCAGCAGTTGCAGGAGGAGATCTCCGGGGTCCTGCACGGGATCGACGCGGTCGCCACCACGCTGACCGAGGCCGCGACCGCTGACGAAGATCTGCGCCGGCAACTCGAGCAGGTCTTCGAGGAGCTGGGCAGCGACGTCGGGGCGCTGCGGTGGATGGTCGGCGACGTGCGCCGGTCGATCGACGATCTGCGGCAGCAGTTCGCCGGGCAGACGTTCCTGCTGCACCAGCAGCTCGAGCAGGTCCGGCGGCAGCTCGTCGCGGTGAACGGTGAGCCGCTGCCACCTACGCCGGTGACCGGCTCCGTCGTGTCGCCCTATCCGGGGCTGGCGGCGTTCCAACCGGTCGACGCCCCGTTGTTCCGCGGGCGCGAGACGCGGGTGGCCGAGCTGCTGGGCCGGCTGAGCGAACAGGTCGTGGGCGGTCCGGCGCTGGTGGTCACCGGGGTCTCCGGCGTCGGGAAGTCCTCGTTGCTGCGCGCCGGCCTGCTTCCGGCGATCGGCGCGGGCCGGCTGGGTCCGGAGGCGGCGACGTGGCCGTGGGTGCTACTGACTCCCGGTCCCGCTCCCCTGCGCGATCTGGTCCACGAGCTCACCCGCCTGCTCCCACCGGCGCCAGAGACGACATCGAGAGACAGCTCAGCGCCGGAGACGACGACAGAAGCCAGCGCGGCTTCCGAGACGACGGTAGAAACCGTCTCGACGTCAGAAACCATGGCAGAGGCGAGCTCGGTCGCCGTCGGGACGAGTTCGGTGGGTGGCGGCTCGGCAAAGCCCGGCGACACCGAGCAGGGCGACACGGCAGGGTCCGCGGTCTACGCGGGTTCGGCGAACTCCGGCGGCGTCGACGGGGCGGCGTGGGCCAGCCGGGTCGACGGTGCGACGTCGGCCAGTTGCGTCGACGGGGCGACGTC
>KL571333.1:64479-64845 GCA_000715855.1 Actinoplanes liguriensis
CGCCGGACGGGCCGCGGCCGGCGGGCGACGACCGGTGATCGTGGTGGATCAGTTCGAGGAGCTGTTCACCCAGTGTGCGGATCCGGCCGAGCGGCTGGCGTTCGCCGCGGCGCTGACCGGGGCCGCGCCGGCGCTGGTGGTGATCGCGGTGCGGTCGGATTTCTACCCCGCCTGTGTCGAGCTGCCGCCGCTGGCCGAGCTGCTGGCTGCCGGGCACGTGGTGCTCGGGCCGCTGGACGACGAGGCGCTGCGCAGGGCCGTCGTCGAGCCGGCCGAGCAGGCCGGGCTCAAGGTCGATCCGGGCCTGCCCGAGCTGCTGCTCCGAGACCTGGGTCAGGATCTGCTCGACGACGCGGAGGCGGTCGG
>KL571333.1:65087-67021 GCA_000715855.1 Actinoplanes liguriensis
GTGTATAAGAGACAGAGCCGGGGGCGTTGCCGCTGCTGGCACACGCGTTGCGGGCCACCTGGGAGCGGCGGGACGGTGACCGCCTCACGGTTGAGGCCTACCGGGAGACCGGCGGGATCCGGTATGCGGTGGCCGAGACAGCCGAGCGCATCTATCTGGATCTGGCGCCCGGCGATCGGGACGGGTTGCGCGCGGCTCTGCTCTCGCTGGTGACGGTGACCAGCAACGGCACGGTCGTCCGCCGGCGCGGGGAACGCACCGGCGACAACGCTCAGGTGCTGGATCGGCTGGTCGCCGAGCGGCTGGTGACCGCCGGGACGGACACCGTCGAGATCAGTCACGAGGCACTGCTGACGGGGTGGCCGCGGCTGGCCGGCTGGGTGGAGGAGGCTCGCGCCGACCTGGACCTGCGACAGCGGGTCGTCGAGGCGGCCGAGGACTGGGACCGTTCCGGCCACGACCCGGATCTGCTGCTCCGCGGCTCGCGGCTGCTGGCGGCCCGGGAGCGTCTCACCGACGCGAGCGCCCTTCCCGCACCGGCACCGGATTTCCTGGCGGCCGGCACCGAGGCGGCCGAGCGGGACGAACGGGCCCGGCGCCGGGCGACCGGGCGGCTACGGCGGCTGGCCGTCGGGCTGGGAGTCGCGTTGTTGCTGGCCGTCGCGGGTGGGCTGGTCGCCGTCGACAAGCAGCGGGTCGCGGCGGAGAAGGAGCAGGAGGCGCAGGAGAGCCGGCGGGACGCGGCCTCCCGGCAGTTCGCGGCGGAGGCGATCAACGCCCTGGACCGGGACGAGATCACCGCGGTCCGGCAGGCGCTGGCCGGCTGGCAGGAGGCCCCGACCGTGGAGGCGCACGGCGCGCTGCTCTCCGCGCAGATGGTGAACTCGCTCGGCACGCTCGGCACCGAGCCGGGTGGCACGGCCGCGGCGTTCAGCCCGGACGCCACCCGGATCGCGATCGGGTACGGGGACGGCACGGTCCGGATCTGGGACGCCGCCACCTACGAGACGGTCGGCGAGCCGCTGGTCCCGCCCGAGGAGAAGGCACGGCAGGTCACCTCGTCCGTGGCGTACTCGCCGGACGGCCGGTTCCTGCTCGCCAGCACCATCGCCGTCGGCGGTCTCCACATCTGGGACGCCGCCACCGGCAAGCTCGCCCGGATCCTGCCGGGCGGCGCCGCGGCGGCCTGGCTTCCGGGCACGTCCACGGTGATCGGCACCCGCACCGACACCCCCGGCAAGGTGCTCCAACTGGGCCTGTGGGACGCGGGGACCGGCAAGTTGATCAGGTCCTTCCCGGTCGGTGACTACTTCGCCTTCGACCTCTCGGTCAGCCGGGACGGGAAGTATGTGGCGGTCGGCAAGGACATGAAGTCGCCCGCCCGGGTCTGGCAGGTGAGTGACGGCCGGCTGGTGACGACTGTTCCGGACACCGTGCACGTCGCGTTCGCGCCGGACGACAGCCTGGTCGGCGGGAACTCGCTCGGTCAGCTCACCCACTGGGCGATCCCGTCCGGCAAGAAGTTGCTCACGATGATGCCGGATTCGGTGACCCCCGGGGCCAGCCGGATCGTTGTCACCGCCGACGGCGTGGCGGTGGCCAACAACGGCTTCCGCTCCGTTGCAATGTTCTCGCTGGTCGACGGGTCGAAGACAATCCAGGACACCGGGGTCGGGACGTTCCCCGCCGTCGGGGTCTCGCCGAACGGCCGGATCGTCGCGGTGACCGGCTCGGACGCGCCGACCGCGGTGTTCCGCCGGGCGACTACCTGGCTGCCGCACGACGGCCGGGTGTTCAGCAGCGCGTTCTCGCCGGACGGGCAGCGGCTGGCCACCGCCGCGGACGACGGCCTGATCCGGGTCTGGGACACCACGTCGCGCGCGCTGGTCACGTCGATCCGGACGAGCGGCTCGCCGGGGCGAATTGTCTACGCT
>KL571333.1:67225-68588 GCA_000715855.1 Actinoplanes liguriensis
CGCCGCCGGTGACACGCTGGTCGACGTCACCGTGGACCGCAAGCTCGAGGTGCGGGACGGGGCGACCGGGAAGCTGCGGGAAACGGTGCCGCTCGCCGGGATGCAGACGGGCCTGGCCGTCTCACCGGACCGTTCCCTGGTGGCGGTGTCGACCGGCCTGGCGCCGACCGATGTCTTCGCCGGTACCGACCTGGAGAAGGCCAAGAAGAAGGCCTCCCGGATCCTGGTGTACGACGTGGTGCGGCGCGAGGTGCGGGCATCATTTCGGCCTCCGCAGGATGCGTACACCGTCGCGTTCAGCGCGGACGGCACGGCATTGCTGGCCACGGTGACGGCCAATGGCAGCGCGAGCGGCAGCTTCGCGGTGGCGTCGGACCTGGTGCGCTGGCGCGTCAGCGATTTCACCGAGCAGAGCACGTTCCATCTCGGCGCCAACCAACCGGTCGGGCTCGCGGTGTCACCGGCCGACGGGTCGATCGCGGTGGCCGGTACCAGCGGATTCGTGGAGATCCGGAGCCCGGACGGCGCCCGTGTGCTCTGGCGGACCGAGCAACAGATCCAGCAGGTCGACTCCGTCGCGTTCTCGCCTGACGGGCGGACGCTCGCCACGACCGAGTTCAACGGGCGCGTCCACCTGTGGGACACCGGGAGCCGACACCTGGCCGCCACCCTGACCGGGCATGGTGACCGATCGGGATCATTGTCCTTCTCGCCGGACGGCAGGCTGCTGGCTAGTTCCGGGCTCGACTGGACGTTCGGAGTGTGGTGGCTGGACAACACCGAGGTCATCGCCGACCTGTGTCACATCGCCACGATCGCGAGCCGGAACGATGGGAGGTCGCTTTCGTCACTGTGTGGGTAGTGAGCGGATCCGCAGGCGCTCGCCATCACCGACGAGCTGGCCCCGGAGGACGGTGACGTGGTGCTGACCAAGCGGCGGTACAGCGCGTTCGTCAGCACCGACTTCGCCGGGCGGCTCGGGCGGCGGGATCAGCTGATCGTCACCGGGGTCTACGCGCACATCGGGGTGATGGCCACCGCGCTGGACGCGTTCATGCGGGGCGTCCAGCCGTTCGTGGTCACCGATGCGGTCGCCGACTTCAGCCCGGCGCACCATGCCGACGCGCTGCGGCACGTGCAGACCCGCTGCGGGGTGGCGGTGCCGACCACCGAGCTCACTGCCGATCTGCTGGCGCACGCCTGAGCCCCGTGGCGTGTGCTGCAACGGCTGAAAGGCACCGGACTGACTGCGCGCGCTGCGACGGCGGCGACGGGCACCGAGCTGCTGGGGCGTCACTGGGGATGATTGTGGACTTGGGCTGGGGTTTCTTTGACCGCGCCCACCCACGGACGTCGCCCTGGA
>KL571333.1:68880-72097 GCA_000715855.1 Actinoplanes liguriensis
GCGGACGTAGGACATGAAGAATTTGATCTTGATGGTTTTTCAGAGCAGGGCAGCGGTGACGATCAATCCGCGATCTACCAGGAACTTGCCGTGCAGCTCGGTGATCGGCCCGTCGATCAGGATGTGGCCGGTGAACGTGCCGGCGTCCGGGTCGATGGAGAGCGAGGCGTCCTCGAAGCCGAGCCAGCGGCCGGCCACCGGGAACCAGGTTTTGTAGATCGACTCCTTGGCGCTGAACAGCAGGCGGTCCCAGCAGATCTCCGGGTGGGAGACGTCGAGCTTGGCCAGCAGGTCGAGGTCGGACGGTGTCGCGACCGGGCCGAGGACCCGGGGTGGCAGCGGCGCGTGCGGCTCGGCGTCGATGCCGAGGCTGGCGATCTCGGTCGTGTGGGCGACGGCGGCGGCGCGGAAGCCGGCGCAGTGGGTGATGCTGCCGGCCACGCCGGTGGGCCAGAGGGGTTCGCGGGTGGCGCCGCGGAGGATCGCGGCCGGGGCGTGGCCGAGGGCGAGCAGCGCTTCGCGGGCGCAGCGGCGGGCCGTCACGATCTCGCGGCGGCGGCCCGGGGCGGCGGTCGCGACCAGCGATTCCTCACCGGGGTAGCAGGCCTCGTCCGGGTCGTCGGTGAACGCGACGGAGGAGCGCACCGCGGGCGGCAGCAGCTGATCGAGCACGTCTGGAGTCTCCCATCCGATCAGGAGATCGTGGAATCCCGGATGATCAGCCGGGCCGGATGCCGGTGCAGCCCGGGCTGGGCGTGCCCGTCGATCGCCTCCAGCAGCAGCCCGGCGGCCGCCCGCCCGAGCCCGTCCAGGTCCATGTCGACGCTGGTCAACGGCGGACGGCTGGCTTCGGCGATGACGTCCCAGTTGTCGAAGCCGGTCACCGCGACGTCGCGCGGCACGTTCCGCCCGGCCTCCCGCAGCGCCTCCGTCACGCCCCGCGCGATCTGGTCGTTGCCGCAGATCACCCCGTCGAAGCCCAGGTCACGGGCGAGCAGCAGCCCGGCGGCACGGCGGCCCCAGGCCTCGCTCCACTCGCCGAACAGCGGCTCGGACACCAGGCCGGTGAGCGCCGCGGCCCGCACCCGCGCCGAATGGTGATGCTCCGGGCCGGTGACGTGGACCAGGCGGCTGCGGCCCGTGCTGCGCAGATGGTCGGCGGCGAGCCGGATGCCGCCCGTCTCGTCCGGGACGACGGAGCAGTCGGCGGGGCCGGTGGAGCTGATGAACGCGTAGACGACGGGCACCGGCAGGTCCGTGCCGATCGGCGCCCGGGTCCCGGCCCGCCTTCCGGTCACGATGATCCCGTCGACCCGGCGGCTGAGCAGCACCTGCAGGTGGTGCCGCTCGCGGATCGGATCGTCGCGCGCGTCGCAGAGCAGCACCGACACCTGCCCCGCGCCCAGAATGTCCTCGGCGCCGATCAGCAGCGGGATGCTGAACCGGCCGATCGTGTCGGTGGTGATCATGCCGACCGTGTACGTCCGGTCCGTGTGCAGGCTGCGCGCCGCCTGATTCGGCCGGAAGTCCAGCTGCTCGGCGGCCTGCCGGACCCGGGCCACGGTTTCCGCGCGCAACGAGCCGCGCCCGTTCAGCGCCTTGGAGGCGGTCCCGACCGAGACCGCGGCCAGCGCCGCGACATCGCGGATGGTGGCGGGCCGTGGACGGGACATCCCAGGAACGTACTATCCGCGCACCGCGCTGCCCACTCCCAGGCTGCCGGGGTGGACGACGTCGGCGTACACCCCGAAGCAGGCCGCCTTCCCGGTCCCGAACACCTCGCGCCGGTAGTGCTTGGCGAGCGTCCGCAGCAGCCCCGGATCGGCCGGGAGCTCACCCTGCGCCAGGCTCGGCACGATGCAGCGCGGCGTCGGGAACCGCACCCGCAGCACGACGTCGCCGATCGTCAGCTCGGTCCCCGGCTCCGGATCCGCGTCCGCTTCGACGAGCAGGTTCGGCCGGAACCGCGCCGCCGCCGCGCCGAGCCCGGCCAGCGCGCCGGTGGTGACCAGGTGCACCGCCGCGAAGTCGACGAAACGGCCGGTCTGCGCGAAGCCGCCGGCGTCCTCGATCCGCTCCTGCCCGGGTCGCATGCCGGTCAGCCAGTCCGGCACCATGTCCGCCTCGTCGGGCATCAGCCGATATATCCGGGCGGTTGCCGGCTCGTCGCGGGTCAATCGTACCGTCCGCCCGAGGTGCTTGCTGAGCGCTTCGTCCGCCTCCGCGCTCCCCGCCGGGCAACGGGTTCCGCCGACGTCGACCGTCGCCGGCTCACCGGACGCGCGGACCTCCAGCAACCCGCCCCACCTGCGCGGATGCTTGGCACTCCCGATCGTCTCGTCGTCCACGCAGGCCCACACGCGGTCACCGGCCAGCCCGCTCGCCCCGACCGTCACCTCGTCCAGGCTCTCACCGCGGGTGCTTTTGACCGGATACCGCCAGATGCCCGCCACGATCCCCATGTCTCTATTTTGGTACCCGTGATTCGTGCCGTGGTCGTCGACGTCGACGACACCCTGTGCCTGACCGAGGCCGCCTCGTTCGACCTGGAGAACGACGTGCTGACCGCAATGGGTCGCCCGCCCATGTCCCGCGAGGTGCACCTGGCCACCTGGGGCGAGACCCTGCTGGACGCCATGCCGCGACGCTCCCCCGGCGTCGATCTGGACCGTTTCGCCGCGCTGTTCCCGGAATGGAACCAGCGCTACATCGCCGACGGCCGCCTCGACGTGATCCCGCCGGAGAACCTGGCGACCCTCGACCGGCTGGTCCTCGACGGCCGCGCCGTCATGCTGCTGACCTCCCGCACCGAGCCCGAGGTCCGCCACCTGCTCGAACCGGACCACGTGCTGGCGGGGCGCGTCACCGGCGCGTACCACCAGGGGAACATGCGCTTCCGCAAACCGGATCCGCGCGCCTTCGACGAGCTCCTCGCCGAGACGGGCCTCACGCCGGACCAGTGCGTCTACGTCGGCGACTCGCCCGGCGACGCCCTCGCCGCGGGCGGCGCCGGGATCCGCTTCATCGCCTGCCTGCAAAGCGGCGTTCGGCGGCTGACCGATTTTGACCCTCGGCACGTCACCGCCGCCGTCGACACGTTCCCGGAAATCCTGGCGGTTGTCGACAGCTTCGATCACGACTAGAAATTCAAGATCTTTTATGTCCTAGGTCCGCTGTGGTCCAGACCGCCGCTCCCGCGGGGGCCCTTGCGGGCTTT
>KL571333.1:72340-72842 GCA_000715855.1 Actinoplanes liguriensis
AACGCAAAGCCCTCCAGGGCGACCTCCGTGGGTGGGCGCGCTTACCCCAAACCCCAGCCCCCAGCTGGCCCTGACGGTCATTTCTCGGCCGGTTTCGCGCCGCAAAGACCAGCCCACTGCCGTCGGCTGGCCCTGACGGTCGCTTCTCGGCCGGTTTCGCGCCGTGAAGGCCAGCTCGCTGTTGTCGGCTGGCGCTGACCGTGGTTATTCGCGCCCGATAACCACGGTGGGGCCCAGCCCGCTGTCGCCGGCTGGTGCTCACGGTGGTTTTGGGGTGCTCATAACCACGGTGGGGCCCAGCCCGACCGCCCGGGCTGGCCCTGGTGGTGGTGATCGGGATTCGGCGGCGACGGCGGCACCTGAGCGACCGCAGCGCAGGTGGCTGGGAAGCGGACCGCAGCCAGCCAGGACAGCGAGCGGCGACACCTGGGCGACCGGCGGCGCGGGTGGCTGGGGAGCGGACCGCAGCCGGCCAAGAGGGCGAGCGGCGGCAACTCGGCGA
>KL571333.1:73091-78198 GCA_000715855.1 Actinoplanes liguriensis
GAGATGTGTATAAGAGACAGGGCTCGGGGGATCAGGCGGCACGGGCGGGTGATCGGCCCGTGCCGGGGGGTGCCGTTGATGGCGGCCAGGAGGACCTCGGCGGCTGTCCGGCCGATGCCCTCCAGGTCCATGTCGATGCTGGTCAGGGCCGGGCGACTGGCGTCCACCATGACGTCCCAGTTGTCGAAGCCGACCAGGGCGACCTCGCCGGGCACGTCGCGGCCGGCCTCGCGCAGGCCTTCGGCGACGCCGCGGGCGATCTGGTCGTTGCCGCAGAAGACGGCGTCGAAGTCGACGCCGCCGGAGAGGAGGATGCCGGCGGCCTGGCGGCCCCACGCCTCGGTCCATTCGCCGTAGAGCACCGGCGCGGCGAGTTCCACCTGGGAGGCGGCGGCCGCGGCACGGACCTGGGCCGAGTGGTGGTGCTCCGGCCCGGTGACGTGGGCGATCCGGCGGCGGCCGGTGTCGAGCAGGTGGCGGACGGCGCGGCGGGCGCCGTCGGCTTCGTCGGGGACGACGGAGCAGTCGGCGGGGTCGGTGGAGCTGATGAACGCGTAGACCACCGGCACGGGTAGTCCTTCTCCGATCGGCGCGCGCGCCTGGGTTCGCCGGCCGGTCACGATGATCCCGTCGACTTTGCGGCCGAGCAGTGTACGCAGGTAGTACTGCTCCCGGATCGGGTCGTCTCGCGCGTCGCACAGGAACACCGACATCTGTCCCGCCCCGAGCGCGTCTTCCGCGCCGATGAGCAGCGGAATGCTGAACCGTCCGATGGTGTCCGTCGTGATCATGCCGACGGTGTAGGTGCGCCCGGTCTGCAGGGACCGCGCGGCCGCGTTGACCACGAATCCGAGCTGGTCAGCGGCTTGTCGTACCCGTAGTCGTGTTTCCGGGCGCATGGTCCCGCGCCCGTTGAGAGCTTTGGAAGCCGTACCGGTGGAAACCCCCGCGAGGGCGGCGACCTCGCTGATCGTGGCGCCGCGTCGATCGTTGCTCAGAGTTTCCTCCCAGGTTTCCTTCGCCCCGTGTAATGCGACGGTAACTTCCTATTGACAGGCCCGCAAGGTCATCCTTAGCGTCTAGGCAATCGTTTTCCTTGAGTTTCCCCACACCGCTCTTGAGGGGTAACAGCCATGAACATCCGAGGCCTCGGTGCCGCACTCGCCGTCACCGCCTGCCTGCTCACCGCATGCTCGTCCGGTGGAGACGGCGGCGATGCGACTTCGTCGAAAGCCACCGAATACACCATCTGGGACCCGTACCCGCAGTTCGACGACAGTTCGGACTGGGTGAAGCTGCTGACCAAGTGCGGCACCGACGCCGGTGTCACGGTCAAGCGGACCGGTTACGACACCACCGACCTGACCAACAAGGCCCTGCTCGCGGCGCAGCAGGGCAACTCCCCGGACGTGCTGATCGTCGACAACCCGGTCGTGTCCACCCTCGCCGAGGCCGGCGTGCTGACCACGACCGAGGACATGAAGATCGACACGACGGCCGTCTCGCCGAACCTGCTCGCCGCCGGGCAGCAGGGCGGCAAGACCTACGGCATCCCGATCGGCGCGAACACCCTCGCGCTCTACTACAACAAGAAGGTCCTGGACGCGGCGAAGGTCGACCCCGCCACGATCAAGGACTGGGCGTCGCTGACCGCGGCACTGACCAAGGTCAAGGCGGCCGGCAAGAAGGGCATCACGTTCTCGGCGATCGGCACCGAGGAGGGCTCGTTCCAGTTCCTGCCCTGGTTCTGGGGCTCCGGCGCGAACCTCACCCAGCTCGACTCCGCGCAGGGCGTGGCCGCGCTGACCCTGTGGACCGACTGGCTCAAGAACGGCTACGCCCCGAACTCGGTGCTGAACAACACGCAGACCACCAGCTGGCAGGAGTTCGCCGCCGGGGACTTCGCGTTCTCCGAGAACGGCACGTGGCAGCTGGCCAACGCCAAGAAGACCGGATTCGAGTACGGCATCATCCCGATCCCCTCGCAGGCAGGCGGCACCGCCCCGGCACCCACCGGCGGCGAGTTCGTGACCGCGCCGGTGCAGTCGGACACCGGCAAGTACCCCACCACGCAGAAGATCGTCTCGTGCCTGACCAGCGCCGACAACGCGCTGACCACGGACACCACGCTCTCCTACGTGGCGGCTACCGACGCCGTACAGCAGAAGCAGGTCGCCGCGACCCCGGAGCTGAAGGTCTGGGTCGAAGCCGTCAAGGCCGCCAAGGGCCGCACCAGTGACGACCTCGGCACCAAGTACCCGAAGATCTCCCAGCCGATGTGGGGCGCGTTCCAGGCGGCACTGTCCGGATCGAAGAACCCGCAGCAGGCCATGACCGACGCCCAGGCGGCGGCGGGCAAGTGACCTCGCACGTGGAAACGCTCGTCCGGACCCGGGGCTCCTCCCGGGTCCGGCGGGCCCGGGGACAGTGGGCGGCCTGGGCGTTCCTCGCCCCGGTGATCATCTACCTGGTCGCGTTCTACGCCTACCCGCTCTACCGCAACCTGGATCTGAGCCTGCGGCACTACACGGTCCGGAGCTTCGTGCAGGGGGATGCCCCGTTCTCCGGTGTGGACAACTACAAAACCGTGTTCAGCGATCCGACGTTCGGGCCGGCGCTGCTGCACACGATGGTGTTCACGCTGGTCAGCATCGCGTTCCAGTTCGCGATCGGGCTGGCGCTGGCGGTCTTCTTCACTTCTCACTTCAAGCTTTCCGCGACGCTGCGGGCGTTGTTCCTCGTACCGTGGCTGCTGCCGTTGATCGTCAGCGCGTCGACCTGGTCCTGGATGCTCAACAGCGACTCCGGGATCGTGAACTACGCACTCAGCATCTTCGGCGTGGATCAGATCAACTGGCTGACCTCGCCGGACTGGGCGCTGACCAGTGTGATCATCGCGAACATCTGGATCGGGATCCCGTTCAACCTGGTGATCCTCTACAGCGGCCTGCAGGGCATCCCGAACGACATCTACGAGGCGGCGGCGCTGGACGGCGCGACGGGCTGGCAACGGTTCTGGCGGGTCACGTTCCCGCTGCTGCGGCCGGTCTCGCTGATCACGCTGCTGCTCGGGCTGGTCTACACGCTGAAGGTCTTCGACCTGATCTGGATCATGACGAAGGGCGGGCCGACCGACGCGTCGACGACGCTCGCGACCTGGTCCTACCGGCTGTCGTTCGGCAACCTGCTGCCCGAGTTCGGGCCCGGGGCCGCGGTCGGCAACCTGCTGATCATCATCGCCCTGTTCTTCGGGCTGCTGTACATCCGGAGGCAGCGCCGTGACTGAAGGATTTCTGTACATCCGGAGGCAGCGCCGTGACTAAGCCCTTGAAGACCACGATCGGCGTCATCCTGACCGCGATCATGCTGTTCCCGGTCTACTGGATGGTCAACGTGTCCTTCACCAAGGACACCGACATGCGCGCCGATCCGCCGCACCTGTTCCCGTTCAACGGCACGCTCGAGGGCTATCGGGCTGTGCTGGACCAGCAATTGCCGTACCTCGGAACAAGTCTTTTGATCGGTGCCGGCACGGTCGTGCTGACTTTGCTGCTCTCGGCGCCGGCCGGATTCGCCCTGGCCAAGCTGCGCCCGCGCGGCACCGGGGCGCTCAACTTCGTGCTGCTGATCGCGCAGATGATCCCGGGGATCATCATGGCGATGGGCTTCTACGCCATCTACCTGCGCGCCGGCGTGCTGAACACGGTGCCCGGGCTGATCCTGGCGGACTCGACCATCGCGGTGCCGTTCGGTGTCCTGATCTTCACGGCGTTCATGTCCGGCATCCCGGACGAGCTGATCAACGCGGCCTCGATCGACGGCGCGTCGAAGTTCCGGACGTTCCGCTCGGTGATCCTGCCGGTGTCACGCAACGCGATCGTCACGGTCAGCCTGTTCGCCTTCCTGTGGGCCTGGTCCGACTTCGTCTTCGCCACCACGCTCGACGGCGGCGGCGACTACCAGCCCATCACCCTCGGCATCTACCACTACATCGGCAACAACAACCAGCAGTGGAACGCCATCATGGCCACCGCCGTGATCGCGTCCATCCCGGCGACGTTGCTACTCATCGTCGCCCAGCGTTACGTCGCCGCGGGTGTGACCGCCGGCGCCGTCAAGGATTGAGGAAAACCCCGTGATGGACGCTTCGTACGGGCCAGTCGTGCCCACCTCCCGTGCCGTCTCCGCGCTGCGGCCCCTGCCGCGCGACGCCGTGACGCTGCGGCCGGAGAGCCTGTTCGGCGGCTGGCAGGCACGTAACGCCGCCGCGACCCTGCCGCACTGCGTCACGCAGCTCGACGAATACGGCAACCTGGCCAATCTGCGCCGGGTGACCGGTGATGCCGCGGGCGAGTTCAAGGGTTTCTGGTTCGCGGACTCCGATGTGTACAAGACGCTCGAAGCCGCGTTCTGGTCGGGCGACAAGTCCGGATTTGTCGCCAATATTGTGGGCTTGCTGGAAAAAGCGCAGGACGCCGACGGCTATCTCGACTCGTACTACCAGGTCGAGAACCGGGACAAGCAGTGGAGCGAGCTGCACTTCAGCCACGAAATGTACTGTGCGGGGCATTTGTTCCAGGCGGCGGTGGCCGCTGAGCGCAGCGGTGATCCGGCCGCGCCGCAGATAGTCGGAATTGCACGTAAATTTGCGGACTTGTTGGTGCGCAGGTTCGGCGACTCGCCCGAGGTCGACGGCCACCCGGAGGTGGAGACGGCGCTCGTCGAGCTCTACCGCATCACGGGCCAGAAGGCCTACCTCGATCTCGCCGCCCGATTTGTCGAGAACCGCGGCCACGGCGTCCTCGGCGAGGGCCGTTTCGGACCACGCTACTTCCAGGATCACCAGCCGCTGAAGGAGACCGACGAGGTCACCGGCCACGTGGTCCGCCAGGTGTACCTGCTGGCCGGCGCGGTCGACGTGGCCGTCGAGACGGGCGACGCCGACCTGCTGGCCGCCGCCGAACGGCTCTGGGACTCCGCGCTCGCCAGCCGCACCTACATCACCGGCGGCCAGGGATCACGCCACCGCGACGAGGCGTTCGGCGACCCCTACGAGCTGCCGCCGGACCGCGCGTACGCCGAGTCCTGCGCCGCCATCGGCAGGTTC
>KL571333.1:78393-81370 GCA_000715855.1 Actinoplanes liguriensis
GCTTCCAGTGGGCCTGGCGACTGCTGCTGGCCACCGGGAACGCGAAGTACGCCGACGAGATGGAACGGCTGATCCACAACGGCATCGCCGGAAGCACGGGGCTCGACGGCGCGACGTTCTTCTACTCCAACCCGCTGCAGTTGCGCACCGGCCACGACGGCTCGCACGAGGACGCCCCCTCGCAGCGCCTGCCCTGGTACTCCTGCGCCTGCTGCCCGCCGAACCTGGCCCGCCTGATGGCCTCGCTGGACAACTACGCCGCCACCGGCGACCCGGGCGGGCTGCAGCTGCACCTCTACACCGCGGGCACGTTCCGGGCCGGCGGTCACGCGGTCGACGTGCGCACCCGCTACCCGTGGGACGAGACGATCACCGTCACGATCACCGAGGTCGGGCCCGGGCCGTGGACGCTGTCGCTGCGGATCCCGGCGTGGTGCGGCGACGCGCGCCTGACCGTGAACGGCGAGGTGGTGGCGGCCGAGTCCGGCTACGTCGAGCTCACCCGCACCTGGCTGGTCGGCGACCGCGTCGAGCTGACCCTGGTGATGCTGCCCCGCCTGATCGCCGCCCACCCGCGCGTCGACGCGGTCCGCGGCTCGGCCGCCGTCGTCCGCGGCCCGATCGTCTACTGCCTGGAACACGCGGACGCCCCCACCGGCGTGCCGTTCGAGGACCTGGAGCTGGTTCCGTCCGCCCCGCTGCAGGTCAGCCGCGATCCGGACGGGCTCGCGCCGGTGCTGCTGAAGATCCCGCTGCGCCCCCGTCCCACCGACACCCCGCATCTCTACCGGCCCCTCCCGGCCCCGGCCCGCGCCACCGCACCGGTGGCCGTGACCGCCATCCCCTACTACCTCTGGGCCAACCGGGAGCCGGGTCCGATGCGGGTGTTCATCCCCCTATCCGAGAGGTGACCCATGCGCCGCTCCGTAGTACCCGTCCTGTTACTCGTCGCCGCCGGGCTGTTCGTCCCCAGCCCGGCGTGGGCCGCGGGTAACACCCTCACCGTCAACGTCGGAACGACCGTCCGGCCCGTCACGCACGTGGCGTCCGGCGGTCTCTACGCCGTCGACACCGGCACCACGGTTCCGCAAGCGCTCCATCTCAACCACCTGACCCAGCCGCCGTACGGCGTCCAGCAGCTCGGCAACGGCGCGACCGTCCCGTGCTGCGACGGGCTGCAGGTCGCCGGCAAGGTCACCAGCGCCGGCGCCCAGCAGTTCTGGCGGCTGCCGGACATCTACAAGGACTTCCCGTACAAGTGGGTCAGCTGGGCCGACTGGGAGTCCAAGGTCCGCACCATGGTGAACGCGCGGCTCGGCGCGACCACCGCCACCAACATCGACGGCTACGAGCTGTGGAACGAGCCCGACTGGACGTGGAACACCGCCTCCGCGGGAACGTTCAACGCCGGCTGGACCCGCACCTACAAGCTGATCCGCACGCTCGACACGGTCACCCCGATCGTCGGCCCGAGCATCTCGTACTACAACCACGACTACCTGGTCAGCTTCCTCACCAACGCCCGGGACACCGGCACGCTGCCCGACGTGATCGTCTGGCACGAGCTGGACAACGACGACTACCTCAACATCGGCGCGGACGTGGCCGACTACCGCGCGATCGAGAGCTCGCTCGGCATCTCGCCGCGACAGATCTCGATCAACGAGTACGCGTCGCCGAGCCAGATCGACATCCCGAGCGTCGCGGTGCACTTCATGGCGACGTTCGAGCGCTACGGCGTCCGGGACGCGGAGCGGGCCTACTGGTACGAGGCCGGCACCCTGAACGGCCTGCTCCACAACAACGCGCCGACCTCGTCGTACTGGGCCTACAAGTGGTACGGCGACATGGCCGGCAACATCGTGCAGACCGTCCCCGGCTCCTGGCTGGAGGGCGTCGCCGCGTACGACCCGACCCGCAAGTTCGTGAACGTGGTGCTCGGCGGGGACAGCGGCAACAACACCGTCAAGGTCAACGGGTTGAGCGCCCTCGGCTCGCAGGTCCAGGTCACGCTCGTCCGGTCCGGCATCACCGGGCGCACCACCAACCAGAGCGCGCCGATCGCGGTGTCGTCGGCCACCTACACGCCGTCCGGCGGGAGCATCAGCGTGCCGGTCAACGGCATGAACGCGTGGGACGCGTACCAGCTGCTGATCACCCCGGCGTCCGGGGCGGCGACCTGGCAGCAGCGCTACGAGGCGGAGAACGCGACAGCGGTCAACGCCAACCGCTTCTCGTCGTCGTCCGCGTCCAACGGTGGTTACGTCGGGCAGATCGACGGCTCGGCCAACATGCGCAACCAGTCCTTCGTCGACTTCACCGTGAACGTGCCCACCGCACGCGCGTACACGATGACGGTCGGCTACGCCAACGCCACGGGCGCGACCGCGACCCAGGGCCTGGCCTACAACGGCGGCGCGTTCCAGACGATCTCGTACCCGGCGACCGCGGCCTGGGGAGTGTTCGGCTCGACGGTCAGCACGACGGTGACGCTCAAGGCCGGCTACAACGTGATCCGCCTGGCCAAGGGCTCGCCCAATTACGCGGGCGGCACCGGCTACGCCGAGCTCGACTACATCAACCTCTCCTGACGCTCGCTCCTCGCTGCCGGGCCCACTCCGGGCCCGGCAAACAACACCGATCAAAACCTGATTACGGTACGGCGTCAGCGCACGATCACGTGACCCATCGGCATCAGGCAGGCACGGTGACGGAGACCTGCCGCGGCACACCGAACTCCACGATGAGCCCGAGCAGCGCCTCGCGGAGGTCGTCGAGCGCGGCCTCTTCGGTGTCGCCCTCGCCGTGGGCGCCGACGCCCGGGCGCAACTGGGCATGAGCGCACCACGCGCCGGACTGGTCCCGCTCGGTCACGACCGGCACGGTGACGGTGCGCGCCTCTGCCACGTCGCGACGATATCCCGCGGATGGGGTTTTGGTTTGACCGTGCCCCGCCACGGAGGTCGCCCTTTCGGGC
>KL571333.1:81577-82105 GCA_000715855.1 Actinoplanes liguriensis
CGGCGGAGAGGGACCACGGCGGACGTAGGCAATGAAGAATTTGATCTTGATTGGAGCTTCTTCGCCCGGCGGAATGGGGAACGTCAGCCGCCGGAAACGTGGTCGCGGCAGAATGGGCCGCATGGATCTTCGCCAAGGCAGCCAAGGCATCGGTCTGCGACGACTGGGCACCACCGCGGAAGAGTTCCAGCAGGATCTGCTGAGCAGCCTCTACTACCGCAGGGGCACCACGGTGGAGTCGGCGAGCCCGCGGGACGCGTATGAGGCTCTGGCGCTCAGCGTCCGCGACCGGCTCGCCGATCGCCGGGCCCGCACCGCGGCGGCGCACTACGCCAGCAACCCCCGATGGGTTTATTACCTCTCCGCGGAATATCTGCTCGGTGCGCAGCTGGAGCAGAACCTGCTCTATTCGGGCACGGGCGAGGTGGCCGCGCAGGCGGTCAAGGCCCTCGGGCGATCGTTGGAGGAGCTGGAGGAGCTGGACGTCGAGCCCGGCCTCGGCAACGGCGGCCTCGGACGGCTCGCCGT
>KL571333.1:82333-85669 GCA_000715855.1 Actinoplanes liguriensis
CGCTACGACTTCGGCATCTTCAAGCAGTCCATCGAGGGTGGCGCGCAGGCCGAGCGTCCCGACGACTGGGCGTTCCAGGGCAATCCGTGGGAGTTCCCGGCGCCGGACGATCGGCAGACGGTCCACTTCTACGGCCACACCGAGCCGGTCGCCGGTTCGACGACCCGCAAGCGCTGGGTGCCGGGTGAGATCGTGCTCGGCGAGCCCAGCCACATGCTGGTGCCCGGCTACGGCACCGAGACGGTCAACATCGTCCGGCTGTGGCGGGCGCGGGGCAGCGAGGCGTCGTTCGACCTGTCGCGCTTCTCCGCGGGGCAGTACGCGGAGGCCGTCCAGGAAGCGGTCCGCGCCGAGAACATCAGCAAGGTCCTCTACCCGGACGACAGCACCGAACTGGGTCGTGAGCTGCGCCTCAAGCAGCAGTACTTCCTCTGCTCGTGCTCGCTGCGCGACATCATCCGGCGGTTCCGGCTGCGCAACGAGGGGTGGGACGACTTCGCCGAGAAGACGGTCATCCAGCTCAACGACACGCACCCGACGATCGCGATCCCGGAGCTGATGCGGCTCCTCGTCGACGAGTACGAGCTGGACTGGGACCGGGCCTGGGCGATCACCCGGAAGACGTTCGCGTACACGTGTCACACGCTGCTGCCGGAGGCGCTGGAGACGTGGCCGGTGCACCTGTTCGAGCGGCTGCTCCCCCGGCACCTGGAGATCATCTACCTGATCAACATGCTGTTCCTGCGCGAGGTGGAGGAACGTTTCCCCGGGGACGTCGACCGGCTCCGCCGGATGTCGATCATCGGTGAGGGCAACGAGCGCCGGGTCCGGATGGCGCACCTCGCGGTGGTCGGCACCGAGGCCGTGAACGGGGTCGCCGAGCTGCACTCCAAGCTGCTGCGGGAGACCGTGCTGCAGGACTTCGCCGACCTGTGGCCGGCCAAGTTCCAGAACGTGACGAACGGGGTCTCGCCCCGCCGGTTCGTGAAGCTGGCCAACCCGCGGCTCTCCGACCTGATCACCGAGGGGCTCGGCGACGACGGCTGGCTCCGGGACCTGGAACGCCTGGCCGGGCTGGAGCGGCTCGCCGACGACGCCGCGTTCGGCGAGCGCTGGCGGGCGGTGAAGCGGGCCAACAAGGTGGACCTGGCCGCCGGCGACCCGGACTCGCTCACCGACGTGATGATCAAACGGTTCCACGAGTACAAGCGGCAGCAGCTCAAGGTGCTCCACATGGTCACCATGTACCACCGGATCCGGGCGAACCCGACCGGCGACTGGATCCCGCGGACCGTGCTCTTCGCCGGGAAGGCCGCGCCGGCCTACCACGCCGCGAAGAGCATCATCCGGCTGATCAACGCGGTCGGGGCGACGATCGCGGCGGATCCGGTCGTGGCGCCGTACCTGAAGGTGGTCTTCGCCGAGAACTACAACGTGACCCTGGCCGAGCAGATCGTCCCGGCCGCCGACCTGAGCGAGCAGATCTCGCTGGCCGGCAAGGAGGCGAGCGGCACCGGCAACATGAAGCTGGCGCTCAACGGGGCGATCACGGTCGGCACGCTGGACGGGGCGAACATCGAGATCCGGGCCCGCGTCGGCGAGGAGAACTTCTTCCTGTTCGGGCTGGACGCGTTCCAGGCCGCCGAGGTGCGGATCGCCGGGTACCGGCCGCGCGAGCACTACGACCGGGACGCCGAGCTGAAGACGGCCATCGACTCGATCGCGGACGGCACGTTCGGCGGGGTCGGGCAGGAGGTGGCGGAGTCGCTGCTCGGCTGGGACGAGTACCTGTCGCTGGCCGACTACCGGTCATACCTGGACGCGCAGGAGGAGGTCGAGCTGGCCTGGCGCGACCCGGCCCGCTGGACCCGGATGTCGATCCTGAACACCGCGCGCAGCGGATTCTTCTCCTCGGACCGCACGGTCGCCGACTATGCCGCCCGCATCTGGCGCGTCTCCCCGATCACGGTCCGCCGCGAGCCGTGAGGCGTTCTTAAAAGATCAAGACCGGTTTCCCGTACGGGCGGAGCACGCTCAGCTCGTCGGGAAGAAGTTTCCGTACACGTCCAGGGACTGACCGCCGGCGCTGGTGGCGACCGCCTCATAGGTGTCGCCGCCGGCGTCGCGGCCACCCGCGGCATACGTGTACTTCGCGGTGAACGTGTACGTCCCGGGCGCCACCTCGTCGGCCGGCGCCAGCCGGAACGTGTAGAGCAGCGCCCCCGGCTGGTCGGTCACCCCGGTGGTGACGCTCGCCCCGGGCACCGACTTCGTCCCGCCGCGCGAGGTCAGCCCCGGCGTCTTCGCCACCCGCACGGTCACCGTCAGCGCGGTCAGCTTCTCGGACGTCTTCAGGGTGATCACACTCGCGCCCTGGGTGTCGCCGCTGTCCGGGTCGATCGAGCCGTCCGACCAGAGCGGGCCCTGCTCGACCCGGGTGTTGCCGGGAGCGCCCTTGACCGGCCCGGCCGGTGACCCGGTGGCCGGGGTGGTCGCCGGAGCCGTCGCCGGGGTGGTGGTCGCACCGGTCGCCGGCGGCCTGGTGTGCGGCGCCGCGCTCGCCGAGGTCGTCGCCGTCGCGGACGGGGTCGCCGTCGTGACCGGCTCGGTGGTCGCGGGCACCGAGACGACCGGTGGTGTGGCGTCCTGTTTGCCGGAGTCGCCGGCCAGCGCCCACTGCGCCGCGAACCCGCCGCCGCCGAAGAGCGCGACCAGCCCGGCCACGACCGCTAGCCGTAGCTTCGAGGAGGGCCGCCGGGCCGATGCGGGGTCGTTCATCGCGGCCGACGTGATCCGGGCGAGCATCGCCTCCCGGTCGGGCTGGTGGATCGCCGCTTCGGCGCGCAGCACCGACCGCAACTGATCGTCGGAAAGAGGGCCCGTGCCGCTCATCGCGCCGCCTCCCATCCGTCGATCCGGGTGACCGATCCGCCCAGCAGATCGGCCAGTTGCTTCGCACCGCGCGAGGTGGCGCTCTTCACCGCGCCGACCGAGATGCCCAGGGTGGCGGCGACGTCGCGCTCGGACAGATCGAACGCGTATCGCAAGACTACGCAAGCCCGGCGACGGTGCGGGAGTTTGCGGAGCGCACCGCGGACGTCGAGGATCGCCGGGACGTCCCGATTCTCCGCGACACGCCCGGACGTCCCGAACGAGAGCAGGCGCTCCCGGGACCGGCGCCGGACCCACTGCCGCGCCAGGTTCATCAGGATGCCGTGTCCGTAAGCGATCGGGTCGTCCGCCGCCTGTACACGTTCCCAGTGTCGCCACACCTCGGTCAGCGCGTCCGCGGCCAGGTCGTCGGCGGCCGCCGACTCACCGGTCATCAGGTACGCC
>KL571333.1:85846-89173 GCA_000715855.1 Actinoplanes liguriensis
CTCACCGGTCATCAGGTACGCCAGCCGTGACAGCGAGGCGTGATGGCGCTCGAAGTACGCGCGGAACGCGTCGTCGCGCATCAGCACCTCTCCCCGACTTACTGGCCGGTTTCTTTCCCGAACTTTTCCCGGACCGGACGACGTTAGAGATCCGGAAGCTGCGCTGGCAAGGTCCGTCCGGCCGATGAGATGCGATCATCATTCCGGCCGGCTGGACGACGCTTTCCCGCCGGTCCGGCCACACTTGCGAAAAGGGTGAGACATGTCAATGCGATGCGCCGTTCTGGACGATCTGCAAGGGGCCGCCGCTCACCTGGCCGACTGGTCGACACTGTCCGGCGTCGAGGTCACCTTCTTCGGCGATCACGTCAGCGATGCGTCCGTGCTGACCGATTTCGACATCATCGTGACGTTGCGGGAGCGGGTGCGGTTCCCGGCCGGGGTGCTGGAGCGGCTGCCCCGGCTGAAACTGCTCGTCGCGACCGGGATGCGGAACTCGGCGATCGACCTCGCGGCGGCCGCCCGGCTGGGCGTCACGGTCTGCGGGACCGAGGCGACGGCCACCCCGACCGTGGAGCTGACCTGGGCGCTGCTGCTCGGGCTGGCGCGCAGCGTGGTCGAGGAGAACACCGCGCTGCGGGCCGGCGGGAAGTGGCAGTCGACGCTGGGGGCGGATCTTCACGGCCGTACGCTCGGTGTCGCCGGCCTCGGCCGGATCGGCGGACCGGTCGCCGGGGTCGGTCTTGCCTTCGGCATGCGGGTGCGCGCGTGGAGCCGCAACCTCACCGCGGAACGGGCCGCCGAGCGCGGCGCCACCCTGGCCGGATCCCTCGACGAACTGCTCGCGACCAGCGACTTCGTCACGATCCACCTGCCGCTCGCGGACGGCACACGCGGCCTGATCGGCGCGCGGGAACTCGGCCTGATGAAGCCGGACGCGTACCTGATCAACACGTCCCGCGCCGCGATCGTCGACCAGGACGCGCTGCTCGGCGCCCTCCACGCGGGTCGCATCGCCGGCGCCGGCATCGACGTCTTCGACCTCGAGCCGCTGCCCGCCGGCCACCCGATGCGGACCGCGCCCCGATTGCTGGCGACACCACATCTGGGGTACGTGTCCCGAGCCAACTACGAGACGTACTACCGCCACGCGGTCGAGGACATCGCAGCGTTCATCGCCGGTGCACCCATCCGTCTCCTGGACTGAGCGCTCCATGAACAGCGTCACCAGTCGGTGGACTGCTACAACGCGACCAACACGGCGCCGACGGCGGCCACGTCGGTTGCCCGTCGGCACGAGCGTGCGCCGGCTCACCCGGTAGGTGTCGCACGGTGTGACGGCTTTCGCCGGCCGCCCCGCTCCTGAGTAGCGTTCATCGCCCGACGTTGCGATGGTCAACGGTCGAAAACGTGTAGCTCGTCGGCGCACCCGAAGCAATCATGGCAGCGTGAAGCAGTACCGGGAGCTCGGTGACCCGCTCGACGGTGCCGATGTCGTGCTCATCGGTCTGTTCTCGGCCAAAGAGAAGCAGTACGAGGCCAGGCTCGACGAGTTCGCCGGTTTGGTCGAGGCCCGCGGTGGACGGGTGGTGGCCCGGTATGTCCAGCGCCGGGGCGCCTCCGACCGGTGGAAGCAGCGCCCCGGCGGGTCGCTGCGAATGTCGCAGCCCTTTTCCCGCCGTACGCTGCTGACCCATGGCAAGCTCCGCGAGATCGCCCAGGCATGCCGGGAGGCGGAAATCGCCGCCGCAGTCTTCGTGAACACTCTGACGCATCGCCAGCGGAGCGTCTTGACCGAGATCCTCGGCTGCCTTGTTCTCAGCGGCGAAGACTTGGCGGCCCCCGGGGAGGCCAGGTAGTTCTGACCGCCGGAGCCGGCACCGTTCGGGCAAAACTCAGCCGTCGGCAAGTCGCTGCGCAACCCGGCGAGCGGATCGCATGCAGGTAAGTGCGTGTCTACAAGCTCGCGCTCAGGTCCGCCGTCCACCAGTGAGGCCGGTCCTGTTTCCACCGTGCGACGTACCGCTGCTCGGTGATCTCCTCAACCTTGGCCAGTAGTCGTTCCTGTGCCCGCTCTGGAGCAGCCTCCGCTGAGACGTCAGTCAGCGCGCCGTCGATGATCCCCTCGTCGTTGTAGATGGCGAAGCGCCACTCACTCTTCGGGTTGTAGAGCACCAGCGTGCGAGCCGTCGCCTTCCAAGCAGGCCGGTTCGGATCAATCACGTGCTTCACGGTGCCAGAGGACCCCGATCGTCCACTCATCGGCTACAAGGCGCCGGTCCACCGCTCCGACCGCCGGCCACACGGCGTCGGCCCTCGGAGCGCGGACAGCGGCATGTGAGTATCCCGCTTCTGGCGAAGAAGATTTTTCTGCGGGATGTTTGTCGCCCATTACGTCTATGCGAATTCGGATCGTGGCTTCACTGCGACGCGAATCAGGTTGAATCAGGATTCTTCGATGATCCGCCGCATTCGCGCCGCATATCGGTCGCGAAGGGAGGCCGAAGAACTTTTCAGATGATCGATCGCTCCATCGTCGACTTGCCGATCGAAGCTGGTGAGGTAGTAGATATCGGATATCTGCCGAGCGGCTTCCTCGTCGGCATATGGCTGATCGTACGGCAGGTTCAGATCATCTTCTAGATAGCCTGCAACGCTATAGGCATACAGAAGCGCATTGACGCAGAAACGTGCCGATCCTTCGCTGGAGAGTCCGCACCGAACGACGTCCACCGCCATCGCCATGACATTGACAGTCCATTCTTCATCCCCCACGAAGGGATCCTCATCGGCTTCATCGGGCAGCAGGGCGCGCAGCGCCGCCAATACCGCACTGGGGTTGCCGGAGTCACTTCCCGTGGCACGCCTTAGTCTCAACCGGACAGCAGCATCCACCGCGCCACGTGTTTCAACAAGGGCTTCAGCCTCTAGATCCATGTCGAGAACGACGCGTATCCGATCGAGTGCAACCGCGCCTGTCAAGCCCCGCTCAGCCGGACTCAGTCGATCGATAAGGGCACGTACCGACTTTTGATCGAATGGCACTTCGTTGTCACCAATCCAACACGAATTGCGAACGGCTGCCCAGTCTCTTCCGTCCGTCGCCCCGGATCTTACCTCCGCAGATGCCAAAACTCCTAGCTAGGTCGATCGGTCATGTCGAACCGGCCACTACCGAATAATTTGTTAATTCTTCCGGCACTAGGCAGGTTCGGCATTTCGGCGGCACCGGGAACCGGGTTATACGTCCCATTATCACCAATGCATACGAGTGGGGCGACGAGCACTCTCATCGGCTACTTATCTACTGGTGGTACGACCGCAGCC
>KL571334.1:0-934 GCA_000715855.1 Actinoplanes liguriensis
CTGTGCTACCCGCCGCAGTGCTGGCCCGTGGCCGGCAGCTTGGCGCAGGCATGCCGGGGGCGGACCAGCATTGCGGATCTCGCCGACTGCGCCTGTCGCGCCCCGTCGGCCGCGCTCACCCCCGATCTGCCCGAGACGGCCGACATCTATGTCGACCGGCTACCGCCCGGCGCGGTCGGAACCCTGAACCAGCTCAAGAAGCTGCTCGCCGCGCCGTGGCGGATCGGCGCATTTCGCGAACTGCTGGCCGGCCAGCCGATCCTTGCCGTCAAGGGCGGCCACCCGCTCGCGGTCCACCGCAGGCTCAAGCAGTCGGCGGATCTCCGGCCCTACGTGTTCTGCGACGCGAAGGGGAGACTCGAACCGGTGTGGCCCGGCGATGAACCGCATTGATCGATGACGTCGGTCCCGCGGACCACCCCGAGGTCGACTTTCTCGGCGCCGGGTGAACGCTGCGGTGACGTCGGCAGGTCATTCGCCGGCCGTTGTGTTGCCCGGGCCGCTCTGGGTCTGGGGTGCTGGTTCTTGTGGTGCGTGGGTGACCGGGGCGGTGGTGCGCCGGACGGCCAGGGTGGGTGACAGCCTGACTTGGGCCGTGCGGCGGTTCCGGTCGCCGATGCGGTCGACCAGCAGGCGGGCGGCGTTGGCGCCCATCTGCCGGCCGTCCTGGTCGACGCTGGTCAGTGAGATCGGGCCGAAGGCGGCGAGGGCGCTGTTGTCGTAGCCGGCCACCGAGATGTCACCGGGCACCGACAGGCCCGCCTCGGCGATGGCTTCGAGGGCGCCCAGGGCGACGACGTCGGCGCCGGCGAAGATCGCTGTCGGCCGTTGCGGGAGGGCGAGCAGCTGTTTCGCGCCGAGGTAGCCGCCCTCGTGGGTGTAGGTGGTCGACGCGACCGCGATGTCGTCCTCGAGCTGTCTCTTATACACATCT
>KL571334.1:1112-8400 GCA_000715855.1 Actinoplanes liguriensis
TCAGAGATGTGTATAAGAGACAGGGCGTACCCGGTCGGTCTCGTGGTGTTCGATGTGGGCGATCCGGCGGTGTCCCAGATCGGCGAGGTGGTCGACGACCAGGGCGGCGCCGGCGAGGTCGTCGTCGGTGACGCTGTCGTAGGCGGGGGAGTGCCCGTGCCGGCCGACGACCACGGTGGGCAGGCTGCGCGCGACCTCGTTGAGGCGGCTCTTGGCGGAGACCGGGGCGATCAGGACCAGGCCGTCCATGCTGCGGTCGATCATCGCGTCGATGACCCGGGCCTCGGCTTTCTCGCCGTTGCAGCCGGGCGCGATCAGCACCTGGTAGTCGCTCTCGCCGAACTGGGCGGTGATCCCGTCGAGGATGTCGGCGAAGAACAGGTTGCGTAGCTCCGGGATCATCACCCCGATGGTGTACGTCTGCCCGCGCAGTCCCCGGGCGGCGGCGGACGGGCGGTAGCCGAGCTCCGCGATCGCCTGCTGGACCTTGGCGCGCATGGCCGGGCTCGCGCCGTACGCGTTGTTTAGCACCTTCGACACGGCGGTGGTGGACACCTGGGCGTGGCGCGCGACGTCGACGATCGTGACGCGTCGGGGCGCGGGCTTGTCCACCTGGTCTCCTCTGGCGGCTCGGGGGTTCAGCACAGCGTACTGATCGGCGAGCGAAGCTGATTTAGTGAAACGTTACCCACCATAGAGATGATCTAGCCGCCAGCAAAGCCCGCGGCGCGAAACATTGGTGACCGCCAACCCCTTGACGCTGTTCGGCACGCGCTCGTAAGGTCGGCGAAACATTTGGAAAACGTTACCCACTCACTCGGCCTCGGTGGCGGGGGCCGTATCCGACCACCTGTTTATGAAACGATTCAGCAAGGTGGGTTCCTCGTGACATCCGATCGGAAGAAGCGCCTCCGGGGACGGACCGCGCCACCCTGGTGGTTCACCGTCCCGGCGCTGTCGTTGTTCGCCTTCGTCGTGCTGGTGCCCAGCGCCCGCGGCGTCTACTACGCCTTCACCGACTGGGACGGCCTCGATCCCGACTTCGCCGTGATCGGCTTGCGCAACTTCACCGAGTTGCTCGGCGACGACGACGCGCGGCAGGCCATCTGGCACACCGTGCTGATCGCGGTGGCGGTCACGGTCCTGCAGAACGGCGTCGGGCTGCTGCTGGCCCTGGGCGTGAACAGCATGATCAAGACCAGGAACTTCCTGCGGGTGCTGCTGTTCGCCCCGGCGATGATCGCCCAGATCGTCACCGCCTACCTGTGGCGTAACCTGCTCGGCCCGGACGGCGCGGTCAACAGCCTGCTCGACGGGATCGGCCTGGGCTCCTGGCGCCAGGACTGGCTCGGCGACCCGAAGCTCGCCCTGTGGATGATCGTGCTGGTCGTGGTCTGGCAGTACGCCGGCTACTCGATGGTCATCTTCGTCGCCGGCCTGCAGTCGATCCCCAAGGAGATCTACGAGGCGGCGGCCATCGACGGCAGTGGGCCGGTCCGCCGGTTCTTCTCGATCGTCCGGCCGCTGCTCGCCCCGGCCATAACGATCAACCTGATGCTGTCGATCATCGGCGGGATCAAGCTGTTCGACCAGGTGTACGCGCTCACCGGCGGCGGCCCCGGGCACGCCACCGACACCATCTCCACGCTGATCTACAAGGACGCGTTCACCCTCGGCGAGTTCGGCTACAGCATCGCCCTCGCGGTGGTGCTCACCGTCATCGTCGCCGTTGCCTCCGCGGCTCAGTACACCGGCCTAGCCCGTAACGAGAGGGCGGCGTCATGAACCGCTACACCCGCCGTACGGCCGCTCTGGAATTTGTCATGATCGCCGTGGCGATCGTCTTCGCCTTCCCGGTGTACGTGCTGGTCAACCTCGCAATCCGGGCTCCCGGTGACACGTCGTCGCCGATCAGTCCGACCCGGCATCCGACCCTGGCCAACTTCACCGGGGCCTGGCAGGAGGGTGGTCTCGGGGGCGCCCTGCTCAACAGCGTGGTCGTCACCGTCGTCAGCGTGCTGATCGTGCTGGTCGTGTCGTCGCTGGCCGCCTACCCGCTGGCCCGCTCGACCGCGCACTGGTCCCGCGGCACCTTCCTGCTGATCATGCTCGGGCTGATCCTGCCGTTCCAGCTCGCCGCGCTGCCGCTCTACCAGACCATCCGCGACCTCGGGCTGCTCGGCTCGGTCTGGTCGCTGGTGCTGTTCTACGCCGGCCTGCAGGTCCCCTTCACGACCTTCCTGTACGTCGGTTTCCTGCGGGCCCTGCCCCGCGACTTCGAGGAGGCCGCCACCATCGACGGCTGCGGCCCGGTCAGCGCGTTCCGCTACATCGTCCTGCCCATGCTCAGACCGATCACGGTGACCGCGCTGGTGCTCAACACGGTCAGCGTCTGGAACGACTTCTTCACCCCGCTGCTCTACCTGTCCGGCAGCGACCAGCAGACCATGCCGGTCGCCGTGGCCGGCTTCGTCGGCCAGTTCGTCTCCGACTGGAACCTCATCTTCGCCGCCCTGCTGATCAGCATCATCCCGGTCCTCGCGGTCTACCTGGCCCTGCAGCGCAGCATCATCAACGGATTCACCGGGGGACTCAAAGGATGAACCTCTACGACCTGCGGACCGAGCAGCGCACCGAACCGCTGGGCCTCGACGAACCGCGGCCGCGACTGTCCTGGAAACTGCGCTGTGAGCGGCACGGCGCCGCGCAGAGCGCCTACCGGATCACCGCCACCGGCCCCGGCGGCCCGATCTGGGACACCGGCCGGCGCGAGTCCGATGACACGATCCTGATCCCGTGGGAGGGCCCGGAGCTGCACTCGGGCACCCGCTATGACTGGCAGGTCGAGGTCTGGGACGAGACCGGCGCGCCTGCCGCCGCCGCGCGGAGCTGGTTCGAGACCGGACTGCTGCACCGCGCCGACTGGACCGCGGTGTGGATCGGCCGGGACCCGCTGACCCTGCCCCCGGTGGACCCGCCGGCCGGCACCGGCCCCGGGCCGGCCGAGGCGCCGCTCCACCTGCGGCACGGCTTCCACCTCGACGACCGGCCGATCCGGGCCCGGCTGTACGCCACCGCCCGTGGCGTCTACGAGCCGCACCTCAACGGCGAGCGCGTCGGCGACCGGGAACTGGCGCCCGGCTGGACCGAGTACCACCACCGCGTCCAGTACCAGACCTACGACGTCACCGGCCGGGTGCGGGCCGGCGACAACACCGTCGAGGTGATCGTCGCCGACGGCTGGTGGTCCGGTTACGTCGGCTTCGACCCGCGCCGTCCGGCCCGGCACTACGGCGATGCGCCCGGCCTGCTCGCCCAGCTGGTGCTGGACTTCGCCGACGGCTCCCGGCGGGTCGTCGCCACCGCCGGCGACTGGACCGAGAGCGACGGGCCGATCCGTTCCGCAGACCTGCTGATGGGCCAGTACGTGGACGCCCGCCGCGAGGTCACCGGCGCACGGCCGGTCGCGGTGCTCGACGCCGAACCGGGACCGCTGGTCGTCGAGCCCGACGAGCCGATCCGGGTGGTCACCGAGCTGCCGGCGGTGACCGTGGACCGGCGCGCCCCGGACCGCTTCATCGTCGACTTCGGGCAGAACCTGGTCGGCCGGGTGCGCCTGACCGTGCGGGACACGCGCGCTGGGCAGCGGATCGTGCTGCGTCACGCCGAGGTGCTCGACGCCGGCGGCGAGTTGTATCTCGACAACCTGCGGCGGGCCGCGGCCACCGACACGTACGTCAGTGCCGGGGGGTTGATCGAGATCTTCGAACCGCAATTCACCTTCCACGGCTTCCGGTACGCCGAGATCACCGGCGTCGCGGAGGCCGAGGTCACCGCCCGGGTGCTGCACAACGACCTGCCGTGGACCGGGCGCTTCGACTGCGACGACCCGATGGTCAACCGGCTGCACGCCAACATCCGATGGGGTCAGCGCGGCAACTTCCTCGCCGTGCCCACCGACTGCCCGCAGCGCGACGAGCGGCTCGGGTGGCTCGCCGACGCGCAGGTGTTCGCCCCGACCGCGACCCGCAACGCCGACGTGTCCGCGTTCTTCGCCCGCTGGCTGCGCGATGTCGTCGACGGCCAGAACGACGACGGCGCGTTCCGCGACGTGGCGCCGATCATCGCGTTCGACCGGGAGGGCGCCCCGGCCTGGGGTGACGCCGGCGTCATCATCCCGTGGCTGCTGTGGCGCACCTACGGCGACCGGCGCGTGCTGGAACGCTGCTTCGACGCGATGGCCGCCTGGGTCGGGCACATCCACCGGCACAACCCGGACCTGCTGTGGGAGCACCGCACCGGCAACTCGTACGGCGACTGGCTGCAGGTCGACGCCGACACACCCCGCGACGTCCTGGCGACCGCCTACTTCGCCCACAGCACCCGGATCGTGGCCGACGCCGCCGACGTGCTCGGCAAGCCGTCCGCCGGGTGGAGAGCGCTGCACGCCGCGATCAGGCAGGCGTTCCAGGACGCGTTCGTCGGGGACGACGGCGGTGTCAAGGGCGGCACCCAGACCGCGTACCTGCTGAGCCTCGGTTTTGATCTTCTGCCGCCGGACCTGGCCGGCCGGGCCGTGGCGCACCTGGCCGCCGACGTCGAGAAGCGGGGCAACCGGCTGACCACCGGGTTCGTCGGGGTGTCGCTGCTGTGCCCGGTGCTGGCCGAGCACGGGCGCGCCGACCTGGCCTACGCCCTGCTGCACCAGGACGAATACCCGTCCTGGGGCTACTCGATCCGGCACGGCGCCACCACGATCTGGGAGCGCTGGGACGGCTGGACCGAGCACGGCGGGTTCCAGTCCGCTGCGATGAACTCCTTCAACCACTACAGCCTGGGCAGCGTCGGCGACTGGCTCTACGGCCGGGTCGCCGGCATCGACCAGACGCCCGGCTCGGTCGCCTACCGCGAGCTGCTGCTGCGCCCGACCCCCGGCGGGCGGCTCACCCGGGCGTACGCCGAGCAGGAGACCGCCCGCGGGCTCGTCGCCTGTGGCTGGTCCATCACCGACGCCCGGATCACCGTGACCGTCACGGTGCCGCCGGGAAGCACCGCGCTCCTGCACATCCCGACCGACGATCCCGGCAGCGTGCGCGAGAACGACGTGCCCGTTGCCGGCCCGGTCCTGCGGCTGACCTCCGGCCGCTACACCTTCAACGCTTCCACCCCTGTCCGACGCGGGAGAGTCCCATGAAGAAGATCTTCGCCGCGATTGCCGCGGCGACCCTGCTCACCGCCTGTTCCAGCGGCACCAAAGCCGGCTCCGGCAGCGGCGGCGACAACAAGACCCTGACCATCGCCTCGGTCGACCAGGGCTCCATCGAGAAGGTCGTCGAGGCGTTCAAGGCCGCCAACCCCGGCGTCACCGTCAACCTGAGCACCAGCGGCGCCGACCAGTACCAGCAGCAGATCCGCACCCAGCTGGCCTCCGGCACCGCCCCCGACGTGATGACCGTCTGGCCCGGCAACGGCAACCCCGGCGCCACCTACGTCATCGCGAAACCCGGCTACCTGCTCGACCTGTCCGGCCAGCCGTGGGCGAGCAAACTGCCGGACGCGTTCAAGAAGGTCGCCCAGTACGAGGGCAAGACCTACAACGCGGTGTTCGGGCTCAACGGCATCGGCGCGGTCTACAACGACCAGGCATTGACCAAATCCGGTCTGAAGGCGCCGGGCACGTGGACCGACCTGCTCGACTTCTGCCGGGCTGCCGCCGGTAAGGGCACGCCCGCGTTCGCGCTGGGCATTCAGGACAACTGGGTCACCCAGATCGCCCTGTACGCGCTGGTCGCCACCGACGTCTACAGCGCCGACAAGGACTTCGACACCAAGATGGCCGCCGGCCAGGCCACCTTCGCCGGCTCGCCGTGGACCACCGCGATGGACAAGTACCAGCAGATGAACACGGCCGGCTGCTTCCAGAAGAACCCCCTCGGCACCAGTTACGAGGCCAGCCAGACCCTCGCCGCCACCGGCAAGACGCTCGGCATCATCCAGGGCAACTGGATCATCGGCCTGCTCAAGAAGAAGAACCCGGCCGGCACGTTCACCATGAAGGCGCTGCCCGCCACCGACGACCCGGCGCGGTTCATCATGCCCGCCGCGGCCGGCGCCGGATATGGCGTCAACGCCAAGACCAAGAACAAAGACCTGGCGATCACATTCATCACGTACGTCATGAGCCCGGCCGGCATGAAGATCTTCAACGAGGCGCAGGGCAGCCTGCCGACCCTGCCGGACGCCGGCACCGCGGTCGATCCGGGGCTGGCGGACCTGACCACGTTCGTCAAGGACAACCGGACCGTGCCGTTCATGGACCAGCTCTGGCCCAACGCGAAGGTGCAGCAGACCATGCTCAGCGGCCTGCAGGAAGTCTTCAGTGGCCAGGCGAAGCCCGCTGACGTGCTCAAGGACATGGACACCGACTACAAGGCGGGCTCGTGAAACGACGTACAGCACTCGGGTTGTCCCTTGCCGTTCCGTCCGCCTCCCTGCTGACCACCGACCCCGAGGGCCCTGGATTGCGGGTCGTCGGTCTGCGCATCGACGGACGACCCGACCAGCCCCTCGGCCTCGACGACCCCAGCCCGGTCCTGAGCTGGCGATTCGCCGAGACCACCTCGGCCGCGGCGGATCGGCAGACCGCCTATCAGATCCGGGTCCACGACGGGAGCCGGCTGCTCTGGGACTCCGGCAAGGTGACCTCGGCCGTCCAGTCCGGAGTCCGCTACGACGGCCGGGCCCTGACCTCCCGGCAGCGGCTCAGCTGGCAGGTCCGCGCCTGGGGCGCCGACCACCGGGCCAGCGACTGGAGCCGGGCGTCCACCTGGGAGACGGGCTTGCTGCGGCCCGGGGACTGGGGTGCGGCCCGCTGGATCGAATACCAGGGCCGCGCCGAGACCCAGCCGATGCCGATCTTCGCCCGGCAGTTCACCGTCGAGGCACGTCGCAGGATCACCCGGGCGCGGCTGTACCTGTCCGGGGTCGGCATGCACCTGGCCACGGTCAACGGCCGCGAGCTCACCGACGAGGTGCTCGCGCCCGGCTACGCCAACTATCAGCTCTCCGCCGAGTACCGGGTCCACGACATCGCGGCTCAACTGCGCCACGGCAAGAACACGATCGGCGTACGTCTCGGGAACGGCCCCGCCTACGTCCGGCGCAGCGTGACCAACCCGGCGGTGGGGCGGACGCGCCGTACTCGTGGTGGCAGAGCCAGCTCAAGGGCAACGGCACGCTCACCGCGGGCGCCGACGCCGGGGCCACCACCGTCACGCTGAGCAGCGTC
>KL571334.1:8584-8986 GCA_000715855.1 Actinoplanes liguriensis
AGCCACCACCGTCACGCTGAGCAGCGTCACCGGCTACCACGTCGGCGGAACCGTCAACGTCGACACCGGCGACGGCGGCGACAACCTCGAATCTCGCGTGATCACGGCGATCGGCGCGGACAGCATCACCTTCACCCCGGGACTGTCGAAGCCGCACCCGAGCGGGGCGACGGTCACCGGATCCGGCAACAACATCGCGGCCAGCGACGCCAGCGCCGGCGCCGCCGTCACGCCCCGGTTCATCGCGCGTCTCGAGATCACGTACACCGACGGCCGGGAGACGGTGATCGTCACGGACCGCCAGTGGCGCACCGCGCTCGGCCCGCTGGTCACCGACGCCTGGTACTCCGGATCGGACCACGACGCGCGCCGCGAACAGCCCGGCTGGGACCGGCCCGGCTC
>KL571334.1:9181-10027 GCA_000715855.1 Actinoplanes liguriensis
GCGTGACGGCACGGCCACCGGGTGGATCGCCGCCGGAATCGCCCCGCCGCCGAACCTGGCCACGAAACTGGTCGGGCGCACCGCGCCACCGGTCGGGATCGCGGACCGGTTCACCCCGGTCGCGGTGGCCAACCCACAGCCCGGCACCTGGGTATTCGACTTCGGGCAGAACATCGTCGGTTTCCCGCAGCTACGGGTGAAGGGCCTGCCGGCCGGTGTCACGATCCGCATGTCACCGGCGGAGTCCCTGGCCGCCGACGGCACGGTGGATCAGGCGTCGCTGATGGGTGGCGGTGGCAGCCGCGGCGTCGATCTGTTCAACACCTACACCACCGCGGGGCTGCGCGGCGGCGAGACCTGGCGGCCGGACTTCAACTACTTCGGCATGCAGTGGGTGCAGGTGACCGGCCTGCCCGCGGACTACGTGCCGGACAGGGACACGATCACCGGGCTGCGGGTGCAGGCGGACACCCCGCTCGCCGGGGCGGTGACCACCTCGAACGCCCGGGTCAACCGGCTCCACAAGATGGCCTGGTACTCGTTCGCCGCCAACATCCAATCGGTCTTCACCGACTGCCCCGGCCGGGAGAAGTTGTCCTATCCGGCGGACTACACGATGCCGATGGGCTCGATCCACCGCAACTTCGACCTGGCCGCGTTCCTGCACACCCAGCAGCGGCACCTGGTCGAGGGGCAGTCACTCGCGGACACCCCGATGTTCGGCAACGTGGCGCTCAAGACCCCGGTCTACGACTGGGGCTACACCGGGCGCTTCGGCGACGAGATCAACTGGGGTGACGCGATCATCCTGGTGCCCGGCTTCCTGCGGCAGCTCTACGGCGACGT
>KL571334.1:10261-11396 GCA_000715855.1 Actinoplanes liguriensis
GAGCCGATGGTGCGCTTCGCCGACTACATCGCCCGGCAGAAAGCGGTCGGCAACCTGGTCGACGCGGCCCTGGCCGACTGGGTCTCGGCCGAGCCGGTCTCCGGGAAGATCACCGGCACGTGGGGCTACTACCTGATGATCACCGAGCTGGCCGAACTGGCCCGGCTGACCGGACACCAGGCCGACGCGCTCCGATACAAGGCGCTGGCCGGCGACATCAAGACGGCCTTCAACACCGCCTTCTACGATCCGGCCCGCCGGCGTTACGTCGCCGCTGACGGCACGGCCTCGCAGACCGCGCAGGCGCTCGCCCTCGACGCGGGGCTCGTCCCCGACTCCGAACGCCGAGCGGTCCTCGACGCCCTGGTGGAACTCGTCTACGCCTTCCACCCGACCGGCGAGGGGCCGCACTTCAGCGGTGGCACGATCGGCATGGCCCCGACCGTGCGGGCGCTGTCGGCCGGCGGCCGCGACGACGTGCTGTGGGAGCTGATCCAGCGCGACGAGCAGCCCAGTTACGGCTACTTCCTGGAGTCCACCGTCGCCAACCCCGGCGGCATGACGACCATGGGGGAGCGGTGGAACCGCGGCGACTCGAAGAACCACATGATCCTCGCCCAGATCGAGGAGTGGTTCCACGCCGGACTCGCCGGCATCCGTGCGGCCGAGGGTGCCACGGCGTACCGGGAAATGGTCTTCCAACCGAAGATCGTCGGTGATCTCACCTCCGTCAAAGGCCACTACAACACCCCCCAAGGCATCGCGCGTACGCACTGGGAGCGCGACGGCAACCGCCTGCGCATGACGGTGACCGTCCCGCCGAACACCGTCGCCGAGGTGTGGGTTCCCACCCTGGGTGGCCGGGTCACCGGCACGCCGCACCGCGCGAAGCTCCTGCGGTCCGAAGGCGGCTACGCCGTGCACCGGGCGCCGTCCGGCACCTACACCTTCACCGTCCGATGAGACCTGGCCCGCCAGTCGAAGGAGGTTCGATCATGGATGGACACGTGACGCGCCGAGCGTTGATCGGAGGATCGCTCTCGGTCGCGGCCGCGATGAGCGTGCCGCTGCCGGCCCAGGCCCACGGCCCTTCACCCCGAGACGAGGCGACCACCCGGTACGGCAGGGTCCGCGG
>KL571334.1:11552-13871 GCA_000715855.1 Actinoplanes liguriensis
GTCCGCGGCCGCCGCGAGGACGGCATCGTCAAGTTCCTCGGCGTCCGCCACGCCGCCGCTGGGCCGGCTGCGGTTCAAGGCCCCGCGGCCTCCGCGCCCGTGGAACGGCGTGCGCGACACCGTGGACTTCCCGAACCCGGCGTTCCAGGTTGCCGGCGGTGAGATGGGCCCGGCCGGCAACGGCCGGATGCCGGCGCCGTCGGAGGACTGCCTCTACCTCAACATCTGGACGCCCGCCGCGGACCGCAAACGACGGCCGGTGATGTTCTACAACCACGGCGGCGGCTACATGATCGGCTCCGGGTCGGCCACCGGTCAGGACGGCACCCACCTCGCCCAGCTCTACGACGTGGTCATCGTCGAGTCGAACCACCGTCTGGGCCTGCTCGGCTACCTGTTCCTCGGCGATCTCGCCCACAACGATTACGCCGCCAACCAGGGCATGCTCGACATCCTCGCTGCCCTGCGCTGGACCGCGGAGAACATCGAACACTTCGGCGGCGACCCGGACAACATCATGGTCTGGGGCGAGAGCGGCGGCGGCGCCAAGACCGCGGCCGTCCACGCGATGCCGGCTGCCGCGAGCCTGTTCCACAAGGCGTCGATCGAGAGTGCCGCGCCGCTGCGTTTCCCGACCCGTGACGGCGCCACCGCCCGAGCCCGGCGCACGCTCGACCTGCTCGGCCTGACGATCAAAGACATCCCCCGGCTGTACGACATTCCGGCCGCCCGGCTCCTGGAGATCCAGGTGTCCGAAGCCGCGAACGGGGTCGCGCCGTGGGGTGACCCCGACCCGCTGCCCGGCTTCGGCGCATTCGTCGACGGCCGGATCATCCCGCGGCACCCGTTCGCCGGCGGCGCCCCGCCGTGGTCGGCCGGCAAACCGCTGATGGTCGGCACCTGCCGCGACGAGACGGTGTTCTTCAGCCTCTTCGGACCCCCGGACATCTTCCGCATCGACGAGGCCGGCCTGCGCCGCGAGCTCGGCAACACCTACCAGGGCGCCGAACTGGACCGGATCATCGCGACGTTCCGGCACTCGCGGCCCGGCGCGACCCCGGCGCAGCTGTACTTCGCGATCACCACGTCACCGATCTGGCGCGACGCCATCAAGATCGCCGAAGCGAAGGCGGCTCAGCACCGCGCACCGGTTTTCATGTACCAGCTCGCGTACCGGAACCCGACCGTCGTACCGGGAACCGATTTCCCGCTCGGCTCACCGCACGCCTCCGACATTCCGCTCAAGTTCGCCAACACCGCGAGGGACTCCGCGCCGCCGGGACAGTTCGCGACCGCCCGGCACATGAGCGCGCTGTGGGCCGGCTTCGCCCGCGAGAGCCGTCCCGCCGCGCCGCGGGTGCCGAGGTGGCCGGCCTACACACCGGAGAACCGCGCCACCATGTGGATCGACGCCCGATGCGGGATCGTTGACGACCCGGACCGGGAGGAAAGACTGTTCTGGGAGCACCGGCACCCGGTCAGGAACCGGAACTGAGCTCGAAGGCTCCGGCGCCCGCGGCGCCGGTGGGCGGTGAGCGGGTCACACCGGAATGCTGTCCTGCGTGGCCGCCCACCTCGCCAGCAGTTCCAGACCGTCCCCGGACGGGGTGCCCGCCTCGGCGGAGTAGGTCAGCACCATCAGACTGTCCTCGCCGGCCGGCGCGAAACCCTCGTACGCCAGCTCCAGCTCGCCGACGGCCGGATGCCGGAACCGTTTGACGCCGTGGCTGTGCACGTAGACGTCCTGGCTGGCCCACCACCCGCGGAACGGCTCGCTGCGCATGGACAACTCGCCGATCAGATTCATCAGCTGCTGATCGTCGGGGTGTCGCGCGGCGGCGATACGCAGCGCGGCGGCGCCGGACCGGGCCATCTGCGCCCACTCCGGGTAGAACGCCTGAGCGTGCGGATCCAGGAAGATGAACCGCATCGTGTTCACCGGGAGCGCGGGGCTCCCGGTGAACATGGGCGCGTAGAGGGCCCTGCCCAGCGGATTCGCGGCCAGGACGTCGAAACGGTGGTTGCGCAGGAACGCGGGCACCCCGGCCATCGAGTCCAGCACACGGCGGACCGCCGGGCGGATCTCCGGCGCCCGGTCACGGCGGGCGCGGGTGCGGGCCGTGGCGGGTCCGGCCGCCCGGGCCAGGTGGTGCAGGTGGGTGGTCTCGGTGTCGTCGAGCCGCAGAGCGCGGGCGACGGCGTCCAGGACGCTGTCGGAGACGCCGGCGAGGCTGCCGCGCTCCATGCGGGTGTAGTACTCGACGCTGACCCCGGCGAGCGCGGCCACCTCGCCACGGCGCAACCCGGCGACGCGGCGGG
>KL571334.1:14089-17817 GCA_000715855.1 Actinoplanes liguriensis
TGTGTATAAGAGACAGATCCCGGCCTGCTCCGGGCTGACCTTCGCCCGGCGGGAGCTGAGGAACGCCCGTACCTCATCGCGGTTGTCCATAAACCCAGGTTAAGCGCCTGATCCGGCGTGAAGGGGTCCCTGCCGGTACCCCTTTGCGCGGGGACTCCCCGGCCGCCGCCGGCCGGGGTTCTCTGTCACTTATGCGTATTGCGAAGCTCGGAGAGCTCGAAGTGGCCCGGATCGGACTGGGCGCGATGGGGATGTCGCACGGCTACACCGGCGCCGGCGCCGATGACGCCGAGTCGATCCGCACCATCCACCGGGCCGTCGACCTGGGTGTCACGCTCATCGACACGGCCGAGATCTACGGCCCGTTCACCAACGAGGAACTCGTCGGCCAGGCCCTCAAGGGGCGCCGCGACAAGGTGGTCCTCGCGACGAAGTTCGGTCTCGTCTCGCACGGCGGCGACGGGCCGTGGAACCTCGACAGCAGCCCGGACAACATCCGCACCGCGGTCGACGGCTCGCTCAAGCGCCTCGGCACCGACCACATCGACCTGTACTACCAGCACCGGGTCGACCCGGAGACCCCGATCGAGGACACCATGGGCGCGCTCGCCGGCCTGGTCGAACAGGGCAAGATCCGGTACGTCGGGCTGTCCGAGGCCTGGATCGGCACCATCCGCCGGGCACACGCCGTGCACCCGGTCACCGCCCTGCAGTCGGAGTACTCGCTCTGGACCCGCGACCAGGAACAGGTGCTGCCGGTGCTGCGGGAGTTGGGGATCGGCCTGGTGCCGTACTCGCCGCTCGGGCACGGCTTCCTCACCGGCGCGCTGCGGACCCCCGCCGACATCGAGAAGCTCGACGACAGCGACTTCCGCAAGACGAACCCGCGCTTCACCGGCGAGAACTTCCGGCGCAACCTGCGCCTCGCCGACCGGGTGCAGGAGATCGCGGATCAGGTGGGCGCCACCCCCGCCCAGGTGGCGCTGGCATGGCTGCTCACCCGGGGCGACGACATCGCCCCGATCCCCGGCACGAAGCGGGTCAGCCGGGTCGAGGAGAACACCGCCGCGGACGGCATCACGCTCACGCCCGAACAGATCGCCGCCCTCGACGCCCTGCCCGCCCCCGAGGGCGGCCACCACAACGACGACCAGATGCGCATGATCGAGCGCTGACCGGGGCGGTCCCGCCCTACGCCAGGAAATCGGGGTGGGAGCCGAGGTAGTCGGCGAGCAGGCGGGCGTGGTTGTCGGTGTCCTCCCGGACGCTGTGCAGCAGCGTGATCGTGCCGTGCTCGGAGGCCAGCTGCCGCAGCGGCGCTACGGCCTGCGGGTTGGCGTCCAGCTCCGCCCGGTAACGCCGGCTGAACTCGGTGAACTCGCCGGGATGCTGGTGGAACCACTGGCGCAGCTCGGTGCTCGGGGCGGCGTCCTTGGCCCACTCCGCCAGAGCGGCCCGCTCCTTGGTCACGCCACGAGGCCAGAGCCGATCGACCAGCACCCGGTAGCCGTCGGTGGACTCGGCGTCGTCATACACCCGTTTCACCCGGTACGCCATGTCCCGCATGCTAGCGGCGGCATAGACTTCGGGCAGCAGTCAGCGGAGGTGATCTCGGTGCACCCGATCTTGTGACGGCCCCAGCCGGGGCTGCACGGAGCCGGAAGGTGCCCGTTGATGAGCCGTACTGACAAGACCCGGCCCTGGTGGGTGCAGGTGGTCGACGCGCCGGGGTCGACCTGTGAGCCGACGCACGACCACCGCTGGGGCCCCTGCACGCTGCCGGACGACATCCGTGCCGTGCGTGTGCTGCCGGGCGCCCGCAGCGGCGGATGCCACTGGGCCGGCACCCCGGCATACTGGGTGCGGCGCTGCGAGAGCCACGGCTATCGCGAGTGGAGCGTGCAGCGCCGTCAAGATCGCCGCCGCAGCCGCCACCAGGCCCGCCGCGATCTGCGCGCCGCCGGCTTCACCCGATGAACGGGCTCGGTCAACTCGCCTGACAGCTGACCCGGATCAGCAACGTCGTGCTGGCCGGCGGTGGGCAGCCGCCTCGTGATCGGGTGCGGCAACGAACCGGCGGTCAGCTCACGAGGCGACGGCGCCGAGCGCGCTGACGGCACGCGGGCGAGCAGTACCGGGCCGGCCGTCCGGTGCTGTTGACGCGCAGCGGGTGACCACATTCCGCGCAGCTCCGCGGCCCGCCGCCGTCACGTAACCCGGCACCTTTCGTGACACCGGGCCGGCGCAGGCCGTCCAGCATCTGCCAGACGAGCCGGGTGCCGCGAGCCGGGCTCGGATGGGCCGACCGCAGCGTGGCGCATCCGGCGATCAGCGCGTTCACGTCCGTGGCGGTCAGGTCCGCGTCGATCGCCGCGACGCGCTTCGCGTGGTGCAGCAGGCGATCCAGCGACTCGCCGAAGCGCCGTGCCGACGCGGCGAAGGTGGCGTGCGGCCAGCTCCGGTCGGCCACCAGGGCGTCGCAGAGCAGCTTGCCGCGGGCGCTCTTCTCGATCACCTCGAACAGGAAGCCGAACAGCGCGTCCCCGGCCGGGGCCCGGCCCGCCCACCGGTCGGCGGCCGCGACCAGGTCGTCGAGGTGCTGCGCGAAGACCGCCTCGACCAGGGTCGCCTTGCTCGGGAAGTGCCGGTAGACGGTGCCCGCGCCGACGCCGGCCCGCTGGGCGACCCGTTCGAGCGAGACCTCCAGGCCCTCGGCGGCGAAGAGCCGGGCGGCGGCGCGCAGCACGGTCTCACGGTTGCGCAGGGCGTCGGCACGCGTCGCCGGCATGTCACGAAACCTTTGCTGCCCGGTCGGAAACGGGTGGAGCATTCCGCATCATGACAGTATCCACCACAGTTCTGGTCACCGGCGCCACCGGAAGGCAGGGCGGCGCGGTCGCCCGGCGGCTGCTCGCCGAGGGGCGGCCGGTGCGCGCACTCGTACGGCAGAAGGCGACAGCATCGGCCGCGGCGCTGGCCGCCGCCGGTGCCGAGCTGGTGCAGGGCGACTTCAACGATCCGCAGAGCCTGGGGCCGGCCCTCAAGGACGTCACCGCCGTGTTCGCCATGCCACCGGCCGCCATCAGCGCCGCCGGTCCCGACACCGAGCTTGAGGTCGCGCGTGGACGGGCGCTGATCGACGCCGCCGCCGCGGCCGGCGTCGACCAGGTCGTCTTCAGCACTGTCGCGTCAGGGTCAGCGGCGAAGGAGCGCATCGAGCGGCACCTTCTCGACTCCGTCGCGCTGCCGACGGTCCTGCGCCCGGTGCGCTTCATGACCAACTATCTGAGCGCGGGCGTGCTGGGCGTCGACGGCATCTCCGGCGGCGTGAACCGCCACCTCTTCCCACCGGACGAGCCCATGCAGATCGTCGCGCTGGAGGACATCGCCGACTTCACGGCCCTGGCGTTCGCGGAGCCGGAGCGGTTCGCCGGGCGCACCCTGGAACTGGCCGGTGACCAGCCCACCCCGGTCGAGGCCGCCGCCGCGATCTCCGCGGCCACCGGCTTCCCGGTCCGCTACGAGCAGATCACCGAGCGGGAGGCCGAGGCGCTCGGCCCGGTCATCGCCCAGGCCCGGCGCAGCTGGCAGGCCGGCCACCGCTGGCACGCCGACATCGAGGCGCTGCGCGTTATCCATCCCGGGTTGCGGACGTTCGCCGACTGGCTGGACCGGTCGGGCGCCGCCGCGATCCGCGCGCACCTCCTGGCGACCGGCTGACCGTCACT
>KL571334.1:17987-20176 GCA_000715855.1 Actinoplanes liguriensis
GCTGCAGCGTTGCGGAGCGATCCCGGCGTACGGCCCGTGGTCGCCGCCTCCGAGTGGCCCAGCCGATCAGCCGGGCTGGCGAACCGGGAGGCCGGCCGCGCGGTAGATCGCGTCGATCACGGTCATCGTGCGGATCGCGTCGGCGGCGTCGGTGAGCACCGGTGTGCCGTCGTTGACGGCCGCGGCGAAAGCGTCCAACTGGTACGCGTAGGAGGACCGGCGCGAAAGACGCTCGACCCGGTTCCGCACGCGGATGCGATGGCCGAGTTGCGGCGCGAGCGGGTTGAACACGCGCAGTTCCCCACGGTCGCCGACAGCGCGCACGCTCAGGCGCAGCAGCCGCGACGACCACAGTGACGCGAAGACCGTCCCGGTGACCCCGCCGGGAAAGCGCAGGTCCGCGGTCATCGCCCGATCGATGCCGGTGCCGCGCAGCAGCGCCCGTGCGGAGACGACCTGCTCGGGCTCGGCCCCGGCGAGCGCGCGGACCATGTGCACCGCGTAGGCGCCTGTCTCTTATACACATGGGGGATCGGTGCGGCGAACCGGGCCTCGACGTGGCGGAGCTCTCCCAGCTCGCCGGAGCGCACGATCTCCACCATGCGCGCCGCGACCGGGTGGTAGCGGTAGTGGAACGCCTCCATCACGACCCGCCCGCTGTCCCGGATCGCGTCCTGGACCGCCCGGGCCTCGTCGGCGTTGGCGGTGAACGGCTTCTCGCACAGCACGTGCTTGCCGGCCCGCACCGCGGCGATGGTCCAGCGCCCGTGCAGCCCGTTGGGCAGCGGGTTGTAGATCGCGTCGATCTCAGGATCGGCAATCATTTCCTCGTACGAGGTGTGCACCGTCGCGATGCCGTGCTTGCCCGCGAACCGGCGGGCCCGTTCGGGATCGCGCGCCGCGATCGCGGCCACCGTCACCGAGGTCGACTGTCGCGCCGGCCGGATGAGCGCCATCGGTGCGATCCGTGCCGCGCCGAGCACCCCGATCCGGATGATGTCGTCGGTCATACCGTTCAGCTTGGCCTAGCGGGCCGTGCGGACATAGAGCGCCATGGTCCCGCGGCGTACCGTCCACAGGCCGGCCCGCCGGAACCGCTCGTGCAGCAGTCGCTCGAGGTCCGGCCGTCTCGTGGCCGGGTCGGCACTGTGGCCGTAGACGACCAGCCAGACCCGGCCGGCGGGGGCTACCCGTGCCACCGGATCGGGGTATTCGCTCGCCTTGAGCGTGCCGGTCTGCGCGGCCGACCGGTGGAGCAGGACGTCGCGGGGAGCGCCGCGGTCGTGCCGCAGGTAGTAGCCGACCCCGGCGCGCATGGTGCGTTCCCCGTTGAACACGATGTCGTCGCCGGGCTGCTGCTGCCGCCCGATGATGGTGGCCAGGGTGCGGTAGTCGCTGCCGTTCTTCTCGGTCCGGCCCCGTACCGCGATCTGACCCGGCGCCGCCGCGACGGCGACCACCGCCACGGCCAGCAGCCCGGCGGCGCCGAACCGGCGCAACCCGGCAGCGATGACGATCATCGCGGGCAGGAGGACGTACAGCAGATAGCGGTTGACCCAGAACGAGGTGCCGTCGAACGCCGCGGCGCCCACGACCAGCAGCGGTGCCGCCACGGCCGCGGCGAGCTGCAGCACGAGCCGGGACGGGCGTAGCAGCGCGGGCACGAGCAGGCCGATCAGCAGCCACGCCACCTGCGTTGATCCGGCGAGCTTGGCCGGGAACGCGTACACCGCGCTCACCGTCATCGGCGGAACCCAGTACAACTGTGTCGAGCGCTGGTGCACGCCCCACCAGATCAGCGGCGTGAGCAGGACCAGGGTGCCGGCCACCGCGACGCACCAGGGCCGGAGGGCGGCGCGATTCCGGAACGCCAGGATCGCGGCGTGACCGGCCAGGGTGGCGAGCGCGACCAGGCTGAACAGGCCCAGACAGGTGATCGCGGCGCCGTACGCCACCCAGGCGCGCGGACCCGGCCGGTCGAGCACCCGGAAGAGCAGCAGCAGCGCGAGGATCGAGAACATGCAGGCGAGCGCGTACGGGCGGGCCTCCGCCGCGTACCGGGAAAGGTTCGGAATCAGGCAGAGCAGAGCGCCCGCGACGACCCCGGTCACCGGATCGAACAGTCGCCGCGCCAGCTCGCCGGTGAGCGCGACAGCGGCCGCCATGGCCAGGATCTGTCTCTTATACAC
>KL571334.1:20392-22297 GCA_000715855.1 Actinoplanes liguriensis
GGCGCAGACTGAGCACCGAGTCGCCGAAGATCCTGGTCCATCCGTGAAGCAGCAGGTAGTAGGGCCCGAAGACCCCGTCGATGTGCTGGATCGCCCGCCAGATCTGTGCGACCGATCGGTGCGCCATGTCGGCGGTGGCGATCTCGTCCCAGCTGAGGACGGGGCGAACCGGCGCGATGAGCCCGATGACGAGCATCGCGAGCCCGGGCCCGGCCGCGGGCAGCCAAGCCCGGCCGAGCACTCTCACGGCGGCCTCCGGAACTGTGGGTACGACCGAACACCCTACCCGGCGGCTGTCACGCGAAGTCGGTGATCACGACGCGGGCGATGCTGCCGTCCTTGAGCGATTCGTATCCGGCGTCGATGTCGGCCAGCCCGATCTGCTTGGAGACGAGGTCGTCGAGGTTCATCCGGCCCTGCAGGTACATCGAGGCGTAGTACGGCACGTCCTTCTTGAGGTTCGACGACCCCATGTACACGCCCTGCACCCGCTGCGAGTTGCTCAACGCCACCAGGGCGCTGACGTCCACCCCGGCGTCCATCGCGCTGACCCCGATCAGGTAGAGCCCGCCGCCCTTGCCGAGCATCTGCATGCCCTGCGCGGTCACCGGCCGGGCTCCCACGAAGTCGAACACGTGGTCGGCGCCGCCGCCGGTGATGCCGCGGACCGCCTCGACCGGATCCACGGCGCGCGAGTTGACCACGTGCGTGGCCCCGAACGCCTTTGCCCGCTCCAGCTTGCCGTCCTCGATGTCGGCCACGATGATCCTGCCACGACCTTCTACAAGCACGCCGCCAGCCCGGCCGAGGTGCTGGAGCAGCTGCTCTATGCGGACCTCGACCGGCTACGCGCGGCGTGGCTGACCGGCGCCGGGAGCAGGCAGCAGTCCTGGGACGAGTACTCGGACGCGCTCGCCGATCACCTGGAGCGCTTCGACGGCATCTACACGATCGGGCTGGTCGGTCAGCGCAGCGCGATCCTGCACCGGCTGCTGGTCGAGCACTTCGCCGCCTCCGTGCAGGCGCTGCTCGACGCCGTGCCGCGGCTGCTCCCCGACGGCACCGGGTCGCGCGAGTGGCGCACCAGGGCGTACAGCGGCTTCATCGCCCACGGCCAGGCCGGCATCGTGGAGGCCTGGCTCGCCGAGCCCCACCCCCGCGACCGCCAACTGCTGATCTCCGCCTCGGCCGCCATGCTCCCCGCCTGGCTGGTCGCCTGAGCCGCCTGTCAAAATCCACATCCCGATTCGGTACGCGATGAGCACGCCCCTGCGAACGAGCACCGGGCGCTCGTCCGTCACACCGCCCGGGCCGGCTATGCCCGGGGTCGGGCGAGCCGGGTCTGCAGGGCGGCCGCCACCTCGTCCCGATGCTGTTCGCCGATCTCCTGGCCGGGCGTGCGGGTCAGGTAGCCGAACACGGCAGGGCCGCGGCGGTCATCGGGGATGCCGGGCATGCGCGGGACCACGTGGAAGTGGACGTGGCCGAAGCCCTCCTGCTCGGCGAACTGCACGACGTAGGTCTTCACGCAGCCGGTGACCTCGTGCAGGGCGCGGGACAGCCGGACCTGCCACGTGCCCAGCGCCGCCGCCTCGTCGTCGGTCAGCTCGGCGATGGTGGTGACGTGCCGCCGCGGAACCAGGACGAGCCAGCCGGGCAGCGTGCTGTTGAAGGCGTGAGCGACCCGCCAGTGCGGGTCGGCGGCGATCCGCTCCCGCGGCGGCAACTCGTCGAACCGGTCGTTGTTACGGCACACGTGGCAGTCCATGAGCGAAAGCTAGCAATCAGTCATTCTGATCCACGCCGCCCACCGCAGGTGTCGTCGCGCGCATGGGCGGGCCGCGGCTGGGCATGCGGGGCTCATGACGAATTCCAGTGAGAACGCGCTGTCTCTTATACACATCT
>KL571334.1:22483-24002 GCA_000715855.1 Actinoplanes liguriensis
GACAGAGGGCATCGAGGAGGCCGCCCGCAACCTGCGCCGCGACGGCGAGAACCAGGTGACCGCGGTCCGCGCCGACCTGGCCGACGCTGCCGGGGTCCTGCAGGCGTGGGCCGCGATCACCGAGTCCGGCCGCGAGATCGACGCGCTCGCGCTCAACGCGGGCCGGGGCATCGGCGGCGCCTTCGTCGGCGGCACCGAGCTGTCCGAGGAGCTCGACGTCATCGACGTCAATGTGACCTCGACGGTCCACCTGGCCAAGCTGGTCCTGCCGAAGATGGTCGCCCGCGGGTCCGGGCGGGTCCTGTTCACCTCGTCGATCGCCTCGATGATGCCCGGCACGTATCAGGCGGTCTACAACGCGTCGAAGTCGTTCGTGCAGTCCTTCGCCGAGGCGCTGCGCGCTGAGCTCGAGGACACCGGCGTCACCGTCACCGCGCTGATGCCGGGCCCGACCGATACGAACTTCTTCCACCGCGCCGAGATGGACGACACCCCGGTCGGCGCCGGCCGCAAGGACGACCCGGCGCTCGTCGCCGAGCAGGGTGTCCGGGCGCTGCTCGACGGCAAGCAGAAGGTGGTGGCCGGTTCGGTCAGGACGAAGGTGCAGGCGGCGGCGAGCAAGGTCATGCCGGACAGTGCCAAGGCCGCTCTGCACCGCAAGATGGCGGAGCCGGGCGCCGAGGCGGCATCGGGACGGTGACCGTTCATCCCCGCCCTCCGGTCATCACTGCCGGAGGGCGGCCAGCATCTCGGGGACGGTGCGGCCGCGGAGCAGGCGGCGCTGTCGCTGCGCTCCGGTGCCGTCGCGACGGATCCGCTCCAGCCCGGCCGTCACCAGGTCCAGGTCCCCGTGCCGGAGCAGGGCCGGGGTGATCCGGTCGACCAGCTCGCCGACCAGGTCCCAGGCCGGGTGGGCCCGCCCGGTGAGCGGGTCGAGCAGGGTGTCCTGCATACCGGCGCGGCCGGCATTGCCGTGCGCGGCGTCGAGCAGCACGTCGCACACCCGGGGAAGGGGGCCGGACGCCGCGGCCGCGGTGTCGACCAGCCCCCGGATCAGGGCCGCGACCACCACGGTGTCGGCCGGCTCCAGACAGACGTCGGCCACGCGCACCTCCACCGTGGGAAACACCGCGGACGGCCGTGCCCACCAGAGCACCATGCTCGCGTCCATCATCTCCCGTGACGCGACCAGGCCGGCTACCAGCTGCTCGAACTCCTGGGGCGTGTGCAGGTGCGGCCACGGGCCGAGCAGTGGCCAGCGCCGGAGCTGCACATGCCGCCAGGAGGCGTAACCGGTGTCGGCACCGTCGAAGATCGGCGAGTTCCCGGCCAGTGCCTGGATCAGCGGCAGGTCGGGGCGCAGCCGGGTGCAGATCCGCACGGCCTGGGCGCGGTCGGGCACGCCGACGTGCACGTGGCAACCGCACAGCGCCGGATCGCGGGCGATCGCCGGGTAGTACTCGGCGATCGCCCGGAACCGCGGGTCGTCGGCCACCTCCAGGACTGTCTCTTATACACA
>KL571334.1:24243-26569 GCA_000715855.1 Actinoplanes liguriensis
GCCTGCCGTCCGTCGCGCAACTGCCGCAGCAGCTCGCCGGTCCCGGTGCAGACGTCGGTGACCATCTCCACCATGCTGGGCCGGAACTCCCGGCGGCTGCGCCGGCGCATCGGTTGCGGCAGCGCGGCCAGGACCTTCGCGGCGACCGGCATGTTCGTCGCGGTGTCCGGGTCGAGCAGGAGGAACTCCTCCTCGACGCCGACAGTCCTCACGACGGCCGGGTGGCGGTCAGCAGGACCACCGCGATCCGCTCGGCGTGGGCGTACGCGGGACAGTCCAGTTCCTCCCCGTACACGTCCGGGTCCACCTCGCGGTATGTCCAGCGCAGATCAGATCCGGCGAGCAGGTCGGCGGCGGCCGCCCGCAGCGGGTCGGTGCCCTCGACGATGCCGGTGCCGCTGAACAGCACCAGCGCGCCGCCGGGAGCCAACCGCCTGGTGGCGGTCTCGACGATCCGCAACGACAGGTCGTTGCCCTTGGCGCCGCCGCCGTCGCGGTAGGTGCGCCCGGCCGGATCTATCATGAACGGCGGGTTGGAGACGATCAGGTCGAAGCTGCCGTCGACGTCGTCGAGCAGGTCGCTGTGGCGCGTGCGGACGTTCCCGGTGCCGGCGAGGCGGGCGTTGACCCGGGTGAACTCCAACGCCGTGTCGTTGATGTCGACCGCGGTCACCTGTGCTTCCGGCGCTCGCTTCGCGATCGTGATGGCGCCGGCTCCGGTACCGCATCCGATGTCGGCTGCCCGCCCGATCGGCCCGACCCGGCTTCGCACGTACGCCGTGACGGCCCCGGCCATCCGCAGCGTGTCCGGACCGAAGAAGACCGCGTCGGTCGCGTCGGTCGGGTATGCGGAGTGGACGAACAACTTGCGGTCATAGGAGGAGAAGCGCACCCGGCTGCGGCACAGCGACCCGTGCTCCTCGGCCGCGTCCGCCGCCCACAACAGTTCCCGAACCTCGTCGGGCAGCATCTGCGGCCGGAACGGCCGGCTCCACCCGAAAACGTCCCGCAGATTCCGGGCCTCAGCGTTCTCCGGCCGGCGGTTGACCCGGGCATGGGTCGCCGGGGTCACAGTGGTGAACCGGTAGTCGCGCTTCATCAGCTCCCGGCCGAGGGCCACCAGTGCATCGCCGTTCGTCATGCCAGGCCGTTTTCCCGCAGATCCGCGGATGTAACAGCGCGGCGGTCCCGGTCCTCACCCCGGCGCTGGATGCGCGCTCAGCTTGTCGTTTAACCTCTGGTCTGCCCCTGTCGCCGCTACGGACGAGCTCGCTGCTTGGTCAAGGTGACTACGGTGAGTGCCGGCCAATGCGCTGGGGCGCGCACATCAACTGGCCAAAGCCTGTCGTCCGCGGCAGGCACGTACCGACGGTTCCTGCTGATCGATACGCTCCGAGCTGTGACATTCGATCTTCAACCTGCGCTCAGCGGAGACCTTGTCGGCGTGAGGCCGCTGCTCGCGACGGATTTCGAGGCGCTCTACCAAGTCGCCAGCGACCCGCTCATCTGGGCCCAACATCCCGCGACTGATCGATACGAGCGCCGAGTGTTCCAGGAGTTCTTCGCCCAGTCCTTATCGTCCGGCGGCGCCTTGGCAGTGACATCCCCAGCAGGCCATGTGATCGGATCCTCTCGATTTCACGGTTACGATCCGCAGCGCAGCGAAGTTGAGATTGGGTGGACGTTCCTTTCTCGGGCCTATTGGGGCGGCCAGACGAACGGGCAGCTTAAAGCACTCATGCGTGACCACGCCTTCCGCTTCGTCGAGCGAATAGTGTTCTTGGTCGCCCCCGACAACTGGCGCTCCCAGCGGGCGCTGGTGAAGGTGGGCGCAGTCCGTGCGGGCACCCGGCTCAATGGGGCAGGTCGCGACAACTTCGTGTTTGAGATGCGACGTTCAACGTTCAGCACCCAGGCTTCAGGATTCTTGGAGCACAATCACGGTGCGGCGGCCGTGCCACCCCCTGACCTCAGCAATCCGCGCACTCGTAGGGTCTTCCCTTCAGCCTGGCCATCGGCGACGGATGTTGCCCGATGACGAGAAGGCGCATCTGGCGCTATCGACGCTCGTTGTGGCGGTCGTGACGAACAGGGCAGATGCGATCGATGTGTTGGCGGGATTCCGCGAGCAGCTCTACCAGTGCATGACCCGGCGGCCGGACGCGTTGTTCGAGCTGACCGACGCCCTGCTGTGTACCGACGGGCCGGTCAAGACGCTGGTCGGGCTGTCCCTGTCGCCGGAGCACCGGCGTGGCCACGGCGCCATGTATGACGCGCTCAACGCGGGGCGCATCGACGTCGAGTCGCTTCGCCGGCAGCTGGCCGG
>KL571335.1:0-1570 GCA_000715855.1 Actinoplanes liguriensis
ATGTGTATAAGAGACAGAGCTCGGGCGGCGGCATCGTCATTTCCACGCCAGGCAGGCTACCTGCCAGGCAGGGCAGTTCTCGCAGGGTAGTCGGCCGCAATCTGATACCGGCGGGCTGAGAACTGGCAGAGGGGCGCGGCTCCAGCGGCCGCGCCCCTCGGGGTGCTTCTGTCCCTTCACGCCCTTCACGGCCGGTTCGCCGGACGGCGTTGCGCTGACCTTCGGACCGACGCGCCACGGGCTGGCTGCCCGCGCCGTGCCGTTGTCTACTGGCCAGGCTCGGCTCGTCCCGGCTTCCGGTGGTGCGACCCGGTCCGCGCCGCCCGCGCACCCTGACCCCCTGGACCTGGCTGAACGCGCGACCCCTGCGGGAACGGCACTGCGGCCAGTGGGTAGGGAACGAAGCGGATCACAGTCGCTTGCCGTGAAACAGGACCTGAAGACGGTACGTCCGGACGGGGGCATTCTGTCAACACCGGTCTTGCTCGTTCCGGCGTGTCGCACCCTCCGGCGTGTCCGAAAATGTACTCTATCGATCCCGCCCGGCGCTCAGCAGGGTGCCGGTCAGCGCCGCGGCGACCGCGGGATGATCGACGGCCAGCAGTCCCGCCGCGGCCAGCACATACTCCCGGTCGACCACCGTCCGGGCCCGGTCCGGCAGCGCCCAGCCACCGGCCGTGTCGCCCAGGACCGCGCTCAGCACGTGCTCGCCGCCGCCGTGCCGCAGCACTCCGCCGGAGCCGATGACCAGGCGCACGTCCCGCAGGTCACGGCCACCCGTGCGGGGTAGTCCGGGCCCGGCCGGGTGACCCCGCGCGTGGCGCCGCAGCGCGACCATCGCCGCGGCCGCCGCCAGTTCCTCGTCCGATCGTGGATCTGCCAACTTTTCCGCGTGCGCGGCCCGGCGTGTCAGCGGGGCGCCGACGGCCACCCCCAGGTCGCCCTCGACGGTGCGGGCGCGCCACAGCGTCCCGGCCACGTCGCGCCGCGGCCCGGTCTCCGCCTCCGCGTCCGGGACCAGCGCCGAGTAGACGTCGGTGGTCGCCCCGCCCACGTCCACCACCAGCACGCCGTATCCGGCACGGTCGGCGAGCGCCTCGACCCCGGCCAGCACCGCGTCCGGGGTGGCCGCCCGGACCAGTGACGCGAACCGGGAGCCCCTCGACAGCCGTTTGCCGCCGATCACGTGCCGCAGGAACACCTCGCGGATCGCCGCGCGCGCCGGCAGCGGGTCGAGCACCCCGATCCTGGGCAGCACGTTGCCGGTCGCCGTCACCGGCACGCCGCGCGCCGTCAGGAGATCAAGGGCCTGATCGCGTACGTCGTGATTGCCGGCCAGGACCACCGGCAGGCGCAACCGGTTCGCGGCCAGGCGCCGCGCGTTGTGCAGCAGCACGTCGGCGTCCCCGCCGTCGGTGCCGCCGACCAGCAGCACGACGTCGGGGCGGGCGGCGCGCAGCGCGGTGACCCCCGCCCCGCTCAGCGGCCCGGCCGCGACGTGCACCACCTGCGCGCCCGCCGACAGCCCGACCCGGTGCCCGGCCTCGGCGGTGACCAGGCTCTCGTAGCC
>KL571335.1:1719-2374 GCA_000715855.1 Actinoplanes liguriensis
AGAGATGTGTATAAGAGACAGGACGTAGAGCGGGGCGCCCTCGCCGTCCACGGCGGCGACGGCCGCGTCCAGGCCCTCCAGCACGTCCGTGCCGGAGGTGGTCGGCACCTCGGCCCGGCTGATCAGCTCCGCGCCGCCGAGGTCGATCCTGGCGGCTTTCGTGTACGTCGACCCGACGTCGACGCAGACCGCAACGTTCACGCCCGGGGCGGCACGACGACCGTGCCGACGGCGGTCACCGCGACGATCGGCTCGTCGAGCACGGCCGCGCCCGATCCACCCGTCCCCCGGCAGACGACCGTGGAGGTGAACTCGATCCGGCGGCTGCGCGTGCCCATGTGCACGACCGTGGCGGTGATCTCCAGGACGTCCCCGGCCTGGACCGGCGCCTTGAACTGCACGTCGCTGTAGGACGCGAACAGCCCCTCGTCGCCGTCGAGCCGGATGCAGACCTCGGTGGCGACGTCACCGAACAGCCCCAGCGAGTAGGCCCCGTCGACCAGGTTCCCGGCGTAGTGCGCGTGCGAGTACGGCACATACCGCCGATGCGTCACAGTGATCAATTTTGACTCTCCGTCAACAGAGCGTGAACCAGATAGGAGGCGACCTCGCGGGGCGTGGTGCCGCGGCTGAAGATCTGTCTCTTATACACATC
>KL571335.1:2618-9904 GCA_000715855.1 Actinoplanes liguriensis
GTGTATAAGAGACAGGCGGAACGCCGCCGACATGGCCCGGGTGTTGTGCAGGTGCGCGTCGCGCTGGGTGACCACCTGCGAGACCAGCACCGCGTCGGCCTTCTTCTCCCGGGCGGTCTCGACCAGGTCGGGCACCGACACCTGTGCGCCCATGTTGGTCACCGACAGCTCGGAGTAGTACTCCAGGCCCTTCTCGCCGGCGATGCCCTTGAGGTTGAGGATCGCGTCGATGCCGACGGTGTGCGCGTCGGTGCCGATGCAGGCGCCGACCACGTTGAGCCGCCGCCGCAGCCGCCGCTTGATCGCCGCGTTCACCTCCTTCGCGCTGAGCAGCGGATAGTCGCGCTCGACGACCTGCACCTTGTCGGTGTCCACGAGGTGGCCGACCTTGCCGTAGACGACGAAGAACGTGAACCCGTCGCCCATCTGCTTGGCGTGCACCAGCATCGCCGGGTCCATGCCCATCTTCCCGGCGAGTTGCAGGGCGGCGCCTTCGGCACGCTTGTCGTGCGGGATCGGCAGGGTGAAGGAGAGCTGCACCATGCCGTCGCCCGTGGTGTCCCCGTAAGGGCGAACAATCACAGCAACTCCTGTACGGGGTTGTAGTAGTCCTCTTCGTGCCTCGCGACGCCGTCGAGGCCCTTGCCCCGGTCGGCGGGACGTTTCATCAGGCCGAACGTGCCGTCCGCGATGGCGTCCATGAGCGTGTCACCGACGATCCGCTCCAGCAGCTCGATGGCCTCGCCGAGCACCTGGTTCGCCCGGCCGCGGATGAAGGGGCCGGGCACGAAGTCCTCGTGGAGGTTCCCGGCGGCGCCGAGGACGTAGCGGACGTTCTGCAGCGCGATGTCCCGGTCGGAGAGCCACGGCGTCACCACGGCCTCGGTCATCATGCCGACCAGCAGGATGCCCTGACCGGTCAGCGCCCCGGCGAGGTTGAAGAAGCCGTCGAGCAGGTTGCCGCGGAAGACGTCGCCGGTCATGTGCTTGGTCGGCGGCATCCACTTCAGCGGCGCGTCGGGGAACAGCTCCCGGGCGAGCAGCGCGTGCGCCAGCTCCATGCGGAACGAGTCCGGCAGATCCGGATTGATCTCGAACGCGTGTCCCAGCCCGAGCTGCCAGTCCTCCAGCCCCGCCTCATGCGCGAAGAACTCGTTGAGCAGCTGCGACACGGTCACCGTGTGCGCGGCTTCGACAGCGTCCGCGGTCGTGAGGTAGTTGTCCTCACCGGTGTTGATGATGATCCCCGCGCGAGCGTGCACCTGCCGGCTGAACCGCTGGTCCACGAAGGTCCGGATCGGGTTGATGTCGCGGAACAGGATGCCGTACATGGAGTCGTTCAGCATCATGTCCAGGCGTTCCATACCCGCCAGCGCCGCGATCTCCGGCATGCACAGACCGGACGCGTAGTTGGTCAGGCGGATATATCGTCCGAGCTCGCGAGAGGTCTCGTCCAGCGCCGCCCGCATCAACCGGAAGTTCTCCTGCGTGGCGTAGGTGCCCGCGAACCCCTCCCGGGTGGCGCCCTCGGGCACGTAGTCCAGCAGCGACTGCCCCGTCGACCGGATCACCGCGATGACGTCCGCGCCCGCTCGCGCCGCCGCCTGCGCCTGGGGGATGTCCTCGTAGATGTCCCCGGTGGCGACGATCAGGTAGATCCACGGACGCTGCGCCGGATCGCCGTACCTCCTAATCAGCTTCTGTCTTTCCGCTCTTCGCCGGTCGACGATCTTGAGCCCGCCCGCGGCGGCCTTCTTCGCCAGTCGCCGCGCCGCGGTGAGCTCCGCCTTCTTGCCGGGCACCTCGAAGCGCACCGACCCGGCCGCGGCCTTCTGCGCGAGCACGGTCAGATCCTCGACGCCCGTCGACAGGGCGGCGTGGAAGACCGGCACGGCGACCCCGTGGCCGAGACCGACGTCCGCGCGCACGGCGTCGACCAGGCGGTTCACCCACGGGATCCCGTCCGGGTCGGCGCCGTGCACACCGGCCAGGCGCAGCACCGCCCGCTCCACCGACACGGTGGTGTGCGACCGCGCGAGGTCGACGACGGGCTGCCCGGCCTTCGCGGCGAGCGCCCGCGCCCGCGCGACGATCCGCGGGTCCAGATCCAGCTTCCCGGCCAAGTGTCGTGTCTCCCTTAACTCTCGTGGATGGTGTCGCCGTGCAGCACCGTGCGCCGGCAGACCGGCCGCTGCGGAACCACGCCGTCGATGTCCGGCAGCAGCGCCGGCAGGCCCTCGATGACACCGCCGGGGGTGTCCCAGGCGGCGAAGGTGGCCGACGCGCCCGGGGCGATGTGTATAAGAGACAGTCTGCTGGCCGCGAACGCCGCCCGCACCTTCATCCGGTAGACCGGGTTGCGCGGCGCGGCGGCGGCGACCACCATCGCCCACGGGTCGAGCGCGGTCACCGGCGTGTCCGAGCCGAACGCCAGCGCCACCCCGGTCGCGTGCATCGCCCCGATCGGGTTGCTGGCCAGGGCCCGGTCGACGCCGAGGCGCTGCGCGTACATCCGGTCGTTGCCGCCCCACAGCGCGTCGAAGACCGGCTGCACCGAGGCGGTCACGCCGAACTCGACCATCCGGGCGATCATCGCCTTGTCGATCAGCTCGACGTGCTCGATCCGGTGGTTGCCCTCCCGCAGCCGGTCGACGCCGACCTGCTTCGCGGCGATCGCGAACCCGTCCAGAACGGTCTCGATCGCGGCGTCGCCGATCGCGTGGAAACCGCCCTGGAAGCCGATCCGGATGCAGTCGAGCAGGTGCTCGCCGACCTGCTCGGCGGTCAGGAACGCCTCGCCGCAGCCGTGCTCGCCGTCGTGGTAGGCCGAGCGCAGCGACGCCGTCCGCGAGCCGAGCGCGCCGTCGGCGTACAGGTCGCCGGCCGCGCCGGTCGCCCCCAGCTCACGGGCCTTCTCGGCGCCGCCCAGCTCACCCCAGTAACCGAAGACCTGCGGCAACCCCTGCGCCGACAGGGCGAGCACCGACTGGAAGTCGGCCTCGCTGGACGTGCCCGGCCCGCCGCACTCGTGCACCGCGGCGATCCCCATCGCGGCGGCCCGGCTCAGCGCGGTCCGCTGCGCCGCGGTCCGCTCCGCGGGGGTCAGCGAGCCGAGCGCGACCGCCCGTACCGCATGATGGGCCTGCTCCCGGACCCAGCCGGACGGGTGGTATCCCTCGGTGCCCTCGGCGGTCGGCAGCAGCGCCGAGCTGACCAGCGCGGAGTGCACCGACGCCTGCGACAGGTACACCCGGCGGCCCTGCGCGGCCCGGTCCAGCTCGGCCGCGGTCGGCGGGGTCTGATCGGTCCAGGTCGACTCGTCCCAGCCGTGCCCGTGCACCACGCCGTCGGCCGGACGGGTCCGCGCGAACGCGGCGACCGCGTCGAGCAGCTCGCCCGCGGACCCCACGCCGGACAGGTCGAGACCGTCGAAGGCCAGGCCGGTGTCGGTGGCGTGCACGTGCGCGTCGACGAACGCCGGGGTCACCAGCGCGCCCTCGAGGTCGTGTATAAGAGACAGGCCCCGGACCAGCATCGCGGTGGCGCGCGGCTCGGCGGCGGAGTAGAAGCGACCGTTGGTGTAGCGGACCAGGGGAATAGTCATGCGGTCAGTCTCCCGCGATCCGCTTCTCGAACAAGGCACGCACCCTGGGCGTGGTGCGCAGCAGGTCGACGGCGAAATCCGCGTGCCCGGGCACGTACCCGTTGCCGACCAGCATGGTCACGTCCGCGGCCAGGCCCTCGGCACCGAGAGCGGCCGCGGAGAAGCTGGTCGCCATGGAGAAGAAGATCACGGTGCCGCCCTCCTTCGTCGCCAGGATCGCGCCGTGTTCGCAGCCGGGCACGTCCACGCAGACCACCGTGATGTCCGCTCCACCGGCTTTTTGCGCCACTTCGACGGGATTGCGGGCATCGGCGATCGCGATCTCATCCGCCACCCCGGCCTTCGCCAGCGCGTCGCGCTCCTCTTCGGAGACGACAATTGCGCTGGTACGGGCGTTGGCGCGCTTCGCCGCGGCGAGACTCAGCGAGCCGCTCTTGCCGGCCCCGCCGATCACCAGCACGGTCGGGTCCTGATATTTGCGGACAATGCGATCCGTCAGAGCCGGCGCCCCGCACACGTCGTAGACGGCCAGCGCCAGCTCGGCCGGCAGATCGTCGGGCAGCACCCCCACGATCGAGCGCCCGAAGAGAATCGCCGTGCCGTCCGCCGGAACCTGCTCGGACAACCCGTCCCAGCCCGCGAGGCCGTCGGTGATCCGCAACGGCGTCAACGTCAGGCTCACCAGGGTCGCCACCCGGTCGCCCGCCTTCACCGGCAGCGGCGACTCCGGCCCGGCCTCCTCGACCACGCCGATCAGCATCCCGCCGGAGCCCGTGACCGGATTGTGCATCTTGCCGCGCGTCCCGATGATGTCGAGCACCTCGGCGCGGATCTTCGCACCGTCCCCCGCATGTTTCTGCGCGAGCTGCCGATAGCTGGCGGCGTCGAGGTTGAGCCGCTGCACGCGGATGCGCACCTCGTCCGGGCCGATCTCCGGGGACGCGTCCAGGCGCCACGCGGCCTGAGGCAGCACCCCGGCCGGTTCGATCACCCGGTTCAGCCCCACTGATCCCGCCATCAACAGCCTCCTCACGTCAAACTCTCGTCTACAGACGCCGCTCTACCGTAAATCTTCCGTAGCCCGGGTTTCTAGACCGAAGATTCTCCAGTACGTTAGTGCACCTGAACAGATCTTCAGTTTCGGGAGGGCAACGGTGTCCGAACAGCCTTACGAGTACCAGCGGCGCGAGCTGGTCGAGCCCGATTGGACCCGGTTCCCCGGCTGGCGGGACGTCACCGCCGCGCAGTGGCAGTCCGCGCAGTGGCAGCGGGTCAACTGTGTGAAGAACGTGAAGCAGCTGCGCGCGGTCCTCGGCGACCTGGTCGACGAGTCCTTCTACGCCGACCTGGAGGCCGACCAGGAGCGCCTGGCGACCATGTCGATGCTGCTCCCGCCACAGATGCTCAACACGATGGTGCCGCACGCGGTGCCGGACACGGCGTCGTTCTACACGGATCCGGTGCGCCGCTACATGCTCCCGGTCGCCACCGACCGGCACCTCGACTGGCCGTCGCACCCGAATGCGAGCCGGGATTCACTTCACGAGCACGACATGTGGGTCGCCGAGGGCCTCACCCACCGCTACCCGACGAAGGTCCTGGCCGAGCTGCTCTCCACCTGCCCGCAGTACTGCGGGCACTGCACCCGGATGGACCTGGTCGGCAACAGCACGCCCACGGTCCCGAAACTCAAGCTCATCCAGAAGCCCGTGGATCGGTATGCCGCCCACCTCGACTATCTGAAGACCCATCCGGGGGTACGGGATGTGGTCGTCTCCGGCGGCGACGTCGCCAACGTGCCGTGGAAGCAGCTCGAGGCGTACCTGATGGGCCTGCTCTCGGTCCCGACGGTCCGCGACATCCGCCTGGCCACCAAGGCGCTGATGGGTCTGTCTCTGTGTATAAGAGACAGGGCATGCACCGGGTCGCGGTGACCGCGCAGCGCCGGGGCGTCAACCTCGCCGTGCACACCCACGTCAACCACGTGAACTCGCTGACCCCGACGGTCGCGAGAGCGGCGCAGACCCTGCTCGAGATCGGCGTGCGCGACGTCCGCAACCAGGGTGTGCTGATGCGCGGCATCAACGACACCTCGGCCGACCTGCTCGACCTGTGCTTCGGGCTGCAGGGCGAGGCGGGGATCCTGCCGTACTACTTCTACATGTGCGACATGATCCCGAACGCGGAGCACTGGCGGGTGCCGGTCTGGCACGCCCAGCAGCTGCAGCACGACCTGATGGGATACCTGCCCGGTTACGCCACCCCGCGGATCGTGTGCGACGTGCCGTTCGTCGGCAAGCGCTGGGTGCACATGGTCGCCGAGTACGACCGGGAGCACGGCATCTCCTACTGGACGAAGAACTACCGCACGTCGATCGAGAAGGACGACAGCGAGGCGTTGTCCAAGCTGTACGCGTACTACGACCCGATCGACACGCTGCCCGCCGACGGCCAGGACTGGTGGCGCAAGCAGCAGGAGCTCGTGACGGTGTAACGAAAAAGGCCCCCGATCCCGGGGGCCTTTTTCCGTCGGTCGATCAGCTGAAGGCGTCGCGGACGTCCTGGCCCGCGTCCTTCACGTGCTCGCCGGCCTGCTTGGCGTGCGCGGCAGTCTCCTGGGCCTGGCCCTCGGCCTGCAGGCGCGGGTTGTCGGTCGCGTCCCCGACGGCCTGCTTCGCCTTGCCGGTCAGCTCCTCGGCCTTGTTCTTGACCTTGTCGGTGAAGCTCATAAGTCAACCCTCCGTGCTCTTGTGTCCCTGTGGGGTGCCTCGATCACTGGGTTCCCGATTCGCCGGAATCCGAAACGGCGCGGCACCGCGAGGCGGAATATGATCGCTGTCGTGGATGCCTACTCCGCCCGGGCCTCGTCCTTCGGGGCGGCGGCTGATGCTTACGAGCGCGGTCGTCCGCCGTACCCGGAGAGCGCCCTTGATTTTCTGCTCCCCGGCGGCACGCCGCGGGTGCTCGACCTCGGCGCCGGGACCGGCAAACTCACCCGGCAGATCCGGGCGCGAGGCCTCGACGTGACCGCGGTCGACCCGTCCGAAGGGATGCTCGGCGAGCTGCGCCGCGCCGTGCCCGAGGTCGCCGCGCACGTCGGCACCGCCGAAGCCATCCCACTGCCGGACGCGTCCGTCGACGTGGTGCTCGTCGCGCAGGCCTGGCACTGGGTGGACCCGGCGCGCGCGGTGCCGGAGATCGCGCGGGTGCTCACCCCCGGCGGGCGGCTCGGCCTGATCTGGAACCTGCGCGACGAGCGCACCGACTGGGTCCAGCGCCTCGGGACGATCATCGGCGGCGAGGCACGTCGCGAGACCACGATGGGGCCGCCGTTCGGGCCGGTCGAGGCGGCCACGTTCGGGTGGACGCACAGCATGCAGCCGGCCGAGCTGCTGGATCTGGTGGCGTCGCGCAGCCGGGTGATCCTGCTGCCCAAGGACGAGCGGGCGGCGGTGCTGGCACAGGTCCGGCAGTTGGTGACGACCCATCCGGCGCTGCTCGGCCGCGATTCTTACGCGCTGCCTTACGTGACGCAGTGCGCCTACGCCGACCTGCCGTAGGACTTGCCCGGCCCGTGTCGGCCGCTTACTCCCTTTTCGTCTCCCCCTCTTGTCGCTCGCTCCCCTCCGCGCCTCCGCTTCCACCTTCGCCTACGCCCTCGCTCCCGCCCAGGCCCTTCGCC
>KL571336.1:0-275 GCA_000715855.1 Actinoplanes liguriensis
TCGAGCAGCGCCCGGGCCTCGTCGTGCGGCAGCCCGGCCACGCGCAGCTCGGGCAGCCCGGCCAGGATGTCGTCCTCCCGCGCGGCGAAGACCAGCGCGACCGACTCCGCCGACAGCCGGCGGGCCACGAACCCGAGGATCAGCGCGGACGCGTCGTCGATCCACTGCGCGTCGTCGACCACGCAGAGCAGTGGACGCTCATGGGCCGCCTCGGCGAACAGCCCGAGCACCGCCAGCCCGACCAGCAACCGTTCCGGCGGCGGCCCGGCGGCCAG
>KL571336.1:564-7842 GCA_000715855.1 Actinoplanes liguriensis
GGTGGTCGAGCAGGGGCGCGCAGAGCTGCTGCAACGCCGAATACGCCATCTCCGACTCGGATTCGACGCCGGAGGCCCGCAGCAGCCGGGCGAAACCGGCCCGGTCCACCAGGTGGCTCAGCAGCGCGGTCTTGCCGGTGCCGGCCTCCCCGCGCAGCACCAGCACCCCGCTCTGCCCGGCCCGCACCCCCCGCAGAAGGCCGTCGAGAGTTTCCTGTTCCGACAGCCGCCCGAGGAGTTCCACGCGGGCGAGACTATCGCTCCGGGCCTGCCGATATGCCGGCCCGTCATCTCAGAGCCCCTTCTCCACCACACGATTCGGACCGCACGCCGCGCGCCCGAGTTCGATTCCGCGCTCAGGGAGCGGACCGGCCCGGTTGTGTCCGGCCTGACCGGCCCACTCACTTCGTGACGACGGACCGCCCCGGAGACGGGTTCATGTGCCACGCCTCACAGCGCCCCGCCCCTTCGTGGTCCGTCGGTCAGACGACGGTCTGCGGGAGCAGCCCCAGCGCGTCGGCGTTCCAGGACGTGCCCGCGACGGCGTTGCTCGCCTCGTACCGCACATCGGTTGTCGCCTTGGTTTGATAGACGTCACGCAGGGTGGCGATCAGGCGGTCGGCGAGCTGCCGGGCCTGACGGTGCGACGCGGGGAAGGCGAGCCGCGCCGTCCAGTTCTCGTCGGCGTTGATCGGGGGCTGCCAGCCCAGGTCGAGCAGGCGCTGCTCGGCGTCCGCCCCGATCCGGACGGGCGGGTACTGCGGGCGGTTGGCCAGCGCCTCGGCGTAGAGACCGGCCGGCTCCTGGTAGCACTGCACGTAGTACTCCCCGGCGTGCAGGATCAGGAAGTCGTCGACCTCCAGCCGGGTCAGGATCAGCGCCAGGCGCTCGGCCAGGAGCTCCCACGGGTCGCCGCTCATGCGTCCTCGTCCTCCTCGTCCTCCAGGCCGCTCGTGTCCTCCACGGCGGTCTCCTTGAGGAACTGCCGGTAGTCGTTGGACGACCAGGTCACCGTGATCGTGTCCGCGAACATGCTCAGCTCGAACGTCGACTCGGCGGTACGCCACAGCAGGCTCGGGTTGCGGCCCGGCGCGCTCTCGTCGGGCATGCCGAGCACCTCGGTCCCGATCGCGGCGAACTCGGCGAACGCGTCGTCGGCGGCGGCCGCGGTCTCCGGGCCGCGCCCGGTGTGCGCGGTCAGGTCGAAGTCCATCTGCCGGGCGCCACCGGTCCAGTAGGTCAGCAGCGCTCCCCGATCCGGCAGCGCCCAGGCGACCTCGAACTCGGCGCCCTTGTCCCACCGGTCGGTGATCCGCCAGCCGAGCCGCGCCGCGAGGTCGTCGACCTCGTCGACCCGCCAGTGCCAGGGCACGTCCCGCAGCTCGGTCAGCATCTGGCGCAGGGTCGCATCGTCGGTCCGGGTGAACGTCATGACGGGGACTCCGGGGTCTCGGGAAGGGTGAGGACCAAGGATTTCATCTGCTCCTGGTCCAGGACGAACTCGGAGACGGTGACGTCACCCTTGGCGGACGTGTGCACCTTGATGTACCGGATCTTGCGGGCGTCGACCAGTTCCTGGACCTCCGCTCGCAGGTCCTGGGCGTCCAGTTCCTCCGCGAGCTTGGCGTCGAGCGGCATCGTGTCCCGCATGTAGAGCAGCGTGCCCTGCTCGGCGTCCATCGTCGTGCCGTCGGGCATCGTCACCTGCCGGGTCCCGAGCTTGCTGCCGGCGCCCTTGGACTCGCAGAGGATCAGGACCGGGCCCTCCGGCGCGGCGCCCCACCCGGCCGGCCAGTTGGTGACGGCGACGCTGTCGAACTCGTTGTTCTGCGGCTGGCCACTGCCGGACGCGGTGATCGGCTCGACGCGCAGCACGTTCGCCATCACCCACTCCTCACCGGCGGTGCCGAGCAGGGTGCTTGCCGCGTTCAGGGGTTTCGCCTGCGCCCGGAACCGGTCGGCGGCGTCGAGGAACTCGGCGAGCGCCCGGCCCGGACTGGCGTAGCTACCGTCCTTGAACAGCGTCCGCGCGGCCTTCTGGAGCTTCTCGTACCTGCTCTCACTGGCGAAGGTGTTCTTGGTGACCTTGCCCTTGAAATCCGGGTCGGTGGCCTTGAGGATCGCCTCCAGCTTCGGGGCGAGCTGCTGCAACGTCTGCCCGTTGGCGGCCGGCAGCGCTTGCGTCCAGGTCTTCTGCCGGTCCCCCGCGGCATCGGCGCGATCCTTGACCCCCCGGCCGATCTTCTCGTCCGCGGGGCGCGGATACGTCGCGCGCGTCACCTCCACCGCCTGGATGCGGCCGGCAACGTCGACCTTGAGGAAGGTTCCCTTCACCGCGTTGATGCGCCGGCCGGCCGCGTTGATCCGCTCGGCCGGAGCCGGAGCCGGAGCTGGAGCCGGGGTGGCGGGCTCGGGGGTGGCGGCCTCGGGGTTGCCGGTCTGCGCGGCATCCAGCGCGGCGTCGGTGTCGGCGGCGCTCAGCGGCAGGTTACGTGCCATCTGGATCGCCGGGGCGGCGGCCGCGGCGACGGCGACGAGTGCCACCGCGACCGCCCCGGCCGCGGCCGCGCCGCCGCCACAGGTGGCCGCGCCGACCTGCGACGATCCGGGAACCTCCTGGTAGGAGGGGGCGCATGCGGCGTACGCCGGTGACGGCGCGATCAGCAGCAGGAATCCGGCGACGCTGAACGCACCGGCCCACCACTGCAACCGGCGGCGGAACTGTGTCGTCATGCCGGCGCTCCCGCGGGCTCGGGGCGGACCGCCGGGGTGGCGGCGCGCAGGTCGGAACGGAACCGGCGGACCCGGGCCCGCTGCTCCTCGGCTTCGGCGGGACGGTCGTCACGCAGGGCGGCGACCTCGTACTGCGCGGCCTGCAACTGGCCGAGCGCGCGGTAGGCGGACCAGCCGTACCGTCGCAGGGTCGTCAGCCGCAACCAGGCGCGTTTGCGGGGTTCCAGGAGGACGGGAAGCTCGCGTTCGCTGATCGCGCCGTGCGGCAGCAGCGACTCCTCCTGGATCCGCCCGCGCAGCCGGTTGCCCTGCCCGCGCACGCCCTGGCGCAGCAGGAGCAGGTAGAGCACGATCACCGGGCCCTGCAGCAGGGCCAGTTGCAGCGGGGTGACCACGAGCAGCGCGAGAGCAGGCCCGGGCTTCCACGGGAACTCGATGTCGCCGCGGGTCAGCGCGGTGAAGATCACGTTGTTCATGAAGTGCGAGCCGGCCGCGCCGAGGTAGCCGCAGGCGATCGCGAGGATCCGGGCGCGGCGCTCCGGCAGCAGCGCGGCCACCCCGAACGCGGCGCCGAGCAGCGCGGAGAACGCGGTGTGCGCGGCCATCAGCCCGACCGACTGGCGGACGAAGTACTGGTAGCTGCTCCCACCCTGGTGGGTCATGTACTCGACGGTCTCGGACAGGTTGAAGCCGAGCCCGACCGCGGCGCCGAGCACGATGCCGCTGACCGGGCCGTCGAAGCGCGAGCGGAACAGCAGGTACACCAGGAAGATCGCGCAGCCCTTGCCGAGCTCCTCGCCGAACCCGGCGCTGATGAACACCCCGAAGTAGACGTCGTGGTTCGTCTTGATCAGGTCGATGCCGCCGACGTAGTCGATCAGGTACTCCATCAGCAGGGTGTTGCACGCCGCGGCGAACCCGGAGGCAATCACCGCGCCCCAGGCGAAACACGCGAGCACCAGGCGCAACGGCAGCCGGCGCCAGCGCTGGAACCGGACCGCGGTCCACAGCCCGAACGCGGTGCTGGGCACGCAGAGCAGCAGCGTGCCCGGGTGCGGGCCGACGATCCCGGCCGTGTAGACCACGAACGGCAGGGTCAGGGCGCCCGAGGCGATCCACTGCTCGAGGGCGCCGACAGCGCCGCTCAGACGGGCCCGGAGCAGGACGCCGCCCGCGATGACCCAGCCCACGATCGCGGCCCAGAACACCGCCCGCAGGATCGCCGGCCACAGGTCGCCGAAGATGCCGATCGCCGGGTCGCCCTCCAGGTGCGGCGAGACCAGGTCGGCCAGCACGTGCAGCGCGTAGATGCCGTTGAGGACGGCCAGGACCTGCAGCAGGCGCAGCGGAAGCTGCCGGGGGACGGTCATGACGCCCCCATCGCGTTGCCCGGGATCGTCGGAAGCTCCGGGAGCTCCGGGAGCTCCGGGAAGTCCGGAAGGCCGGGCATGGTCGGCAGGTCCGTCGGCAGGTCCGTCGGGAAGTCCGTGGGGAAGCCGCTCGGCAGCGCGGGGAACGACGGCAGCCCCGGAATGTTGGCCAGGTCGTCCGCGGTCGGCCGATGCGGTTCGACGCCGACGCTGACGCCCACTCCCAGGGCGACGGTCACCAGTCCGAGTGCTCCCGCCACCAGCAGCGTCCGCCAGGATTTGCGATTATCGGAGTCCATTCCCCTGCACAGTCCCCTTCTGTCCGGGTCGGAACACAAGTTCGGGACCATACCGGACATTGACGGACCGCACTGTCCCGCCCTCGGTGGGTGAGACTGAGTCGACTCGGCGTGAGACTCAGTCGACTCGGCGGGTGGGACTCAGTTGACTCGGCGTGAGACTCAGTTGACTCGGCGAGTGGGACTCAGTCGACTCGGCCGGTGGGACTCAGTTGACTCGGCCGGTGGGACTCAGTTGACGAAGTCCTGGGTGAACCAGACCCGGCCGTCGTCGCCGCGGGTCACGGCGAGACCGACCCGCCCGAAGCTCGCGTTGAGCAGGTTCTTGCGGTGACCGTCGTTCGGCGCGACCTCGGCGAGCATGAGGTCGGTCAGCCCGTTCGCGGCCTCGATGATCGACGCGTCGTTGTCGCTCGCGTTGCCCTGGCCGATGTTCTCGCCGGCCGAGGTCCAGGAGACGCCGGCCGCGGTGAACCTGTCGCCGAGCCCCGCCTCGCCGGGGCACTGGTGGGACAGGCCGCAGCCACCTGTCATCAGGGCGTTGTGCGCCTCGGACGCGGTGGACAGACCGGCGCTGAGCACGAGCGACGGCAGGTCGGCATCGGCCCGCGCGTCGTTGATGTGCGCGAGCACCGCCTCGATCACCGAAGCCGGGGCGGGAGCCGAACTGGCCGCGGGTGAGGGCGCGACGGTCGTCGGCGCGACCGTCGTAGGCGCGGTCGTGACGGGGACAGTGGTCGGTGCCGTGCTTCCGGTGGCGGACGGGCTCGGCGTCACGCTTGCGCTAGCGGAGGTCCGCGTCGCGCTGGGCCGCGGACGCTGGGGACGCGCCGCCGCGACCGATCCGGTCGCCTGGGCAGCGTTTCCCAGCCGAGGCGCGCTGCTCCCGGTTGCCTGCGGACGGTGGCCGCTCGTCTGAGCCGTGGCGATGCCGGCGACACCAGCGCCGAGCACGCCCACCGCGGTGGCGGCCAGCACGAGGTTACGGGTCCGGGTGGGCTTGCGGTGACGCGACGACACAGGTTTCCTCAGCAATCGACCGGGGGCGGAACTCGATCGACTCTCCGGCACCCCGGCCGTCGCGGCATGACCGCTAAGGAACATTTAATGGCGAGCTGATCAAGCCCACAGGTGGACCCGGTTCACGCCACGGCCGGAACGGAGTCGGCGTCGAAACGCTTCGACGCGCGGGGGTGAAGTTTCGTGCTCGTCAGTACGAGATTGCGCCGATGTTACGCGGGAGCGCTCCCATCGAGCAAAGGAATCGATTAGCATCAATCACCCCCATCCCCCAAGGAGGCCACGCGTGCGAGTCATCATCGCGCTTGTCCTGGCTCTGACCGGCTGGTCCGCCCCCGCACTGGCCGCAACCGGCGACGGCTCCCCCAGCGACGCCAACATCAGCTTCGTCGGCCGGTGGAACAAGACGAATGCTGCCGCCTACATCCCCTACTGGGCCGGCGCGTACCTGCGTACCGGCTTCACCGGCAAGACCGTCAAGCTCAAGCAGCGCAACACCATCGACCTGTGGGCCAGCATCGACGGCAAGGCGTTCACCGCGTTCAAGGGCGCCGGCACGATCAACCTGACCCCGGTGGCGCTCGCCGCGGGCAACCACACCCTGATCGTCAGCTACCGCCAGGTGGCCGGCTCCTACACCGGCGACGCGGTCTTCCAGGGCCTCACCCTCGACGCCGGCGCGACCACGTTCAAAGCGCCGGCCCGCCCGAGACTCGTCGAGTTCATCGGCGACTCGATCACCGCGGGCACGACCAGCAGCCAGCTCGCCGTGACCGATTACGCCTTCAAGGCCGGCGAGCAACTCGGCTACGACCACACCCAGATCGCGATCGGCGGCATGTGCCTGTCCGAGACGACCGACGGCTGCTGGGCGCACGAGACCCGCTACTGGATGTCCAGCGGCGGCCAGGCCGGCACCGACCCCTGGGACTTCTCCCGCTACACCGCCGACGGCGTGGTGATCAACCTCGGCACCAACGACAAGAGTCACGGCGTCAGCGGCGCGGACTTCCAGGCCGAGTACATCACCTTCCTCACGAAGATCCGGGCCAAGTTCCCCAACACCAAGATCTTCGCCCTGCGTACGTTCATCGGCCGTTACGCCGCGGAGACGCAAGCCGCGGTGCAGGCCCGCAACGCCGCCGGCGACCCGAACGTGTTCTACGTGGACACCACCGGATGGCTGCCCGCGGACGGCCTCAGCGACTCCGTGCACCCCAACGACAAGGGCCACCAGGCGATCGCCGACCGGCTCGCCCCCGTCATCAGCTCACGCCTGTAGGAGCCCGCCATGAAGATCTCCCTCGCGATCCTGGCCGCCACCGTCATGACCGTCGCGACCGGCGCCTCGGGCGTCGTCACCGCTCGACCGGCCGCCGCGATGTGCCGCACCGGCACCGCCACGACAGCCACCGTCGCCGCCGCGCCCGTCAAGGTGTGGATGGCCGGCGACTCCACGATGATGAACGCCGGCACCTGCCCGATCGGCTGGGGCAGCCAGTTCGGGTCGTACCTGACCACCGACGCGACCGTGCAGAACAGCGCCGTCGGCGGCCGCAGCATCCAGACGTGGCTCTACGAGGGCAACGTGACGAGCACGAAGAACTCGGCCGGCGAGTGCGCGCTCAGCTCGACGGCGTACAGCTCGCGGTGGACCGCGATGCTCAACGGCTTCGCGTCCGGCGACTACCTGATCGTCCAGTTCGGCATCAACGACGGCGACACGGCCTGCCCGCGGCACGTCGGCGCCGCGCGGTTCAAGGAGCTGCTCGGCGTGATGGCGACCGCGGCCAAGGCCAAGGGCGTCAAACCGATCTTCGTCACCCCGGTCGCCGCGATCACTGTCTCTTATACAC
>KL571336.1:8089-8759 GCA_000715855.1 Actinoplanes liguriensis
GACCAAAGCCGCCGCCACCACGAACGGCGTGCCGGTGATCGACCTGCACGCCCGCAGCGTCGCCCTCTACAACTCGCTGGGCCTGTGCCCGAACAACGGCGACTACACGACCGGTGCGGTCGGCGCGTTCTTCTGCAACGACCACACCCACTTCGAGGCGGCCGGGGCGAAACAGATCGCCGGCCTGATCGCCACCGCGCTCCGCGAGCAGAGCATCCCGCTCGCGGCGTACCTCAAATAGGTTGTGTCAGGCAGCGGCGGCCGCGGCCAGCTGGTTGCGGCCGCCGCGCTTGGCGACGTAGAGGTTGGCGTCCGCCCGGTCGTAAAGATCCCGGCCCGGCTCGCCCGGCCGGCACGCGGCCAGGCCCATGCTCAGCGTCACGGTCAGGCCCGGCATGATCGTGTTCCAGTCACGGGCCAGGATCACCCGGCGGATCCGCTCGGCGATGTGCCGGGCCTCCTCCTCGCCGACGGCCAGGAACACCGCGAACTCGTCGCCGCCGAAACGGATCGCCACCTCGTCGTGGCGGCAGTGCGAGCGCAGCACCGCGGCGATCTCGCCCAGCACCCGGTCACCGACGCCGTGCGAGTAGCGGTCGTTGATCTCCTTGAAGTGGTCCACGTCGATGAGCAGCAGCGAGCCGCCGGCCGCGACCTGTCTCTTATACAC
>KL571336.1:8974-13600 GCA_000715855.1 Actinoplanes liguriensis
TCAGAGATGTGTATAAGAGACGGACATCCGCCGGTTGCCCAGCCCGGTCAGCGCGTCCGAGGCGGCGGCCAGGTCCGCGGTGGTGCGTGCGGCCTCCAGCTCGACCCGGCGGTACGCCTGCCGCAGCATCGTGCGCCGGTCCATCCGCAGCTGCCACAGCGCTTCGACGTGACTGCGCAGCGACTCCAGCACCGCCTGGGTGACCTCTCCGGGGAACTCGAGTGCGGCCGTGATCGTCAGCTCGTACTGGAAGAGGAGTCGCTGCGAGCGCAGGACGGCGAGCTCCACGGCGGCCCGGCAGCCCGTGCGCGAGGTGCAGCAGCCGGGACTCGTGGTTCTGCTCGGCCGACCGCATCTTCGGCAGCATGTCGCCGACCAGAGCGAACGCCTCCGTGAGGCGGCCCGACTTGGCGTGGCAGACGGCGAGCAGAGCGCTGGCGAGCGGGGAGTCGATGCCCTGATCGATCCAGTACTCCAGCGCCGCGGTGCTCTTGGCGACCAGGTTCGCCGCCTCCTCGGCCCGGCCCACCTGGTCCAGTCGCAGCGCCCACTCGAGCCACAGCTCCGCCTGGGTCAGCGCGGCGGCGGACCGGTACACGTCGTCGGTGGGCTCGAACGCCTCGATCGACTTGCGCATCGCCTCGTCGGCGAGCTCGAACAGCTCGGCGACCCGGGCGGCCTGGGCCAGCGAGGCCATCGCCGAGAAGTAGCGCAGGCCCTTGCGCGGCGCCACCTCCAGGACGGCCATCGCCCGGGCCACGTAGTGCAGGCCCTCGTCGATCCGGCCGAGGTCGATCAGCACCTCGGCGGCGTCCGCCATGATCTTGGCGTCGGTGGCTTTCGGGCCGCCCAGCCGGGCCTGATCGGTGATCAGGTCCTCGGCGATGCGCAGCGCCTCGTCCAGCCGGCCGAGGCACTTCAGCGCGTACATCCGGCCCAGCCGGCTGACCCGGTGGGTGCGGTGGTCGCCGAGCATCAGCGTGATCGCCTCGGCCTCGTCGGCGGCCGTCAGCGTCTCGGTGTGATGGCCCCGGATCGTCAGATCGTGCACGTGCAGCGCGAGGGCCGCATAGGGGCCGTACGGTGACACCAGCACCGGCAGGCGGTTCATCGGCTAGCCCCGTTTCCCATGGCCCTAGGTTCGGCCGCTGCGCCCCCGATGTGAGGCGTCCACCCGCCCGTCCGGAGAATCGGCTGACCGCGCCGCCGTCCCCTGACCACCTGGCCGATACCGATCACGAAGTCGGGGTCAGCGGGTGAGCCACACCCGCCAGAGGGCGGCCGGGTCGGTCAGCGGGTCGCCGTGGACGAGGCTGAAATGGGCCGGGCCGCCGACCGTCAGCCGTCCGGCCTCCGGGATGCCGAGCAGATCGCCGCCGCGCCAGGTGACCGCGGCCGGCGCCGTACGCGGTGCGACGCCCGCCTCGACGAGCGCTTGGACCTCCCAGGCCAGCTGGTTGGCCCGCAACGAGCCGCCCCCCGGCGTCGGAGCCGGCGCGTGCGAGTCGACCAGGCCGGGGACGAGCGTGGCGCCGGTGCCGTCGACGACGGTGACGCCGGCGGGCGGCGGGCCCGGGTCCTCGCCGGTCCACATCCGGGTGATCACGCCGCCTTCGGCGAGCAGGGACACCCCGGGGGTGACCGTGTCGGCGGTGCCGTCGGCGAGGGCCGCGGAGACGACGAGCACCCGGTCGGCGCTCAGACGGGAGGAGCTCATGCCGGGTCAGACGGGACGACGCGTACGGAATTCAGCCGTGTGCCCCATTTGTGATCAAGGCCGCATCCGCGAACGGGGGCGTGAATGCGACGTCTGAGGGGGTGTGACCAATGACGACTTCGCCAACGCCTTCCGGGACGCCTTCGCGGCGCTGACCGCCGAGGTGCCCGGCTCGTACCGGACGACCGGCCCGGCCGGGTCGCTGCTCGCCCTGACCTACTCGATGGTTCCCGCCCTCAACCCGATCATCGTGCCGCGGGCCGAGCCGGACCCGGACGAGGTCGCCGCGCTCGCCGCGGAGGCCGCCCGGCTGGGCTCCACCGTGCCGTGGTCGATCCGGCTGCGGGGCGTGCCGAGCGAGCGGATCAGCGGGATCGCCGCCGCTCACGGCCGGACCAACGCCCAGCGGCAGCCGTTCATGACCCTCTCCGGCGCCGGTTCCGCGGCGCGGCCGTCCGGGGTCCGGCGCGTCACCGGCGACGAGTTCGAGACCTTCGCCGCCGTGGTCGCCGGTGTCTTCGGCGCGCCGCCCGCGCTGGTCTCCTCCGTCTACACGAAGGAGGTGCTGGACAGCCCGCAGGTCGTCGCGTATGTCGCCGAGACCCCGGCGGGCGAGCCGGTCGCCGCGGGCGTCGCGATCACCACCGGCGACTACGCCGCGCTGACCAACATCGGCACGCTTCCCGCCCTGCAGAAGCAGGGTTACGCCCGGAAGGTCGTCGAGGCGCTGCTGACGACCGAGGCGAAGCATTTCTACCTGCATGCCGAGGAGGGGACCGTGCCGTTCTTCGAGAAGTTCGGCTTCACCACCGTCGAGGACTGGACGATGCTCACGCCGTGAAGCGGGATGTGGCTACGCCGTCGCGGTGAATCCGGCGGGAAGTTTTCGTCAACCGGGGCGAACTAGCCTCTCCGACGCCCGGGACGCCCCGTCCCGGGCTCGCCCACACCGAGGAGACAACCGCATGACGACACCTGGTCTGAACTTCGAGACCGAGGTCTTCGACAAGGAGTACATCACCCTGGCCGGCACCCGGGAGGCGATCGTGCGCGGCGGGCGCGACCTGTTCGGCCGGCTCCCCCGGGCGTTCACCGGCGTCAACCAGGTCGCGGTGATCGGCTGGGGCCCGCAGGGCTCGGCGCAGGCCCAGAACCTGCGCGATTCGCTGGCCGGCTGGGTGAAGGTGGTGGTGGGCCTGCGGGCCGGGTCGTCGTCGTTCGCCGCGGCGCGCGAGGCCGGGTTCAGCGAGGGCGAGGGCACGCTCGGCGAGATGTTCGAGGTGATCGCCGCCTCCGACATGGTGCTGCTGCTCATCTCCGACGCCGCGCAGGCCGCCCTGCACGAGCGGATCTTCGCCGCGCTGCGGCCGGGCGCCACGCTCGGGCTCTCGCACGGCTTCCTGCTCGGCCACCTGACGCAGCGGGGCAGCCGGTTCCCGGAGGGCATCGACGTCATCGCGGTCTGCCCCAAGGGGATGGGCGCCTCGGTGCGCGCCCTCTACCTGCAGGGCGCGGACACCAACGGGGCCGGCATCAACGCCAGCTTCGCCGTCGAGCAGGACGTCAGCGGCCACGCGACCGAGCGCGCGCTCGGCTGGTCGGTGGCGCTCGGCGCGCCGTACACGTTCCGGACCACGCTCAAGTCGGAGTACCTGTCCGACCTGACCGGCGAGCGCGCCATCCTGCTCGGCGGGGTGCACGGCATCGTGGAGAGCCTCTACCGCCGCTTCCGCGAGCAGGGGATGAGCGAGACCGACGCGTACCACCACTCGGTCGACTGCGTGACCGGCCCGATCTCGCGGACCGTGTCGAAGGACGGCCTGCTCGGGCTCTACCGGCGGCTCGACGACGCCGGGCGGGAGGTCTTCGGGCGGGCGTACGCGGCGTCGTACCCGGTCGGGCTGGAACTGACCCACGAGATCTACGACGAGGTCAGCTCGGGCAACGAGATCCGCAGCGTCATCCTGGCCGGGGAGCGCCTCGCCCGCTTCCCGATGGGCCGGATCGACCAGGCCGGCATGTGGCGTGCCGGTGAGGTCGCGCGCCGGGACCGCGACGCCGAGCGGCTTCCGCTCGACCCGTTCACGGCCGGTGTCTTCTGCGGCGTGATGATGGGGCAGATCGACACGTTCATCGAGCACGGTCACCCGTACTCGGAGATCGCCAACGAGTCCGTCATCGAGGCGACCGACTCGCTCAACCCTTACATGCACGCCCGGGGTGTCGCCTTCATGGTCGACAACTGCTCGACGACCGCGCGGCTCGGCTCCCGCAAGTGGGCGCCGCGCTTCGACTACCTGCTGAGCCAGACGGCGTACCCGGCGGTCGACCACAAGACGAGCCCGCTGGACCCGGCCCTGGTCGAGGCGTTCGAGACGCACCCGATCCACGAGGTGCTGCGGGTCTGCGCGCAGATGCGGCCCACGGTCGACATCTTCGTGGCGTGAGCCGGTACGACGCGGCTTTTGCCGACCTGCTCGCCGACAGCTGGGCCGAGTTGCTGGGGCGGCCGTTCGTCACCGCCGGGTTGCGCGGCGAGGCGGCCGCCGAGTGGCTCTACCGGGCGCGGTTCGGGCTGCTGGCGCACGACACCTCGGCCGACCCGGTCTTCACCTACGCGAACACGACCGCGCAGGAGCGCTTCGGCTACACCTGGGACGAGTTCGTCGGGCTGCCGTCGCGGTTGTCGGCGATCGGCGACGCCCGCGACGAGCGTCATGAGTTCATGGATTCGGTACGTCGTCACGGCTTCGCCGACGGGTACCGCGGCCTGCGCGTGACGAAGTCCGGCCGGCCGTTCTGGATCGAGGACGTGACCGTCTGGAACCTGCTCGGCCCGGGCGGCGCCCCGATCGGGCAGGCCGCCCTGATCCGGCAGTGGTCGGACGCCTGAGTGGACGGGAACGCCC
>KL571336.1:13826-14292 GCA_000715855.1 Actinoplanes liguriensis
GATGTGTATAAGAGACAGTCGCGGTGCAAGCAGTCTTCGCCACCGCCCGGCATCGGGTTCACAGGGAGCGACTGAGAGCGCTCCCAGGTGACCTTGAGTAGTCGAGTGCCTGCTCAAAGACGCTGCAGCGTTGTAAATTTCCCCCCACGGTGTTGACCACCGGGTGCAAAGGGCAGATCCTATTCCGGCGATCATGGAGGATCGACCCCCATTCCTCCGGGGCCGCATTTCGCGCCCACGCGCGTCTCCACTTTGCACAACTGACTCAACGGCCTTTCCGTAGTGATATCGACTTCGCCTGCCGGCCGTGACCGCGCCGAGCGGCGGTCGACAGAGGAGCTGATCGCTTGTCCGTCCACGTCGAGGACGCCGAGCAGGCCGAACAGGGCGGGACCACACCGCCTGCCCCCCGACACGGCGCCGGAGTCCGGGCGGTGCGCCGCCGCTGGACCTGTCTCTTATACAC
>KL571336.1:14495-15433 GCA_000715855.1 Actinoplanes liguriensis
AGATGTGTATAAGAGACAGCGTGTGGTCCGCACGCTGGCCCTGCCGGTCGCGACCACCCTGGTGCTGCTCACCATCGTGGCCGTCGGCGAGATCGAGAACTACCGCACCGCGTCCGCGACCGCCCAGGACGTCAGCATCGACCTCGCGGTCCAGGAGCTGATCCAGGGTCTGCAGACCGAACGTGGCCTGGCCGCCGGCCTGCTCGGCGGCAACGACGCGTTCAGCACCGAGCTCCAGCGGGCCCGCAACGACGTCGATCTGCGCCGCGAGGCGGTGCAGCGGCTGGTCAGCGAGGCGGGCGAGGTCGGTGAACGGGTCGCCCTCGCGGAGCAGGAGCTGGACGGCCTGACCAGCGTCCGGGCCGGCACCGACACCGGCTCCGGCAAAGCGGGTCCCACCTGGACCTTCTACACCCAGCGCATCGCCGAGCTCGGCAGCCTCGACTTCGACCTGGACAGCACCGGCGACGAGGAGCTGCGCCGGGGCGCGGTGGCGCTGGAGGCGCTCGGCGAGGTGAAGGAGGCCATCGCCCAGGAGCGGGCCTTCCTCAACGGCGTCTTCTCCGCGGGCGGCTTCAAGAACGGCGAGTTCCTCCAGTTCGTCACCATGCGCGCCACCAAGGACGCCGCGCTGACCACGTTCGACCGGTACGCGGACCAGACGTCGCGGTCGGGCCGGGACTATGCGCTGGACACCGGCGCGGCGCGCGAGGCGACCTTCTTCGAGCGGGTCGCGCTGCTCTCCGGTGACGGCAAGCACCTGCAGGTCAACCCGCAGTCCTGGTGGTCCGCGCAGACCACCGTGCTCGACGACATCCTGCAGCTGGAGCACCACGTCGGCTCGGTCATCTCGGTGCGCGCCGCGACCCTGGAGGACGACGCCTCGGCCCGCATGATCGTGCTGCTCGGGGCCGTGCTGCTCTGCCTGGCCGGCTCGG
>KL571336.1:15645-17873 GCA_000715855.1 Actinoplanes liguriensis
ATGTGTATAAGAGACAGGCCGGTGCTCGTGCCCCGCGGCGCCAGCGACGAGGTTCGCCTCGTGGCCGACGCGTTCGACCGGGTGCAGGACACGGCGTTCGCGCTCGCCACCGAGCAGGCGGTGCTGCGCCGCACCACCGCCGAGTCGCTGGCCAACCTCGGCCGCCGCAACCAGAACCTGCTGCGCCGCCAGCTCGCGTTCATCACCAAGCTGGAACGGGAGGAGTCCAGCCCGACCGGCCTGGCGAACCTCTTCGAGCTCGACCACCTGGCCACCCGCATGCGCCGGAACGCCGAGAGCCTGCTGGTCCTGGTCGGCGCGGCGAGCCCCCGGCAGCTCTCCGAGCCGCTGATGGTCCCGGACGTGATCCGCGCCGCGGTCTCCGAGGTCGAGGAGTACCGCCGGGTGACCCTGCGGCGGGTCGACGACGTGCTGGTGGCCGGCTCCACGGTCAGCGGGATCGCGCACATGCTCGCCGAGCTGATCGAGAACGGCCTGTCGTTCTCCCCGCCGGACATGGACGTGGAGATCCACGGCCGCCGGATCGGCACCGGCTACCTGATCGCCGTCACCGACCAGGGCATCGGCATGACCCCGGACGAGATGCAGCGGGCCAACGCACGACTGCGCGGCGAGGGTGACTTCATCACCGCGCCCGCCCGGTTCCTCGGCCACTACGTGGTCGGCCGGCTGGCCCAGCAGATGGGCGTCGAGGTGCAGCTCACCCCGTCGCCGGTGACCGGGGTGACGGCACGGATCACGCTGCCCGCCGAGATCCTGACCGAGCAGCCGGCGGTCACGCCGCCCCGCCCGTCCCGGCCGTCCCTGACGCCGGCCCGCCAGGTCACCGCGACCGCCGAGCCGGCCCGGCCCCTGCGGTTGCCACCGGCCGAGCCCGCTCCCGCCCAGCCCGCGGCGTCGACGACGGTCCTGGTGGACCAGGCGCTGCGGTCCACGGCGATCGAGTACGTGGTGGTGGACGACACCGTGCCCGGACCCTCCGACGACGCGCCCCGCACCGCGAACGGCCTGCGCAAGCGCATCCCCCGCGCCCAGCGCAGCCAGTCGCGGGCGGCGGCGCCCAGCACGGCCCCGGCCGAACGGCCGGCTCCGGTCAGCGACTCGCCTGAGGCGGTGCGGGATCGGCTCAACGCGTTGCGTGGTGGGATTCAGCGTGGGAACGCCGAGACAGCGGGGTTGTCATGACCGGAGTTCCGAAATGGCCCCTTGGCAGCAACCTGGAAAGAAGAATGATGAGCGTTGACACCTCCGCGGACCGGCACCAGTTCAACTGGCTGCTCGGCAACTTCGTTCACCAGACGGACGGCGTGCGCGATGCCGTGGCGGTGTCCTCCGACGGGCTGCTGATCGCCAGCTCGGACGGGCTGAACCGGGCCGAGGCCGACCAGCTGGCCGCCATCGTCTCCAGCCTCGCCAGCCTGGCCCGCAGCGCCTCCCGCCGGTACGACTTCGACGGCCTGAAGCTCATCATGATCGAGATGCATCGGGGCTTCCTGCTGGTCTCGGTCATCTCGGGCGGCAGCGTCCTCGGCGTGGTGGCCGGCAGCGAGAGCGACCTCGGCCTCGTCGGCTACGAGATCTCGCTGCTGACCGAGCGCTTCGGCACCCTGCTCACACCGGCCCTGATCGCAGAGTCCCGGCAACACCTACCGCGATGACCGGGCCGTCGTGGGAATCCGAGCCCGCCCAGGGGTACGAGCCCTTGCGGGGATACGAGGCTTCGTGGGGCTCCGAGCCCTCCTGGAGCTCTGAGCCCGCGCGGGACTCCGACCCGAGCTCCGAGCCCGAGGCGTTCCCGTATGCCGGCAGCGGCCGGTCGTCCGGGCTGCACTCCGGGGACATGGACGAGGATCCGGTGATCCGGCCGTTCATGATCACCAACGGGCGCACCCAGCCGCTGCACGACGGGCTACGGGTCGAGACGATGCTGCGCGCGGCCCCGGCCGCGCTGTCGGCGCCGTTGCGCTTCGAGTCGCGGCGCATCGTCGAGCTCGTGCAGACACCGATGTCGGTGGCCGACGTGTCGGTGGCGCTGCGTGCGCCGCTCGGCGTGGTCCGTGTCATCGTGGCCGACCTGATCACTCAGGGCTTCCTCGACGTGCAGGAACAACCCGAGGAGCTCTCCACCAGTTTGATCGAAAGGATCAGGGACCGTGTCCGGGCGCTCTAGCGAGCCGTCGGCAGCGCACCCCATCGCTGTCAAGATT
>KL571337.1:0-7258 GCA_000715855.1 Actinoplanes liguriensis
TGTGTATAAGAGACAGGCCGGGGTGCGACCGGACCTGCGACCAGGCCAGCGTGAAGATCATGACGTCACCGTCACCGACGCCATGACCGACATGATCGACTCCAGTGTGGGCGCTCGGAGCTCGTCCCAGAGCCGCCCGTCGGCCATGATCAAGACCCGATCGGCGTACGTCGCGGCGGCAGCGTCATGCGTCACCATGATGATCGTCTGGCTGGCCTGCCGGGCGGCGTTCTGCAGCCCGGCGAGCAGCGCCCGGCCGGTGGCGATGTCCAGCGCGCCGGTCGGCTCGTCGGCGAACACCACCGACGGCTCGGTGACCAGGGCGCGCCGGTCGGCTCGTCGGCGAACACCACCGACGGCTCGGTGAGCAGCGCGCGTGCCACCGCGACCCGCTGCTGCTGGCCACCGGAGAGCTGATTGGGCTCGTGGTCGGCCCGGTCCGCCAGACCGACCACGTCGAGCGCGAACATCGCCCGGCGCCGGCGCTCGGCGCCCCGCATCCCCGAGTACGCCAGCGGCAGCTCGACGTTGGCCACCGCCGACGTACGCGGAATGAGGTTGAACGACTGGAACACGAACCCGATCAGCCTGTTCCGCACGAGCGCGAGCTGGCTGTCGGTGAGCGCGCTGACGTCCACCCCGTCCAGCAGGTAACGCCCGGTGGTGGGGGTGTCCAGACAGCCGAGGATGTTCATCAGGGTGGACTTGCCGGACCCGGACGATCCCATGATCGCCACGTAGTCGCCGCGATCGACCTGCAGCGTCACACCGTCGAGGGCGTGCACCGTGGTCTCGCCCGTGCCGTACAGCTTGCGCACGTCACGGACGTCGAGGACCGGCCGGGTCGCCGCCATGGCTCAGCGACCGCCGGGCGGGGCGCCGCCACCGCCGGTGAAACCGCCGCCCCCGGTCCCGAAGCCGGTGCCGGTGCGGGTGCCGCTGTTGCTGGTCGTGGTGCTGCTGGTCGGGACGACCACCCTCTCCCCCGCGGTCAGGCCGGAGGTGATCTGGTAGGCGTCGTCGCCCTGGAGGCCGACCTCGACCTGCCGGACCTCCTGTGTCCCGGTGCTGGTCAGCACGGTGACGGTGGAGCGGCGCCCGGTCGCGGTGACCGCCGCCGAGTTGACCTTCACGGCGTTGTCGACGCTGCCGGTGACCACGGCGACGCTGACGGTCTGGCCGGGTTTCGTGCCGTCCGGCGGATCGGGGAGGCTGATCGTCACGCCGTAGGTCACCACGCTGTTGCTGGTCGTCGCGGTCGGGTCGACGGCCACCACCTTGCCGGTGGTCTCCGCGTTCTCCAGCGCGTTCCAGGTGATCGTGGCGGACTGCCCGGTCTTGAGGGCGGTGGTGTCGGACTCGGAGAAGGCCGCGGTGATCTGCACCCGGCTCAGGTCGGCGATGTCGATGAAGCCGCTCGACGAGGTGTTCGACGAGGAGGCGCCGCTGCCGCCCGTGCCGGCGGAGGAACCGGACGACGACGAGGAGGAGCCGGAGGACGAGCCGCCCAGCGAGCCGTTGACCGCGGTGACCGTGCCGGCCATCGGAGCCTTCAGCTTGGTGCCGGCCACCTCGGCCGCGGCGTCGTCGACGGCCAGCTCGGCTGAGGTGACCGCGTTCTCCGCGGTGGTGGTGTCGGTGCCGGCGTCCTGCGCCCGGTCCAGCGAGTCGTTCGCGGCGTCCAGGTTCGCGTTGGCCAGATCCAGGTCGCGTTGCGCGTCGGTAGCGTCGACCTGGGCCAGCAGCTGGCCCTTGGTCACCTTGTCACCGACCTTGACCTTGATGCTGGTGACCGTGCCGGAGGTGGTGAAGGTCGCCGCGGCGGTGGACGCGCTCTCGACGGTGCCGTCCGCGCTGACGGTCTTGGTGACCGTGCCCTGCGAGACGGTGACAGTGCGGACGTCGGTGGCTTTCGCCTCGTTGCCGGAGGAGGTGCTCCGGATCAGATTGACGCCCCAGATCGCGGCGCCGACGATCAGTAGGGCCAGCAGGGCGTTGATAGCCGTGCTCGGCGTGCGAAGGGCTTTCACCATCCCATCATGTCCGGTGCGACCGGTTCGTGGTGGGGTGTTCGGCGGTATTCCCGATCACCAAGAACGTACGACCTGGTCCCCGGCCGCGAGCCCGTCGGTCACCTGCGTGTACTGGTCGCCGCGCAGCCCCACGGTGACCGTCCGGCGGGAGCTGGCGGACCCGTTGCGGAGCAGGACGGTGCCGGAGCCACCGGAGATGTCGTGCACCGCCGTGGACGGCACGCGCAGCACGTCGGTGGCGCTGCCGACCCGAACCTTGACCTGCGCGGACTGCCCGACGAGCAGGTCGCTGGGCGGGGACGCGAAGGAGAGCACCACGCCGTAGCGGACCAGGGTCCCGTCCGAGGTGCCGATCGGGTCGGCCTGCACCACCGTGCCGGTCAGCGCGTCGTCGTGGTCGGCGAGCGTGATCGTGCCGGTCTGGCCGACCTTGAGCGAGCCGGCGTCGGCCTCCGGGAAATCCGCCTCGACCTGCATGTCGTACGTGTCGGCCAGGGTCAGGAACGTCTTGCCGCTGCTCACGGTGTCACCGACGCTGCCGGAGACGGAGACGACGGTGCCGGCGATCGGGGCGGTGATGACGGTGCCGGTCAGCGCCGCCCTGGCCTTGGCGACGGCCTGCTCCGCCTTGTTGACCGCCTGCCGGGCGTTGAGGATCGCGTCGTTGCCGGTGTCCGGGTAGCCACGGGTGGTGCAGGCGGCCGCGGCGACCTGCGGTTCCGGGCTGATCCCGGTCAGGTGTCCCCGGGCCGTGGTGGCGGTGGCGCAGGCGGTCGCCGACGCGGTGACCGCGGCGGCCTGGTCCTCGGCGTCGTCCAGCCGGTCCTGCGCGTCGCTCAGCTGGGCCTCGGCGTCGTCCACGTCGTCGGCCGCGTCGGTGTCGTCGACGGTGGCGAGGGTCTGCGCGGCCTTGACCTTGGTGCCGGGCCGCACCTTGATCGCCTCGACGGTCCCGTTGACCGCGAACGACAACTCCCGGGTGGTGGCCGGCTCGACCGTGCCGGTGGTGGCGACGTCCAGGGTGACCTCGCCCTTCGCCACGTCGACCGCGATGATCGTGGCGGAGTGCTCACCGGACGAGCGGTTGTGCAGCACGCCGAGGGCCACGCCGACGACGACACCGACCGCGACAATTACGGCGCCTGTCCACCGAATGCGTCGTTTAGCCCGGATTTGCCCCGACACGTTGCTCATATTCGTAGATTGTGGCTGTTCAGGTACGCGAACGGACGAGAATTCGGGGAGCACTCTTGCTCAGCACGCGCCTTCGCCGCAGCATGGTCGCCCTGACCACAGTCCTCCTGATCGCCGCGTGCGACAGCTCCTCCGACGACACGACGCCCGCGGACACCGGAACCTCCCCGTCGGCCTGCCCGCCCGGCAGCGGCCCCTCCGATGGTCCCGGCGGGGACTGCGGTGGCGCGCCGCCCTCCGGCGCCGGTGGCGGCTACGGGAGCGACCAGCTCGAACCGGACGAGGAGCCGACCGGGTTCACCCCGCGCGGCACCGACCTGGACGGCGCCGGAGTGATGGGCGCCCCCGGCGACGTGCTGCCCCCGAGCCCCTCCGGCGAGGCGGTCGCGCCGGCCGGCTTCCTCCCCGGCAGGTAACAAGCGCAGTGAGCGACGACCAGGGAACGCCGGCCGGAAGCGTCGAGGCGCAGATCAGAGATGTGGATAAGAGACAGGCGCAGACGCGACGGCGGCTGCGCCGGCACAACCGGGCCCTCGCCGAGCTGGCCGCCACCAAGACCGAGCTGGTCAGTGCCCTGCTGCACGAGCTGCGCACACCGCTGACCGCCGCCCTCGGCATGCTCGACATGCTGCCCGCGCACACCGGCGACCCGCTGCTCGACGAGGCGCTGCCGCTGATCGCGCGCAACCTGCGCCGGATCGAGCGCTGCACCGTCGAGATCGCCACGATCAGCGGGATCGAGAGCGGCACGATCCCGCTGAACCGGACCGAGTTCGACCTGCCGGAGATGCTGCGCGAGGTGGCCGGGACGGCCGGGGCCGACTGCGCCACCACCCCGGCGACCGGGCTGCTTCTCGCCGACCGGGAACGGTTGCGCGAGGTCGTCCTCCGGCTGCTGGCCGCGGTACGGGCGTTGAGCGGCACCGCCGAGATCGAGGCCGAGCAGGTGGACGATCAGTGGCGGGTGTCCTTCCCGCTCCCCGATGAGCAGGCCACCGATCGGCTCTTCACCTCGGCCGGCACGGGCGGGAACGCGATGGCGCTGATCCTGGCGCGGGCCGTGGTGGGACGGCACGGCGGGAGTGTCGGGGTGCACAGTGCGGGCGGAAACGCGTACCTGAGAGTGATCTTGCCGCTCAGAGGTGCCGCGCAGTGAGCGCCTCGACCCGGGCGAGCAGGTCCTGCGCGGTGAACGGCTTGACCAGGTAGTCGTCAGCGCCGGCGTCGAAGCCGGAGGCCACGTCGAGCCACTGGCCGCGCCCGGTGAGCAGGATGATCGGGATGTCCGCGGTCTCCGCGTCGTCGCGCAGCGCCCGGCACACCTCGAGACCGGTCATGTCCGGCATGGTGACGTCCAGGACGGCGATGTCCGGCACGTGCTCGTGGGCGGCGCGCAGCCCGTCACGCCCGTTCCGGCACGTGTCGACGTCGAGCCCGCCGGAGCGCAGCACCGTCTCGACGATCTCCAGCACGGTGGGATCGTCATCCACGACCAGAACCGATGTCACACCTTGCAGCGTACTGACGAGCCCCGGCGATCTGATCCGGAACGCCACGGCGGCCCCCGGCGCCTACCTAGAGTGACTCCCATGGCGGAGCGCGGCGACCGGATCACCCGGTGGACCGTCGGCCGGATGCTGTCGGCCGGCTTCCTGCTCGCGCTACTGGCCCTGGCGGCCGTCGGGACCAGCGCGTACGTCCGGATCGGCGACCTGAAGCACGACCAGGTGTCGATGGACCAGGCCCACGCGCGGCTCGGCTACTTCGGTGGCCTCGGGGACGCGCTGACCGACCTGGACCGGCTCCTCCCCGGTTACCAGGCGCCGGCCGGCCGAAGCTGGATCGATCACTTCAACCACAGCGTCGACGACGTCCGGATCCGGCTCGGCGACGTTCGCGGCGCCTCCGCCCACGACCCGACCTACCAGGGCTACCTGAACCGGCTGCAGCCCATGGTCGAGCACCAGATCGCGCTGATCCGGCAGGCCGTCGACACCGGCGCGCCCACCACCGGCGCCGATCTCGACCCGGCGATTCAGCTGCAGAAGAAGATGCACACGACCGAGTTCGACAAGGTCACGAAACGGATCGACAAGATCAAGGAGCGCGCCGAGCGTACCCGCAAATTCATCCTCTACGTCTCCCTGGCCACCGCCGCGCTGGTCGCGCTCACCGCCCGGGCCATCACACAGAAGATCACCGCCCCGGCCCGCAAGGTCACCGCCGCCGCGCAGCGCGTCGTCGAGGGCGACCTCAGCCGCCGCGCCGAGGTCACCGGCCCGCAGGAGCTGGCCCGGATGGCGCAGGCGGTGAACGCGTCGATGACCGCGATGGTCACCGCGCACGACGAGGCGGTCGCGGCGACCGCGGCCAAGTCGGCGTTCCTGGCGACGATGAGCCACGAGATCCGTACCCCGATGAACGCCGTCATCGGCATGACCGGCCTCCTGCTCGACACCGACCTGGACACCCGGCAGCGCGAGCTCGTCGAGACCGTGCACGCCAGCGGCGGCTCCCTGCTCGTGATCATCAACGACGTCCTGGACTTCTCCAAGATCGAAGCCGGTGAGCTGACCCTCGACGAGCGGCCGTTCGACCTGCGCTCGTGCGTGCGGCAGGCGATGAGCCTGGTCGCGCTGACCGCTGACGCCAAACGCCTGCACCTCTCCAGCCACCTGGCGCCGGAGTGCCCGGAGGTGGTGTCCGGCGACGCCGCCCGGATCCGCCAGATCCTGGTGAACCTGCTCGGCAACGCGGTCAAGTTCACCGACCACGGCGCGGTCACCGTGCAGGTCTCCGCGAACGGTCCCACGATCCGGATCGCCGTCCGGGATACCGGGATCGGCATCCCGGCCGACCGGATGGCGCTGCTGTTCCGGCCGTTCTCCCAGGTGGACGCGTCGAACGCGCGCACCTACGAGGGCACCGGCCTGGGCCTGGCGATCAGTCAGCGGCTGGCCGAGGCGATGGGCGGCGGCATCGCCGTGGACAGTCAGCCGGGCCAGGGGTCGACGTTCACGGTGACGCTGACGCTGCCCCCGGCCACCCTGCCCGAGCCCACCGCCGAACCGCTGCTCGCACCGGCCGGGCGGCCGCTGCTGGTGCTTGTCGCCGAGGACAACCCGGTCAACCAGCGGGTCGCCCAACTGCTCCTGGAGCGCCGCGGGCACCGCGTGGAGATCGTCGCGGACGGCGCGGAAGCCGTCGCCGCGGTCCACCGCACCCGCTACGACCTGGTCCTGATGGACGTGCAGATGCCGGTCCTGGACGGGCTCGCCGCCACCGAGCGGATCCGCGCCGAGCCGCCCGCCCACGGCGCCCCGCGCATCGTCGCCCTGACCGCGAACGTCATGGTCGACGTGCAGGCCGCCACCGTCCGCGCCGGCATGGACGGCTTCCTCGCCAAGCCACTCCAGGAGGCGGACCTCGATGCCGTCCTCGCCGCCGCCGCCGGCTTCGCCGACACCACCCGCCCGCTGGACGGCCCGCCCCCTCAACTCGCGGACCGCGGCTCGTCCCCCCACCTTGCGGACGGCGGCCCCTCCCCGATCCGGCCCGCCGATGCCGCCCGTGCCGGGCTCGCCGCCGACGCCGCCCGTGCCGCGGCCGCCAGCGGCGCCGTCCCGGTCCGATCCACCGCCGGCCTGACCGAATCCGACAGCATCCGCGCCTGCGTCGACGGCATCGCCGGCGCCGTCTCCGCCGACCGCGACCGCCTCGCCGAGATCCTGCACAATTTCGCCGGACGCCTCCCGGACACCCTCGACCGCATGGAACGCGCCGCCGCCACCGGCGACACCCGCAACCTGGCCCGCCTCGCCCACGGCCTGAAGGGCTCCTCCGCCACCCTCGGCGCCAACCGCTTCGCCGCCCTCTGCGGTGACCTGGAACGACGCGCCCACCAGCACCCGGCCCACTCCATCGAACTCCTCCGCGACCTGCACACCCAAGCCCACGAGGTCGCCGGCGTCATGGAGTCGATCTCCGCCGAACTGGTCAGAACCTGAAGATCACATTCATCATTGCCTACC
>KL571337.1:7581-7684 GCA_000715855.1 Actinoplanes liguriensis
TCCGTGGGTGGTCCCGCTCAAAAGAACCCCGCGAGGCCCGCGGCCGGCCCCGGTCATCCCGCGGCTCCCGCTCGCGCGGCTGGTTCTCACTGTGGTTATGAGG
>KL571337.1:7944-9949 GCA_000715855.1 Actinoplanes liguriensis
ATAACCACGGTGAGAACCAGCCGGGAAGCGGGACCGACGGCTGGACGCGGGTGGCGGGCTATGACTCCAGGAGGAGGATGTGCAGGTTGCGGGGGCCGTGGACGCCCTCGACCCGGTTCAGCTCGATGTCGCTGGTCGCGGACGGCCCACTGATCCAGGTCAGCGGCCGGGCCGGGTCGAGACGGGCGACCGCCTCCGGTACCGACGCCACCACCTGGCCGGGCCGCAGCACCACGATGTGCACGTCGGGCAGCAGCGTGATGATCCGCCGCCCCTGATCCGGCGACGCGTCCAGCACGATCGTCCCGGTCTCCGCGACGGCCACGGCCGCGGCGGTCAGGACCGCGGCAGCGCCGGCGATGCGGTCCGGCGCCAGGCCGGGGTCGCCCTCGTCGACCAGCACGTCGGAGGGCCGCCAGTCCGAGGGCAGTCCTTCCGGCACCACGATGGTCCCGCCCGCGATCTCCGCGGCCACCGCCGCGACGGCGTCCTCCGTGATCCGCCGTACCGTCGCCTTGTAGTCCACGAGCCGGTCCACCAGCACGTCGAGGTCGGCCGACGGGAACGACCGGCGGTAGTCCCGCGGCGCCGGCCCGGGAGCCGGACCGTCCCGCAGCGCCGCCCGGACCCGCCCGAGGATCAGTTCTCTCGAGCTCATCGCGACGCCCACCAGTCCCGGAAGGTCTGCTGCGGAATCTCCGGCAGATCGCGTGCATCGGTCCAGCCCAGCGGCAGCCCCCGGCCGCGCCGCCCGGCGATCCGCGCGAGTTTCGCGGCCCGTTGCGCGCGGGCGTACAGCCTGGGTCGCGCCATCGTGTACGCCGCCGCCCGCATCGCGGCCCGCTCGGCCCGGCTGTGCGGCGCCTGGTTGCGTAGGTGCACCAGGATCGCCGGGATGTCGATCTTCACCGGGCAGGCGTCGAAACACGCCCCGCACAGCGACGACGCGAACGGCAGTGAAGCGTTGTCCTCGACCCCGGTGAGCTGCGGCGACAGCACCGCGCCGATCGGTCCGGGGTAGACCGACCCGTACGCGTGCCCGCCCGTCCGCTCGTAGACCGGGCACACGTTCAGGCAGGCCGAGCACCGGATGCAGTGCAGCGCCTGGCGTCCCGTCTCGTCGGCGAGGACGGCGCTGCGCCCGTTGTCGAGCAGCACCAGGTGGAAGTTCTGCGGCCCGTCCCCGGGCGTCACCCCGGTCCACATGGTCGTGTACGGGTTCATCCGCTCACCGGTCGACGCGCGCGGCAGCAGTTGGAGGAAGACCTCCAGGTCCTGCCACGCCGGCACGATCTTCTCGATGCCCATGACGGTGATCAGCGTCTCGGGCAGGGTCAGGCACATCCGCCCGTTCCCCTCCGACTCGACGACCGCGAGGGTGCCGGTCTCGGCGATGCCGAAGTTCGCCCCGCTGATCGCGACCTTCGTCGACAGGAACGTCTCGCGCAGGTATTTCCGGGCGGCCGCGGCCAGCACCGGCGGGTCGTCGGTCAGCGCCGGGTCCACCCCGGGCATCGCCTTGAGGAAGATCTCCCGGATCTCGGAGCGGTTCCGGTGGATCGCCGGCACCAGGATGTGGCTGGGCTTGTCCTCGCCGAGCTGCACGATCAGCTCGGCGAGGTCGGTCTCGATCGGCTGGATGCCGGCCGCTTCCAGGGCCTCGTTGAGCGCGATCTCCTGGGTGGCCATCGACTTGACCTTGATGACCCGCTCGGAGCCGGTCTGCTTGACGAGGTCGGTGACGATCGCGTTGGCCTCGTTGGCGTCGGCGGCCCAGTGCACCACGCCGCCACGCTCGGTGACCCGCGCCTCCAGCTGTTCCAGCAGCTCAGGTAGCCGGGACATCACGTCGGCCTTGATCGCCGAGCCGGCCGAGCGCAGCTCCTGCCAGTCCGGCAGTTCGGCGATGACCCGGCCGGACTTGCCGCGGATCGTGGTGGTCGCGTGCCGCAGGTTGCGCCGCAGCTGATCGTTCGCGAGCGCCTTGTGCGCGGCCGCCGGGAAC
>KL571337.1:10153-12203 GCA_000715855.1 Actinoplanes liguriensis
TGTGTATAAGAGACAGGCGGTCGCCGGCATGCCGAGGAAGGTCGTCATGTCGCGGCCAGGATCTCGGCCAGGTGGATCGTCTTCACTCCGGAATCCTTCCGACGCAGGCCGCCGCCGATGTGCATCAGGCAGGACGCGTCCCCGGCCGCGCAGAGTTCCGCGCCGGTGGACTCGATGTTGGTCATCTTGTCGGCGAGCATCGCCGCCGACGTGTCCGCGTTCTTGATCGAGAACGTGCCCCCGAAGCCGCAGCACTGGTCGGCGGCCGGCAGCTCGACCAGCTCCATGCCGCGAACGTTGCGCAGCAGTCGCAGCGGCTTGTCGCCGACCCGCGTCATCCGCAGGCTGTGACAGGTCGGGTGGTAGGTGACCTTGTGCGGGTAGAACGCGCCCACGTCCTCCACCCCGAGCACGTCGACGAGCAGTTCGGACAGCTCGTAGGTGCGCGCGCCGAGCTCGTGCGCCCGAGCCGCGAGACCACGCTCGCCACTGTTCAAGGCCACGGTTTCGTGCTGATGCCGGATCGAGCCGACGCACGACCCGGACGGCGCGACGATCACGTCGTACGGCGAAAAGGTCTTCACGTAGTTCTTGACCAGCGGTAACGCATCTTTTTGATAACCGGTGTTCACATGCATCTGCCCGCAGCAGGTCTGTTCGAAGGGGAACACCACCTCGTGCCCGAGCCGCTCCAGCAGCCGGACGGTGGCCTTGGCCGCCTCCGGGAACAGGGTGTCGGCGAGGCAGGTCGCGAAGAGCGCGATCCGCACGGTCACCCCCTCACTCGCTCGGCGGCGGCCGCCCAGGGGGCGTCGTCGCCGCGCGGCTCGTAACGCACGATCTGCTGAGTCTGCCGCACCAGCGCGCGCATCGCATCAAGCCCGCCCGAGACGACGCCCGCGGCACGCGCCTGCACGAGCAGGTTGCCGATCGCGGTGGCCTCGACCGGGCCGGCGAGCACCGGCAGCCCGGTGGCGTCCGCGGTGAGCCGGCAGAGCAGCTCGTTGCGGGCGCCGCCGCCGACCAGGTGCAACACGCTCGGCGACGTCCCGGCGAGGTCCCGGGCCTGGCGCACCGCACGCCGTTGTGCGAGCGCCAGGCTGTCCAGGATGCAGCGGGTGATCACCGCCTGCCCCGCATCGTCCGGGATTCCCGCGGCTCGGCGGAGGCGACCGGTCATGTCGCCGGGCGGCAGGAAGGCCGGATCGTCAAGATCTACTACATATGCGAGCCGCGGTTCACTTGCTGCGGCCGCCAGTAGGTCCGAGATGTTCGGTGAGCCCCATTCGCGCATGCACTCCTGCAACGGCCACAGGCCCATCACATTGCGCAGATACCGAATGGTTCCGTCGACGCCGCCCTCGTTGGTGAAGTTCGCCGCCCGCGACTCCGCGCTGAGGACCGCCTGCCCCAGCTCCAGGCCGACGAGCGACCAGGTGCCTGAACTGACGTACGCGAAATCCTTCTGATCTGCGGGAACAGCGACCACCGCGGACGCCGTGTCGTGCGAGCCCACCGCGACCACCGGGGTTCCCGCGACATGCCCGATCACCTCGCCCGGCCGTCGGATCGGCGGGAAGAGGTCGGCCCGCAAGCCCAAATCCGAGATCAACTTCCAGGACCATTCCCCGGTACGGACATCGAGCAGCCCGGTCGTCGACGCGTTCGTGTACTCCGCGCCGATCTCGCCGGTCAGCCAGTACGCGAGCAGATCCGGGATCAGCAGCATCGTCGCCGCGGCCGCGTACTGCCGGGTCCCGGCGGCCGCCAGCAGCTGGTAGACCGTGTTGAACGGCAACGTCTGCAGCCCGTTGACGTCGTACAGGTCGCGGGTTGCCGCCGCGATCCCGTCCGTCCGTGAATCCCGGTAGTGAACCGGATTGCCGATCAACTTCCCGTCGGCGTCGAGGAAGCCGTAGTCGACCGCCCACGAATCGATGCCGATGCTGTCGACCGGGCCGGCCTTCCTCAGGCCGTCGAGCATCCCCCTGTAGAGGCCGAGGATGTCCCAGTGCAGGGTCCCGCCCGCCTGCACCCTGTCTCTTATACA
>KL571337.1:12435-16009 GCA_000715855.1 Actinoplanes liguriensis
GGCTCGTTCGCGAACCGGTGCACGACGTCGAGCTCCAGCCCGGTGCCGGTGAACGTGCCGACCACGACGCGCCCGCTGGACGCGCCGAGATCGACCGCGGCGAACCGGTGAGTCATCGCAGGAACGCCGCGGCCACACCCGCGTCGACGGGGATGTGCAGGCCGGTGGTGTGCGACAGGTCGCCGGCGGTCAGGACGAAGACCGCGTTCGCGACGTGGTCCGGCAGCACCTCGCGCTTGAGCAGGGTGCGCTGCGCGTAGAACTCGCCCAGCTTCTCCTCCGGCACGCCGTAGACGGCGGCACGCTGCGCACCCCAGCCGGCCGCGAAGATCCCCGAGCCGCGGACGACGCCGTCGGGGTTGATGCCGTTCACGCGTACGCCATAAGCGCCCAGCTCGGCCGCCAGCAAGCGCACCTGATGCGCCTGGTCGGCCTTCGCGGCACCGTAGGCGACGTTGTTCGGGCCCGCGAACAGCGAGTTCTTGCTGGAGATGTAGACGATGTCGCCGCCCATGCCCTGCGCGATCAGGATCCGTGCGGCGGCCTTCGCCACCAGGAACGAGCCCTTGGCCATCACGTCGTGCTGGATGTCCCAGTCCTGCTCGGTGGTCTCCAGCAGCGGCTTCGAGATGGAGAGGCCGGCGTTGTTGACGATCAGGTCCACGCCGCCGAACGCGAGCACGGCCGCGTCCAGGGCCGCCTCGACAGCGGCGGCGTCGGTCACGTCGGCGGTGACGCTGACCGCCGCGTCGGTGCCGCCGATCTCGCGGGCGACGGTCTCCGCCGTGGCGGCGTCCCGGTCGGCGACGACGACGCACGCGCCCTCGGCGGCCAGGCGCAGCGCGATCGCACGGCCGATGCCGGAACCGCCGCCGGTCACGAACGCGACCCGGGTGGCGAGAGGCTTCGGCTTCGGCATCCGCTGGAGCTTGGCCTCCTCCAGCGACCAGTACTCGATGCGGAACTTCTCCGACTCGTCGATCGGGGCGTACCGGGAGATCGCCTCGGCGCCGCGCATCACGTTGATCGCGTTGACGTAGAACTCGCCGGCGACGCGGGCGGTCTGCTTGTTCGCGCCGAACGAGAACATGCCCACGCCCGGGACCAGCACGATCGCCGGGTCGGCGCCGCGGATCGCCGGGCTCTGCGGGGTGGCGTGCCGGTCGTAGTAGGCGCGGTAGTCCTCGCGGTACGCCTCGTGCAGCTCCTTGAGCCGTGCGGTCACCTCCTCCAGCGGCGCGTCCGGAGCGGTGTCCAGAACCAGCGGCTTGACCTTGGTGCGCAGGAAGTGGTCCGGGCAGGAGGTGCCCAGGGCGGCCAGCTCGGCGAGGCGCTCGCTGCCGGCGAAGTCGAGGACGACGTCGGAGTCGGTGAAGTGGCCGACCTGGGGACGGTCCGTCGAGGCCAGCCCGCGGATGATCGGGAAGATCTCGGCGGCGCGGCGGCGGCGCTCCTCTGCAGGGAGTGGCGCGATCTTGGAACTTCCGAACGGCGCTTCCTTGCCGTGCTCCTCGATGTACGCCGCGGCGGTGTTGATGATCTCCTGCGAGTTCGCCTCGCACTCGTCGCTCGTCGCGCCCCAGGCGGTGATGCCGTGCCCGCCCAGGATCACGCCGATCGCCTGCGGGTTCGCCTTCTGCGCCGCGGCGATGTCCAGACCGAGCTGGAACCCGGGGCGGCGCCAGTCCACCCAGAGCACCCGGTCGCCGAAGATCTCCTTGGTCAGCGCCGGCCCGTCCGCGGCGGTCGCGATCGCGATGCCGGCATCCGGGTGCAGGTGGTCCACGTGCGGCGCGTCGACGAGCCCGTGCATCGCGGTGTCGATGCTCGGCGCGGCGCCCCCGCGGCCGTGCAGGCAGTAGTCGAAGGCGGCGACCATCTCGTCCTCGCGCTCGATCCCCGGGTAGACGCCGGTCAGCGCGCGCAGCCGGTCCAGCCGGAGCACGGCCAGGCCCTTCTCGGTGAGGGTGCCGAGGTCGCCGCCGGAGCCCTTCACCCAGAGCAGCTCCACGTCCTCCCCGGTGACCGGGTCCAGGTCGCTGCCCTTGGCGGAGGTGTTCCCACCTGCGTAGTTCGTGGTGCGCGGATCCGCACCGAGGCGATTCGATCGTGCGATGAGCGCAGCGATGGCGGCATTCGTCATGGCGTCCCTCAGTTCGGTCCGGCAAGTTCGTGTGAAACGTTTCAGAATTACCGACAGATTACGCAGTAGCTCCACCCGAGGTCAAGGGCACAGCGTGCCATCGACCTCATCGCCAGAAGATCAGCTTTAGGTCGCCCTGGCGGCAGAAAATGCCGAATCAGCTAGGCTAGATCTCGTCATACTCTCGTTTAGAGGAGATCGCGGTGCTGCTCCGCTTCCGGGTCACCAACTTCGCGTCGATCAGGGACGAGCAGGAACTCAGCATGGTCGCCCTCGACGACCATGCTGACCTGGCAACCGTTCCGGTGCCGCTCGGCAAGGAGCGGGTCTGCCGGTCGCCGGCATCTTCGGCGCGAATGCCTCCGGCAAGTCCAACCTCATCAAAGCCATGAATTTCGCGCGTACGGCGGTGATCGCTTCCCACCAGCGTTGGCTCCCCGAGGACCCGATCCCGCGTTGGCCGTTCCGCCTCGACGCGGAGAGCCGCAACGCCCCCAGCGAGTTCGTCTTTGAACTGGTCCACGACGGCGTCCGTTACGAGTACGGCTTCTCGCTGAACGACACGGTGATCCTGGAGGAGTGGCTCTTCTCCTGGCCGAAGGGCAGGCGGCTGACCCTCTTCGAGCGCACCGGCCTCGACATCAACTTCGGCGCTAGCCTGACCGGCCACAAGGCCGCCATCGTCGACCTGGTCCGCGAAAACAGCCTGTTCCTGTCCGCCGCCGCCGCCAACAACCATCCGCACCTGCGATCTCTGGCGGCCTGGTTCAGCCGTTGGCGGGAGACCGCCTTAACAGGTCACCAGCGGCTGCAACCGCGCGGTCCGCTGGATCGCCAGACTTTCGACCTGCTCCGATATGCCGACATCGGCGTCATCGGTGTCGCCATGACGGAGCAGGCGCAGGAGGCCGCCACACCGAACTTTCCTCCACAGACGCCGGAATGGGAGCTCGTGCACAGGACGGACACGGGTGGCGCGGGTGAGTCCCTGCCGTGGTCATGGGAGTCCTCCGGAACTCAGGCCTGGTTCCATCTCAGCAAGGCCGTGGTCGCGTGCCTGCGTTCGGGGCGCATCCTGACGATCGACGATCTCGGCGACGACCTGCATCCATTGCTGACCGCCCAGCTGGTCGGCCTGTTTCAGGGCAGGGAGACCAACCCGCACGGGGCCCAACTGATCTTCACCGGGCACGATGTCAATCTGCTGGGTCGTCATGTGGATCATCGTCTGCACCGCGACCAGGTCTGGCTGGCCGAGAAGGCCTCCGGCGGTGCGAGCCGAATCTATCCGCTCACTGAATACGGCCGGGTGCGCGATGGGGTGGACGACGTGGAGGGCCGCTATCTGCAGGGTCGCTACGGCGCGGTGCCGTTCTTCGACAAGACGCTGCTTGCCGATCTCCTGGAGGAGCCAGCAACCAATGGCTCCCA
>KL571337.1:16256-17309 GCA_000715855.1 Actinoplanes liguriensis
ACCAATGGCTCGTAGCAGCCGACCGCTACGGCGCAAGCCCGGCGCAGCCGTTGAAGCCGAGACCATCGCGATCGTCTGCGAGGGAAAGAAGACCGAGGGCCTCTACTTCAACGGGATCCGCCGCGAGTTCCGGATCACCACCGCCCAACTGCACGTCGTGGAACTCGGGTTCGACCCGTCAAGAGTGGTGCAGGAGGCCGAGTCTCTCCGGCGGGACTACGACCACGTCTGGGCCGTCTTCGACGTCGAGGCGCCGGGCGGCCGGGCCGGGCCAGGGCGGGCCGGGCCGGGCCAGGGCGGGCCGGGCCAGGGCGGGGCGGGCTACGGCGATGCGATGCCGAGCGCGACGGCGGGGGTGTAGGTGACTTCTCCGAAACCGGTGATCCGGGCCAGCGCCCACCAAGCCGAGCCGGGGCGGGCGCCGGGAAGTGCGGTGACCTGGAACCGCAGCGTGCAGGTTTCGTTTGCGGGCAGGTCGTAGCCCTGGATCCAGGGCTCGACGATCAGTTCGTCGCCGCGGTCGCCCCACGTTCCGAACGGGGAAAGTAGTTGTGCCTCGCCCCGGATCGGGGCCGGCGACGGATTGTGCAGCCGGAGGGTGAGCTGGGCGCTCTCGCCGGGTGCTGGGGTCACCGCGGGTGGTTCGAGTACCGCACTCAGGAGGGCAGGTTCGGCTGGTTCGAAGCCTGTGTGCAGGGCGGCGGGCTTGGCCGGGGGCACCGTGAGCGTGGCTACGTCCTCCAGCAGTTGCCCGAGTGGATCACGGATTCGGGCCGCGAGGTGGTGGCGGCCCGGTGTTGTGCCGGTGATCTCCAGGTCGATGTGGTGATGGCCGCCGGGCGTCAGGTCGTAGGTGTACGGGCCGGGTGGGCTGACCGCGATGCCGGGCGGCGCGTCGAGCTCGACCGTGCCGGCGGTGGCCACGGTGGACGAACCGACAGTGATCCGCACGGTGGCCGGCAGCTCGGTGACGGCGGGGGTGACGTGCACGCTGACCGGCAGGTTTCCGATCGGGGCTGGGCCTTTGTTGTGCAGCCAGTAGCGGGTGAAGAC
>KL571337.1:17516-24793 GCA_000715855.1 Actinoplanes liguriensis
GACAGGCCGGGACGAGACCGGGGCGCGCGGCCACGGTCACCACGCCGGCAGGTGGCACGTCAACAACGATGTCACCGCCGGACGTGGTGACACCGTCACCGCTGAACGCGGAATAGACGTCACCGCTCGACACGGTCACGACGTCACCGCTGGACGCGACAACGACGTCACTGCTGGGCGCGGCAACGGGGTTACCGCTCGGCGCGGTGACGATGTCACCGGCGGGCGCGGTGACGGGGTTACCGGGTGAGGTCTCTTCGAGGATGGTGGTGGCGGTGGCGGCGTGGAGGCCGCCGTGCAGGCTGATGCGGGCGCGCGCCGGGGAACCCGTCGACTCGTACACCCGGATTGTCACCTCACCGCTCGCGCCGGTCGCTGGAAGAACCGGGTTGCCACGCGGTTTGAGGGTGGTCAGCACGACGGACGCTGGCTCGACCGAGCCCAGCCCGGCCCGCCGCGGCAGGTCACCGGTCGTCGCCGGGACCGGGGCGGCAACGAGTGGATGGTTCAGCTCCTGGCCGGCCCGCACGAATCCGGCCCGCCGCCAGTCTCCGGGACCGGCGACGAGGCTGTACCGAAAGGTGTGCGTCCAATGCTGGAGGGCAAATCCGGAGCCGTCCGGAACGGTGCGGCGAGGCCCGTCGATCCAGACTCCGCTGGGCCACCCGGTGCAGGCCCGCATCAGCGACAGGAACAGGCTGCCGTCCTGGCGTGCCACAAAGCCGGGCGTCCCGTGGTTGACCAGCGCGACCGAGTAATCGGTGAACGGTTCCGCGCAGCAGTGCGGCTGGCGCACGTCCACGATGGCGTCGTCGAGGTCGGCGATCAGTTCGTCCAGGCCGTCGGCGGTGACGATCAGGACGGGCAGCGCGCGGGGGTCGCGCAGGTCGGCGCCGGGCACCCAGGTTTGCGACCGTGGCCGCCCGGCGGGGATGAACACCCGGCCGGTGGCGGCCAGCAGGGCCCGGCCCGGGGCGTCGAGCAGTCCGGCGGTGAACGCGTTCTCGCCGATCACGATGCGTACGTCGGGCAGGTTGGAGTCGGCGTCGAGGGCGCCGTACCGTGGCCCGCCGGGCCGGGTGCTGGTGGCGGTCACTCCCCGCTGGACGAGCGCGACCAGCAGCGCCCGCGGGTCCTGTTCGGCGATCACTTCGGCGACGCCGATGGCGTGCTGGTGGATCTGCCCGGCCGGGTCGTGCAGGCGGATCCGGGCGGTGGCGGACAGCCCGGCCCAGGTGTGCGCGGGGTTGTCCAGCGTCCACAGGTGTTCGGCGGTGTCGGCGTCGGGGAAGCCGAAGGATCGGCCGATGGCCGCGAAGCCCACGTCCGAGACGGGCAGGGCGCCCGGCAGGTCGAGGTCGAATCGGGTGCGGAGCAGCCGGTCCTGCCCGATCGACCCGTCCACGTGGGTACGGAAGTCGATCCGCGAGGCCCCCTCCCAGAGCAGCACTTCCCGGGTGATCCGAAGCCCGTCGAACGCCACCGTGCTGACCAGCCGGCTGCCGGCGGCGCTGTGTTCGGCACGTACCTCGGCGGGCTTGTCGGAGAGTCCGCGTCCGGGGCCTTTGGTGAGCAGGTGCCAGGGCCCTTCCCCCCAGTGCGGATGGTCGGGGTATTCCTCCTGCACGACGATCTCCCCGCCCAGTCCACCGTCCCGCAGCAGCTCACGGCCGGTCCGCCGGTCGACGATGCTGGTCAGCGCGCCGCCGGGGGAGGGCTCACCGCGTACCTCGAAAGCATCGTTCTTGATCGTGAAAAGAGCGGAAGGAGGCGAAGCGGGACGCCAGCCGCCGACGGCACGCCCGGGCATCGACGGGGTCACCCGCAACACCCGGTAGCCCAGCGCCGGCACCTCCTGGGCAGAAACAGACAGTTCGATCTCCGCAATGCCGCCACCGGGGTGCCGGGTGATCCCCTCAGCGACGGCGGGCAACCGGTGGCCGTCGTCGTCGACCACTGTCACGTCACTCGGCCCGGGCGCCGCAAAGGCAGATCGCATCGCCACGACCCCACCCCGTGACCAGGACAAGGAGTTGGCAACCAGCACAGCCTGCCCGTCGCCGGTCGTGTCAGCCCGATCCGCCAGGGCATCGACCGCCCTACGCCGCGCGGCCGCCGCCAGCTCGTAGGCCTCCCGCCACCCGGCCAGCAGATCCAGGTACACCTGATCGGATTCGGTCCCAGTAACCGCGTCATGGTGGGCGCCATAGGCGAGCAACCGCCACGCCTTGTCCAGCGCCTCCCCCGGATACCGGGCACCGAGCAGCGCCGCCAGGGTCCCGAGGCGCTCGGCGTCGAGCACCACCGTCTCGATCGCCCGTTGCGCCTGCTTGGTGTCGATGTAGGAGACGTCCTTGCCGGTGTAGACCGGGTTCATGTCCCGCGTCTGCGGCGACAATCGCGGGCTCGCCGCCCGCACCGCCGCGAAGAAGTCCCGTGGCAGCCCCATCACGAACCGCGGCCACACATACCGTTTCGCCCATTCCCGGTGGATCTCGGTGCACCACCGCGACGGGATGTTGTGGTCGTGCCCGACCGGCAGCATGACGTTCGGCGTGGCGGCCACTTTCCGCAGCTCACGGTACTGCTGGTAGGCCTCGGCCAGCGCCTCTTCCAGGGTCTGTTTGCGCTCGACGTCCCAGCCCGCGACGTAGTGGTTGGCCATGTAGGCGGTGACCAGCCCCCGCCCGCTCGGCGAGATCCACTCGAACTCGCTGGGGAACTGCATCCGGGTGATGTCGCCGGTGTGCCGTTTCGCGCCGATGTGGTGGAACGGCCCGCGCGCCCACGCGCTGGAGGTGAGCCCGGCGTCGGCCATCAGCCCGGGGAACGCCGGGTCGTGCCCGAACACGTCGAGCATCCAGGCGCTGCGCGGGTCGCCGCCGAGCACGTCGCGCTGGTAGCCGACGCCGTACGCGGTGTTGCGAATGGTCGATTCGGGGTGGGTCAGGTTGGTGTTCGGCTCGTTGTACATGCCCCCGACCAGTTCGACGCGCCCCTCGCGCAGCATCCGGCGCAGGTCGGCACGGTCATCGACGAACACGTCCCAGTACGGCTTGAGGTAGTCGACCTCGGCGAGCACGAACCGGTAGTCGTCGTCGTGGCGGGCCGCGTCGAGATGCGCTCGGACCAGGTCGAACGCGGTCCGCACGAACGGCGGCCGGAGCTTGTCCGCCTTCGGCACGTCGGGCAGCTGCTGCCACAGCTCGGTGAAGCCACGCTGTGTGTTCCACCAGACCGGGTCGTAGTGGAAATGCGACACCATCCACATGGTCCAGCCGGTCGCGGCCGCACGGATCTCGCCGTAGGCGGTGACGGTGCCCGCGATCGCGGTGACCCGGTGCGGTGACCCCTCGGTGGCCGGCGCGGCGATGCGCACGCCCACCTCGACGGTCTGCCGTTCCCCGGCGGCCAGGGCGGCAATGGTCACCGGCTCCGGCGTCTCGACGGCAGGCCCTTCCACCCGGACCCGCACGGGCCCGCTCGCCGTCGCGCTGGCCACGGTGACCCGCACGACCTGCCGCGGCGCGGAAGCCGGCCCGAGAAACAGGTCGGTGCTCTCGATCCCGACGATCCTCATCCCACCCGCTCCGCCATGTCAGTCCTTGAGCCCAGCGTTGAGGTCGGCGTTCATCACGTACTTCTGGAAGACCAGGTAGATGGCGATCAGCGGGAGCATCGACAGGACCGAGGCGCCGAGCAGCACCGACCAGTTGACGTTCTGCGCGCCGACGATGCTCGCGACCCCGATCTGGAGGGTGAACTGCTTCGGGTCGTTGAGGATGATCAGCGGCCAGAGGTAGTCGTTCCACCGCCACTGGAACGAGAAGATCGCCAGCGTCAGGATGATCGGCCGGGCCAGCGGAAGCATGATTCGCAGGAAGGTCTTCAATTCACTTGCGCCGTCGATGCGGGCCGCTTCGAGCAGGTCGTTCGGGACGGTGACGAAGAACTGGCGGAACATGAAGGTGCCGGTCGCGGTGATCACAGCGGGGACCACGACGCCGCTGAGGCTGTTGTAGAGGCCGAGGTCGCGGACGACGACGAACAGCGGCGCGAGGATGGTCTCGGCCGGCAGCATGGTGGTGGCGAGGATGCAGACCGCGAAGATCTTGAGCCACCAGTTCCGGTACATCGCCAGGGCGTACCCGGCGGCGGCGCTGGCGACGATGGTCAGCGCGGTCGCGGCGGTCGCCACCATCAGCGTGTTGAGGAAGTACCGGGCGACGTCGAACTGGGTCCACGCCTGCGTGTAGCCGGACACCGTCCAGTGCTTCGGGAACATGGTGAGCGGGTACGAGAACAGGTCGCCGGCCGGCTTGAACGAGCTGAGCAGGAACCACAGGCCGGGGAAGCCGTAGACGACGGCCAGCAGCCACATGATCGTGCTCGCGCCGAGCTTGCGGGGCACGTCGCCCACTTTGCCGGCGTTGGGTCGCCGCAGCGCGGGAGGCTTTGTCGCGACGGCCATCTCAGGACCCCTTCCGGCGGCCGGCCAGCAACTGCACGACGGCGATGACCATCAGGATCAGCAGCAGGACGAACGAGGCCGCGCTGGCGTAGCCGATCTGCGCCCGTTTGAAGCCGGTGTTGTAGATGTACTGGACGATCAGGTTGTTCTCGGTGCCGGGGCCGCCCGCATTGACCGCGACGATCAACCCGTACTCCTTCATGGTGTGCAGCGTGCTCAGCAGCACGACGATGAAGGACGTCGGCGCGATGGCCGGCAGCGTGATCCGGCGGAACTTCTGCCAGGAGCCGGCGCCGTCCAGGTCGGCGGCCTCGTAGTACGCCGTCGGGACGTTCTTGAGGGCCGCGATGAACAGCAGCATGTTGAACGCCGTGTTGGTCCACGTCGCCGCGATGATCACGACGAGGAGTGACAGGTTGGCGTTGGACTGCCAGGGCAGCGCCTTGCCGCCGAGCTCGGTGATCACGAAGTTCACCAGTCCGAAGTTCTCACCGAAGATCCAGCGCCAGATGACACCGGCGATGATCGGCGAGATGAGCCACGGCAGGAAGAAGATCACCCGCGCCACCGACTTGCCCTTGGTGTACGGGCTGACCAGCAGGTACGCGGTGCCCAGTGACGCGACGAAGGTGAGCGGGACGACGCTGCCGGTGTAGATCAGCGTGCGCAGCAGCGAGGCGTAGAACGCCGGGTCGTCCACCAGCCGCTGGTAGTTCGCCAGTCCCACGTAGGGGGCCGTGCCCACGCCGGTGTAGCTGGTGAACGAGTAGTTCAGGCCGATGACCGCGGGCCAGACGAAGAAGAGCAGGAAGAGCACGAGGTTGATCGAGATCATCAACAGCGGCGCCGCCGTGTAGTGGTTGAGCTTGCGCCGCGTCAACGCGACCATGAGGTGTCCTGCCCTTCCCGCCTGGTCCGCTGCCTAACCGATCTGCTGGTTCAGGCCCGTGACGATGTTGTCGACCGTCTTCTGGGCGTCCTGCTGGCCGTTGACCAGCTTGCCCACCTCGTCCTTGACCAGGGCGTCGTCGACGGAGTGGCCGGCGAGCAGCAGCTTCGTCTGGTTCGCCTGCCCGGACGCGGAGATCGGATCGGCGAGCTCGATCTCCTTGTTGTAGAGGGCGAAGGCGTCGAGGGCGGCCTGCGCCTTGAACGGGTAGGTCAGCGTGAGGCCCTTCTCGATCGGCAGGTAGCCGTTGGTCTGGGCCAGCTTGGTGTAGTTGTCCCGCTGGAAGATGAAGTCGACCCACTTCTTGGCCGCGTCCGCCTTGCCGCTGTTGTTGAAGGCGACCACCTTGCCGCCGAGGTTGATGTCCGTGGCGTGGATCGGCTGCGCCGGGGTCGGCGCGCTCACCCAGTCGAAGTTGGTGATGCCGTCGGCGAAGTCGGCGACCTGCCAGACGCCGGAGAAGTAGGCGACGACCTGACCGCTCTTGAACAGCGCGTTCGGGTCGGCCCCGGCGCCCCACACCGACTTCGGCATGGTCACGTCGTTGTTCATCTCGGCGAAGTCGGTCAGCGCCTGCACGGTGGTGGCGTCCGGCGCCGCGATCTTGCCGTCCGCCCCGATCTGGAAGCCCTTGCCGCCATGGGTGTAGAACCACGGCCGGATGCGGGCCGGCGAGCGGTCCCAGACCAGGTCGTACTTCGCCTTGGTGGCGGTGCGCACCTGGTCGGCGGCGGCGAGGAACTGGTCCCACGTCCACGTCTTGGACGGGTCGGTCGGGTAGGCCACCTTGGCCTTGTCGAACAGGGACTTGTTGATGAACAGGCCGGCCGCCGTGACATCGGACGGGATGGTGAGGACCTTGCCGTCCTGGACGGTGATCAGGTCCTTGTTGATGTTGTTGGTCGCGTTGTTCGCGGTGGCGCTCAGGTCCTGCAACTGGTTGACCCAGAGCGAGTCCAGGGACGGCACGCTCGCGGTGTCGGGCAGCGCGTTGGCCTGCGCGGCCTGCTTCAGCTTGTCCTGGTAGCCGTCGTTGGGCACGTTGACGATCTCGACCTTGATGCCCTCCTTGGCCTGGAAGTCCTTGGCCAGGTCGGCGTAGCCCTGGTCCTGGGCCGAGGTGGAGTACCAGAACGTGATGGTGCCCGGGTCGCCGGAGCCGCCGCCGGAACCCGAGGAGCAGGCGCCGAGGGCGAGAACCGCGACGGCGCCCGCCGCCAGCCACCGCGGGCGTCCCTTCAGGATTGTTGCCGAAATGGCCATGACTATCTCCTCGATGAAATGTCAGCTCGTGGCGAGGGACGTTAGAGGAAAGCGCTTACCTAGTCAACGATCAATCATTCACAGGTAGCCGATAAATAGTCTTCTACCGATACCTGTTTCTGTTCAGACTCTTAAAAGAAAGATTCCCATGCGCAGCCGTACGGGCGATTTGCCGGTCACGTAGAGACGATCCCCGCCCGCCGCGTCGGTGCCACCGAGGAACTCGTAGTCCTCGCCGGGGTGATACACCGCGCCGGCGTCCGAGTCCACCGCCGGGAACCGCTCGGCGACGGTCATCTCGAACGCGTCACCCCCGGCCCGGTAGCGGACCGGCCCGCCGTCCAGCAGCCACCGTCCGTCGCCCAGAGCAGCCGCTCCGGTCATCGTCCCGCCGGGGCGGAAGGCCAGCTCCAGGGCCCAGTCGACGGCCGCGCCGCGAATGTCCACGGTCAGCTCCACCCCGGTCGCGGTGACCTCCGCCCGGATGCTCGTGTGCAGCGAGACCTCGTCGCGGGCCCGCCGCCCGAAGTCCATCGCGGCGCTGAACCGGCCCTCGTCGCCGAGCGCGTACGTCTGTCTCTTATACACATCTCT
>KL571337.1:24949-27852 GCA_000715855.1 Actinoplanes liguriensis
GGTCTCGCCGAGCGTGACGACCGGCCCCGGCTCCACCGTCAGCCCGTTGCCGCGAAACGGGCCGAGCCCGAAGAACGTGCGGGACAGCCGCACGCTGTCGAGGACCACGTCGCCGCCGAACAGGCGCAGGAAGGTCGGCGTGTTCGACAGCCCGGACCGGACCCGCCGGTGCCGGGGGTAGTCGGAGCCGCCGTACAGCACGGTGGTGGTGGTCGTGCCGTGCCGCACCAGCAGCCCCGCGCCGGCGAAGTGCCGCTGCCGCGGGCGGGCTGGCTCCACCGGCTCGGGCAGCTCACGCCCCAGGCCCGGGTCGAGCAGCAGCGCGGTGGCGGAGTCGCCCGGCGACGCGATGCCCTGCGCCTCGGCCAGCCGCGCCGCCCACGCGAGGTCGCCGCGCCCGCGCAGCAGCGCCACCCGGCGCAACGGCAGCTGGTACGCGCGCAACGGCACCGACCGGCCCTGGTCCTGCCGTCGCGACAGCACGGTCTCCACCGTGCCGTCCGGCAGCAGCAGGTCGAGGGTGGCCGTCAGGTTGCGCTCGACGACGCCGACCAGGTCCGGTCGGTCGAACACGTCGGCGATGGTGAGCAGCGACGGGTTCGACACGTGGGCGGCGTAGTTCGCGCTGCGCTCCGAGTAGAGCCCGTCGTCGATGTCGATGCCCTCGGCGAGCCACTGACCGACCCGCTCGGCGAGCGCCGGCGCGGGGGCGAGCCGGTGCAGCCGAGCCAGCGCGGCGGACAGCTCCCACCGGTGGTTCGGGGTGTGCACCCCGCCCTTGAGCAGGGCAGGCGTGACCGTCGCGAGCAGTTCGCCGAGCGCGTCCGCCAGCTGCCGGGCCGAGCCGTCCGGCGCGTCACGCGGCAGCAGCGCGGCGTCCGCGAAGCCGAGCGCCTCCGCCGGCTGCCGTGCCAGGCCGTCCGGCGCGTCACGCAGCAGCAGCGCGGCGTCGGCGAGGTCGTTGACGCTGAACGCGGAGTCGGGCGGCGAGTCCACGTTGTCGCCGCCGTGGAAGAGCCCGCCGGGACCCAACCGGGCACGCAGCAGCCCGGTCAGGCGCAGAGCCTGGTCGAGCCGCGCCGGCTCGGCGGTGAGCCGCCAGGACGCGACGAGCGCCTTGACCCGTTCGGCGAGCCGGCGGTGCTGCAGATGCCGGACGTCTCCCTCGGCCGCCAGCTCGCGCACATGGCGCTCCAGCGCCGCACGCACGCCGGGTATTTCCACCACCATTCCACTCTCCCGAAATGGCTGTCAGGAATACAATTCCGGAGTCCGAGGCAGGGACACCGAATGGCGTTCTCCGCTCTCCAGCGCGGCCACACACGCCTGGGCCACGAATGTCGCCGCGAAACCGTCCCAGGCGGTCGCCCCACCCCCGGTTCCGTCGATCCAGTCCTGCAATTCCCGCCGGTACGCCTCGGCGAACCGGGGCCGCCAGTCGCCCGGGAAGTCCCGCGCGGCGACACCGGAACGGCGCAGCAGGGTGGGCGGCGGCGCGTCGAGGGTCACGGTGCCGGTCTCGCCGACCAGCTCGCAGCGCACCTCGTAGCCGTACCGGGCGTTCACGAAGATCTCCACGTCGGAGAGCACCCCTGACGCCGTACGCAAAATCAGCAGTTGAGGGTCCTGAGTGCCGCCCGCCTGGCCGCTGGGCCGTGGGGCGTGCACGGCGACCTCGACGATCTCCTCCGCCAGCAGCCACCGGATGATGTCCAGCTCATGGACCGCCGAGTTGGTGATCAGCGCCGAGCTGGGCAGGCCGGGCACCGCCGCCGGGTTGCGGTGCACGTGGTGCACCATCAGCGGCGCGCCGATCGCCCCCTCGGCGAGCAGCTGTCTCAGGTCGGTGTAGCCGGGGTCGAAGCGCCGCATGAACCCGACCGTGACGAGCCGGCTGCCGTGGCGCTGCTCGGCCTCGAGGATCCGGGCGCAGCCGTCCACGGTGGGCGCGAGCGGCTTCTCGCAGAGCACCGGCTTGCCGACGGCCAGGCAGGCCAGCACGTAGTCCTCGTGGGTGGCGTCGGAGGAGGCGACCAGCACGGCGTCGATGCCGTCGTCGGTGATCAGCGCATACGGGTCGGCGAAGACTCGCGCGTCACCGCTGGCCGCGGCGACCCCGGCGGACCGCTCCGCGTCCAGGTCGAAGACGCCCGCGACGGCCGCGCCGGAGACCGCGCCGGTGAGCAGCCGGGCGTGGTCGGCGCCCATGATCCCGGTGCCGATGATGCCGACCCGGCGGACGGCCTGCCCGGTTCCCGCGCCGCTGTGCCGCGGATCCAGCGTCATGGTCACGACAGCTCCCTCAGAAAAGAAAGACTTCGGCGTACGTCGTCGACCGGTCCCGTGCCGCCGGCGGGCGTGTCGTCCAGCGCACAGTCCTGTTCGAGCACGTACCAGCCGGTGTATCCGGCGTCCTCCAGGGCCCGGACGATCCCCGGGACGTCCACGTCGCCCGCGCCGAGCGGCGTGTAAAGGCCCCCGCGAACCCCGTCGAGATAGCCGCGCCTGCCGTCCCGGACAGCTTCCGCGACCGTCGTGTCGACATCCTTGAGGTGTACGTGCGTGACCCGCCCGGCGGCCAGGCCGAGCAGCTCGGCGGGCTGCATGCCGCCGATCAGCAGGTGACCGGTGTCCAGGCAGATCGGCACGTCGCTGCCGTCGAGCACACGCAGCACGGCGTCCCGGTCCTCGACCGCGGTGCCGACGTGCGGGTGCAGGGCGGCCCGCAGCCCCCGGTCGGCGGCCATCCGCTGCAGGGTCTCGAGGGTGGCGAACAGGGCGGCCCACTCGTGGTCGCTCAGGCGCACCTTCTCCTCGTAGCTGCCGTCGGCGGATCGGGCGGCGAGCACCGCCACCTCCCCACCGGCCGCGGCCAGGGTGTCCATCCTGTCTCTTATACACAT
>KL571337.1:28060-30168 GCA_000715855.1 Actinoplanes liguriensis
ACAGGGAGTGGCCCGCACGTCGGCGGGCGTCTTGCCCAGGTAGCCGGTGGGGCCCAGTTCGGTGGCACGCAGCCCGAGCCCGCTCATCTCGGCGAGCACCCGGTCCGCGGGCAGCTCACGACCCCAGCCGGGCGCCTCGCAGACACCCCAGGAGATCGGGGCCCCGCCGACGCGACGCACCACATCCGTCATCTGTCGCCTCCTACAGGTAGTCGCGCTGGGCGCGTTTGCCGTCGAGATAGCTCTGGTGTGCCGCGCGGACCGTCTCCAGCGACGACGTCTGCGCGACCGGGACGTCCCACCACGACTCGCTGGACGGCGCGTCCACGAGCGGGTCGGTGTCGACGTGCACGACGGTGACGCCGGGGTTCTCGCGGGCCTTGGCGAGCGCTTCGCGCAGCTCGCCGACCCCGTTGGCACGCAGCACGGTCGCGCCGAGGCTTGCCGCGTTGGCCGCCAGGTCGACCGGGAGGGTGCCGCCGCTGAGCCGGCCGGTGTCGTCGCGGTAGCGGTAGGCGGTGCCGAAGCGCTGGGCGCCGACCGATTCGGAGAGCCTGCCGATGGAGGCGTAACCGTGGTTCTGCACGAGAACCACGATTAACTTCACATTTTCCTGTACGGCGGTGACCAGCTCCTGCGCCATCATCAGATAGGAGCCGTCGCCGACCAGGACGTAGACCTCCCGATCGGGGGCGGCGAGTTTCACGCCGAGCCCACCGGCGATCTCGTAGCCCATGCAGGAGAAGCCGTACTCCACGTGGTAGCCCTTCGGATCCCGGGTCCGCCACAGTTTGTGCAGGTCACCGGGCATCGAACCGGCGGCGCAGACCACCACGTCACGCGGGCCGGAGGCGTCGTTGACGGCGCCGATCACCTCGCTCTGCGCGGGCAGCGGGGCGTTGCCCAGGTGGTAGGCGCGCTCGACGCCGGCGTCCCACTCGGCGGCCAGCCGGGCGGCCCGTGCACGGTACTCCGGGTCGGTCGCGTAGGTCGCCAGCTCCCGGGTCAACGCCTCCAGCGCGGCCCGGGCGTCGGCGACCAGGGCCTCGCCGGAGTGCTTCGCGGCGTCGAACGCGGCGATGTTCACGTTGACGAACCGCACGTCCGGGCCGGCGAAGGCGGTGCGTGACGCGGTGGTGAAGTCGCTGAACCGGGTGCCGATCCCGAGCACCACGTCGGCCTCGCGGGCGAACGCGTTGGCCCCCGGCGTCCCGGTCGCGCCGACCGCGCCGAGGCTGAGCGGATGGTCGTACGGCAGCGCGCCCTTGCCCGCCTGGGTCTCCGCCACCGGGATGCCGGTGGCCTCGGCGAACGCCCGCAGCGCCGCGGTCGCCTCGGAGTAGATCACTCCCCCACCGGCGACGATCAGTGGCCGTCGCGCCCCGCGCAGCACGGCGGCGGCCCGGGCCAGGGCGCCCGGCTCGGGCAGCGTGCGGGGCACGTGCCAGACCCGCGGGCGGAACAGCTCGTCCGGCCAGTCGTACGCCTCGGCCTGCACGTCCTGCGGCAGCGCCAGGGTGACCGCGCCGGTGTCGGCCGGATCGGTCAGCACCCGCATCGCGCCGAGCAGGGCCGCCGGCAGTTGCTCGGGCCGCCACACCCGGTCGAAGAACCGGGACACCGGCCGCAGCGTGTCGTTGACGCTGACGTCGAAGCCGCGCGGGTCCTCCAGCTCCTGCAGCACCGGGTTCGCGACCCGGGTGGCGAAGACGTCGCCGGGCAGCAGCAGGACCGGCAGTCGGTTGACCGTGGCCAGGGCCGCGCCGGTGACCATGTTCGTCGCGCCCGGCCCGATCGAGGTGGTGCAGGCCAGCGTCGACATCCGGTTGCGCATCCGGGCGAAGCCGGCGGCCGCGTGCACCATGCCCTGTTCGTTGCGGGCCTGCCGGTACGGTGCCGCGCCCGGGTCGGTGAGCTCCGCCTCGAGCAGCGCCTGCCCGATCCCGGCGACGTTGCCGTGCCCGAAGATGCCGAACCAGCCCTCGATCAGCCGGTGCTCGGCCCCGTCACGCTCGGTGCGCTGCGCGGCCAGGAACCGGACCGCGGCCTGTCCGACGGTGAGCCTCATCGTTGTCCTCCCTGGAACCTGTCTCTTATACACATCTCTG
>KL571337.1:30375-30687 GCA_000715855.1 Actinoplanes liguriensis
GCCGCGGGTCGATCTCCTGGCCGATCCAGGTGTCCCGCACCCACGCGTGCTCCGGCTCGTCCTCGATCACCCAGGCGCGCTCGCCCGCCCCGGCCATCACGTTGAGGTAGTAGAGGTCGTAGCCGGGCGCCGCCATCGACGGCCCGTGCCAGCCGCGCCGGATCAGCACCACGTCGCCGCCGCGCACCTCGGTCACCTCGGCGGCCCGCTGGTACGCCGGCCCGCCCCGGGCCACCTCGAAGTAGTAGATCTCCTCCAGGTCGTCGTGCCGGTGCGGCGGATACGACGACCAGTTCCCGCCCGGGGTGAGCA
>KL571337.1:30925-31566 GCA_000715855.1 Actinoplanes liguriensis
TACGACGACCAGTTCCCGCCCGGGGTGAGCACCTCGCACGCGATGATCCGGTCGGCGTCCAGCACGTCGGTGGTGGCGAAGTTGTTCACCTGCCGGCTGGCCTGCCCGGCGCCGCGCAGCTCGACGCGGACGTCGCCGAGCCCGACGTGCCGGAACGGGAGCCGGCGCCCGGCACGCGCGGTCGCCAGCGCGAACCGGCCGCCGGCCGCGCTGCGCAGCGTCAACGCGGCGCCGATCGGCACGTACGCGACGTCGGTCGGGCCGTCGAAGACGCTCGCACGGCCGGTCAGCACGGCCGTCTCGCCGTCGGCGGAGACCTCGGCGGCGCCGGACAGCGGCACCACCACGACCTCGTCGCCGCCGGTGTCGCAGCGGTACTCCTCGCCCGCGGCCAGCTCGACCACCCGCAGGCCGGTGTGGCCCCAGCCGGCCGACTCCGGAGTGACGTCCAGCCTGATCACGCGGCCACCTCCGAGGCGGAACGGACGAGAGCGACAGCGGCGTCGACCGCGCCGGCCACGTCACCGCCCGGCGGATAGAGCAGCGCCCGGCCGACCATCAGGCCGCGGACGCCCGGCACCGTCAAGGCACGACCCCAGGAGGCGTACGTCTGCTCGGGCCGCCCGGCCGGATCGCCGCCC
>KL571337.1:31786-32393 GCA_000715855.1 Actinoplanes liguriensis
ATGTGTATAAGAGACAGTCGTCGACGACCGGCAGCTTCAGCCAGGTGTACGCGCTCGTCCCGCCGAGCCCGGCGGCGATCGCGACCGAGCGGGCCACCGCGGCGGGGCTCAGGTCGTTGACCACCGCACCACCGTCCCGGGTGGACAGGAACGGCTCGACCAGCGCGATCAGGCCGTGCGCGGCGAGGTCGTCGACGGCCCGGGCGCTCGCCTCCAGGGTGCGCACGCTGGCCGGGTCGGCCGGGTCGATCCGGACGAGCATCTTGCCGCCGTCGAAGCCCATCCGGGCGATGGCCGCCGCGTCGTACCCGGTGAACCGGTCGTCGAGCTCGAAGACCGCGCCCTGCAGGCCACCCCGGTTCATCGAGCCGATCGCGATCTTGCCGTCCAGCTCGCCGAGCAGCAGCAGGTCCTCCAGCACGTCCGCGGTGCCGAGCACGCCGTCGACGCCGGGCCGGCGCAGCGCGGTCCGCAGCCGGCGGAGCAGCTCGTAGCGGTCGGCCATGGCGTCGCCGTCGCCGCGCACCCCGAGCGCGCCGCGGGCCGGATGGTCGGCGGCGACGAGCATCAGGCGGCCGTCGGCGTCGTCGAGCAGGCGGCGCCGGAT
>KL571337.1:32555-34211 GCA_000715855.1 Actinoplanes liguriensis
GAGATGTGTATAAGAGACAGCGGCGACCGCTTCCGGGCGGGTCGCGCGCAGGCCGCGCAGGGCGGCGAAGTCACGCTCAAACATGCGGGCCCGCCAGCAGTTGCTCGACCTCGGCGGTCGTCGGCATCGCGGTCGAGCACTCCAGGCGCCCAGCGACGATCGCGCCGGCCGCGTTGGCGAACCGGATGGTCCGGTCCAGCGGCCAACCGGCCAGCAGGCCGTGGCAGAGCGCCCCGCCGAAGCCGTCGCCGGCGCCCAGGCCGTTGACCACGTCGACCGCGGCCGGGGGCACCCGCACCCGCTCGGACCGGGTGGCGGCGAGCACCCCGTCCGGGCCGAGCTTCACCACGGCCAGCGTGACGCCGGCGTCGAGCAGGGCCCCGGCGGCCCGCTCCGGATCGGTCTCGCCGACCGCGATCTCACACTCGGTGAGGTTGCCGACCGCGACGCTGACCTTCGGCAATGCCTCGGCCACCGCCTCGCGGGCCAGGTCGGGCGCGTCCCAGAACATCGGGCGGTAGTCGAGGTCGAGCACGGTCAGCGGCCGCCGGCCCCGGGCCGCCCAGGCGGTGTGGTGCGAGGCGCGGCTGGGCTCCCGGGACAGGCCGGTGACCGTGCACCAGAAGACGCCGGCCGCGGTGATCGCCGCCAGGTCCAGCTCGACGGGCGCGATCATCAGGTCCGGGGCGGTCGGCCGGCGGTAGAAGTAGAGCGGGAAGTCGTCCGGCGGGAAGATCTCGCAGAACGTGACCGGGGTCGGCAGGCCGGGCACCGCGGACACGAAGCGGTCGTCGACGCCGAGCTCGCCGAGCGTGCGTCGCACGTACCGGCCGAAGGGGTCCTCGCCGACGCGGGTGATCACCGCGGCCCGGCGTCCGTGCCGTGCGGCGGCGACCGCGACGTTGGTCGCGCTGCCGCCGAGGAACTTGCCGAACGAGGTGACGTCCTCCAGCCCGACGCCGGTCTGGAGTGGGTAGAGGTCGACGCCGACACGTCCCATCGTCACGACTTCGAGGTCGTTCATCGCACCCCCGCTGTGTTACGGACATGTGTCCCAGCAGCTTCTGTCGCGGAGTGGATCAGGTCAAGACTTTGTCTTGACATTGTTCGGAACGCACTGACAAACTTCCGCGATTGTCAATGCCCAGCTCGCCGGCGCTGCCGGCCGACCGTGCTCACGAAGGCGGGTGCATCCGATGCCCATGCCGCCGATCGAGATCGACCGTGCCAGTCCGGTGCCGGTCTACTTTCAACTCGGCCGCCGCCTGGAGGAGGCCATCGAGCGCGGGGAGCTGGCCCCCGGCGAGCGCCTGCCGACCGAGATGGAGCTGGCCGCCGCCCTGCGAATCTCGCGCCCGACGATCCGCCGCGCCATCGAGGACCTGGTCGCCAAGAACCTGATCACCCGCAAGCGCGGCGTCGGCACCCGGGTCACCGACGTGCAGATCCGCCGCCGGGTCGCACTGACCAGCCTCTTCGACGATCTCGCCGCGGCCGGGCGGCAGCCGCAGACCCGGGTGCTGAGCTTCGATCGCGACTGCGTGGACCGGCACGCCGCCCGGATGCTCGGCCTGCCGGCCGCCGAGCGCCTGGTCCACTGTGAACGGCTACGCCTGGCCGACGGCGTCCCGCTGGCGGTGCTGCGCAACTGGCTGC
>KL571337.1:34440-35225 GCA_000715855.1 Actinoplanes liguriensis
GATGTGTATAAGAGACAGCAGCTGATGGGCGAGTGGAACGGCCGGCCCGCGGTCGCCAAGCAGCGGATCACCGCGAAGTCGGCCACCCCGGCGCAGGCCCGGCTACTCGACATCGGGCACCACACGCCGCTGATCAGCATGCAGCGGACCAGCTTCGACGGGACCGGCCTGGCGGTCGAGTTCTCCGACAACCTCTACCGGGGCGACCACTACGCCATCGAGGTCACCGTCCTGAATCGGTGACCGGAACCGCCCGGGCCTCGCCGGCCCGGGCGGATGTCCCGGTCAGCCGACCTCGGCGAGCGCCGCCGGCGCCTCCCCGTGGGACTCGTGCAGGGTGCGGTTCCGGACCACGGCGAGCACGATCAGGCTCGCGACCAGCGCGGTCCCCGCCGCCACGTACAACGTCGCGTCGAGACCGTCGGCGAAGCCGGCCGGCTGCCCGTGCGCGTCCGCGATCCGGTCCGCGAAGATCGTGCCGAAGACCGCCACGCCGAGCGCGAAGCCGAGCTGCCGGAACGTGTTGAGCGCCCCACCGGCCATCCCGCTGCGCTCGCGCGGGACCGCGCCGAGCACCGCCGACGACAGCGACGGCAGCACACAGCCCACGCCGAGACCGACAACGATCAGCCCGGGGATCAGCACCTTGCCCGTGCTGTCCGCGTCGAGCCGCGCCTGGAGCAGGTCACCGGCGGCGATCAGCAGCAGGCCGAGGCCGACCGTCCACCGCGGGGAGACCTTCTGCAAGAACTTGCCGGCGGCCGCGCCGACCACCAGCGAGGCGG
>KL571337.1:35458-36976 GCA_000715855.1 Actinoplanes liguriensis
CGAACGGCAGGTAGCCGAACGCGGCCGCCTGGGTCAGGAACGCCGCCACGATCAGCGCCGCGAACGCGGGCCGCTTGAACAGGCCCAGGTCCAGCATCGGGTGGTCCGACCGGAGCTCGACGACGATGAACGCGGCCAGGGCGACCACGCCGGCGGCGAACGCGGTCAGGGCGATCCTGTCCGTCCAGCCGGCGTCACCGGCGCGGATCAGGCCGTACGTGACGGCGCCGGCCGCCACCGTGAACGTGATCGTGCCGGGCAGGTCGAAGCGGCCGCCCCACGGCGCCTTCGACTCGGTGACGCCGCGGACCGTGAACCAGACCGCGATCAGGCAGACCGGCAGGTTGACCAGGAACACCCAGCGCCAGCCGAAGTGCTCGGTGAGCAGCCCGCCGGCGAGCGGGCCGGCGGCCGCGGCGGCGCCGTTGACCGCGCCCCAGATGCCGAACGCGACACCCCGGTCGTGACCGTGATAGGTCACGTTGAGCAGGGCCGCGGTGCAGGCGAACATGGCCGCGCCGCCGGCGCCCTGCAGGACCCGGGCGGCGATCAGGGCCTGCTCGTTCGGCGCGACCGCGCAGAGCAGGGAGGAGACGGCGAAGATGCCGATGCCGATCAGATAGGTGCCTGTCTCTTATACACAAAGAGACAGAGCCGGCGCCGAGCAGCAGGGCGGCGAGGGCGAGAGCGTACCCGTCGAGCACCCACTGCAGGTCGGTGTAGTCGGCCTGGAACTTGTCGGCGATCGACGGCAACGCCACGACGACGATGGTGACGTCCACCAGCAGCAGGAAGGTGCCGAGGCAGACGGCGATCAGTGGTGACCATTTGCGCATGCACAACAGAATGCCCGCTTCCGTGGCTTCAGGCCGCATCAGATCACCGAGGTGTGCGCTTCTCGACATCGGCTACGCTCACGTGGTGGAAATCGACACCCTCGACCGCCTGCTGACGCACGCCCTGCGGATCAACGGCCGCGCGGGGTACCGGGAGATCGGCACGGTCCTCGGCGTCTCCGACCAGACCGTCGCCCGTCGCTACCGCCGCCTGCGGGAGGAGGCGCGCCTGCGGGTCGTGGGTCTGCCCAACCCCATCGAATTGGGGTACGAGACCTGGGCGCTCCGCCTGCGCGCGGCGCCGGACGCGGCGATGCCGATCGCGGCAGCCCTGGCCCGCCGGCCGGACACCACCTGGGTCTCGATCACCTCGGGCGGCACCGAGATCACCGGCAGCGTGCACGTGCCGGCCTCCGCCGACCGGGAGGCCCTGTTGCTGCAGAAGCTTCCGCGGACACCCCGCGTGGTGTCGATGACCGCGCACTGCGTGATCCACAACTATGTCGGCGGCGCGGTCGGCCCCGACCTGCGGGACGACTCGCTCACCGCCGAGCAGATCGCGGCCCTGACCCCCGCACCTCCGGCCGCCGGCCGCTCCGCCGCCCACCTCGCCGACGCCGACGCCCCGCTGCTCGAGGCGCTCTCCTGGGACGGGCGGCTCAGCTACACCGAGTTGTCCGCC
>KL571337.1:37190-38107 GCA_000715855.1 Actinoplanes liguriensis
ATCGCTCTACACCGACGTCGAGGTCGAGCCGAGGCTGTACGGGTTCCGCGCGGTCGTGGTGATGTGGCTGGCGGTCGCGCCGTCGCGGGTCGCTTCGGTCGGCAACGCCCTGGCCCGGCACGAGGAGATCGTGTTCGCCGCGGCGACGACCGGCCCGACGAACCTGCAGGCGACGGCGATCTGCCAGGACATGCCGGCGTTCTACCGGTACGTGACCGAGCGGCTCAGCCAGCTCGACGGCGTCGAGCGGATCGAGTCGGCGCCGGTGCTCAAGCACGTGAAGCAGATGGGCTCGATTCGTTGACATACCGCCAACAGCAGGGACCCACTGGTATTACCCGCAAGTAAGAATCTCGTTAAGAATATCTACCAGCATCGATCTAGATCGGTCTCCCACACACCATCCCCTGTTGGGAGAACCACATGTCCCTGCGTTCCCTTCTGGCCGCCGTCTCCGTGACGGCGGCGCTGATCGCACTACCCGCGGCCCCCGCGCAGGCCGCGAACCCCTACGAGCGGGGCCCCGCTCCCACCACCGCCAGCATCGAGGCCGTGACCGGCCCGTTCGCCACCGCGTCGACGACCGTCGCCCGGACCAGCACGTTCGGCGGCGGCACGATCTACTACCCGACCGACACGAGCGCCGGCACGTTCGGCGCGATCTCGATCGCCCCCGGATACACCAACTCGAAGTCCGCGGTCGCCTGGCTCGGCCCGCGCATCGCGTCGCAAGGTTTCGTGGTCATCGTCATCGACACCCTCAGCGTGTACGACTTCCCGGACAGCCGTGGCACGCAACTGCTCGCCGCCCTGGACTACCTGACCGCCACCAGCACGGTTCGCACCCGCATCGACGCGACCCGCCTGGGCGTCATGGGCTACTCCTGTCTCTTATACACATCTCTGATGGCGCGAGG
>KL571337.1:38318-39389 GCA_000715855.1 Actinoplanes liguriensis
GGGGAAAGCCTGTCGGCCTCGAAGACCCGGCCGTCCCTGCAGGCGGCGGTGCCGCTCACCCCGTGGCACACCACCAAGAGCTGGACCACCGACCAGGTGCCCACCCTGATCATCGGCGCCGAGAACGACACCACGGCGCCGGTCGCCTCACACGCCGAGGCGTTCTACACCAGCCTGCCGAGCACGCTGGACAAGGCGTACCTGGAGTTGAACAACGCCACCCACTCCGCCCCGACCTCGGCGAACGTCACCATCGCGAAGTACAGCATCTCCTGGCTGAAGCGCTTCATCGACAACGACACCCGTTACGAGCAGTTCCTCTGCCCGGCGCCTGTCCGGCTCCGCCATCCAGGAATACCGCGACACCTGCCCGAACTCCTGACCGTCCCCCGCATCCGGCCGGTGGCCCCTCGACAGGGCCGCCGGCCGGGTGTGATCAGCGCACGTCGAACCGGGGCCCTTCACCAGGGCCGCCGATCGGGTGTGCCCAGCGCACGTCGAACCGGGGGCCCTTCTCCAGGGCCGCCGGTGTCGTGCACGTTCAGCGCCAGAAGACCGCGACCGCCGCGTTCGCCAGGGTCAGCGTGATGATCCCGATGTAGTGGCCCTTGTTGACCGCCTCCCGCTTCCGCGGGATGAACACCATGATGAAGATCATCACCGCGATGACCAGCTTGACGACGAGCTTGATCGGGTCGGGCTCGGCGTCCCCGCCACCCCGCAGCGGCGCCGCCAGGCCGAGCCCGCTGACCAGCTGGATGATCGAACCCCACAGGACCGCCGGACTGATCCGGAACGTCCCGGACAGGAACTGCGAGATCGCCCCACCCAGCAGCAGGGCGAAGCCGACGAGGTGCACGAAGAGCAGGATCAACCGGAGAGCTTCCACAGCCGGACAGCTTGCCAGCTCGCCGAACAGTCACTCAAGCCGGGTCAGCGGCGGACCGTGCCCGTCGAAGCACGCGCCACCAGCGCCGGCACGAACGTGGCCTGCTCGTGCACGTGGTCCGGGTTCGTCGCCTCGTCCAGCACCAGCCGGGCCGCCGTCCGCCCGAGCTCCTGCCGCGGCTG
>KL571337.1:39600-40149 GCA_000715855.1 Actinoplanes liguriensis
CGCTCAGAGATGTGTATAAGAGACAGATCATCCGGCACCCGCATGCCGGCGGTCACCGCGTGCTGCAGCAAACCGAGCGCGAGCAGGTCATTCGCACAGAAGGCGGCGGTCGGGCGGCGGCGCGACGGCAGCCCGGCCAGGCGCTCGCCCGCGGACCGTCCCTCGCTCACCGTCAGCGCCTCGGTCGGCAGGTGGATCAGATCCTCGGCGGGCTTGCCGAACTCCTCCCACACCTCGCGCGCCCCCTGATAGCGCTCGCGGACCTGACCGATGCTGCCCGGCCCGCCCACGAACGCCACCCGGTCGTGGCCGCGATCGATCAGGTGCTCGACGGCGATCCGCCCGCCCAGCACGTCGTCTACAGCGACCGAGCAGTGGCCGCCCGCGCTGCTCAACCGGTCGACCATCACGAACGGGATGCCACGCCGGGCGATCTCCACCAGGTGCGCCGCGTCCGGGTCGACCGGGGTGATCAGGATGCCCTGGACCCGCTGCTGGACCAGCCGGTCGAGGTGCTTGGACTCGCGCTCGGGGCGGCCGCCGCTGTTG
>KL571337.1:40370-40616 GCA_000715855.1 Actinoplanes liguriensis
GTTGCAGACGAACAGGGACAGGTCGGCGGCGTCGGCGGCGTTCTCGATGCCCTCGGCGACGTCCTGGAAGAACGGGTTTCCCCCGTCGAGCATCACGTAGGCCAGCGCGCGGCTCGTGCCGGCGCGCAGCTGACGGGCCGACTCGTTGCGGACGAAACCCAGGTCGGCCATGGCCCGCTCGACCCGCTCACGGGTGGCGGTGCTGACCACCGCGGGCCGGTTGAGCACGTTGGACACCGTGCCGCT
>KL571337.1:40849-43495 GCA_000715855.1 Actinoplanes liguriensis
GACCGACGGCGCGCGGCCGTTGCGCGGCTGCTGAGTCAACCCCGTTGCCCCCTCGCTTGAACGATGGATTGAAACGCATTCTAGGGTGAGCGCTCCCATCCGCGGATGTCAGCATCGCACCGTGAATGAAACATTTCAACCGCATCCGAACGCGAACACCACAGAGGGACAATCGGCCGCGAAAAGGAACAGCAAACCCCCGAACGGCTCATGATCCGCAATTCCCCACCCCGAACGCAACGCCCAGCCGTTGTCAGCCCAGCCCACACCCTTCCACCGCGCCCGAACGCCCCCGTCCACCCATCCACGGCGACCGCCCGCCTCGACCCGCGCAAGCCGCCACCCCCACGGCCCGGCGCGCCCGCCTCGACCCGCGCGAGCCACCACCCCCACGGCCCTACGCGCCCACCTCGACCCGCGCGAGCCGGCGCGGACTTCGGCCGGGGTTCAGAGCACAGCGATGTGGGCCGCCACGATTCGCCAACCACCAATTTCCGCGTACGCCCATGTCCGCGTATACCGCAGCCGCGCGCTCACCGGAGCCCCACCGTAGGTGCCGCTCACCGCACAAACGGCAAAAGTGACCCCGGTAGTGCCCACGACCAGCGACTCCAGGCTCTCCTGGGTCAGACTGTCGATCACCGAGGTCCCGGAGCGATACGCCGCCAGGTCGTCGCCCTTCGTGTGGCGCCCACCGTCCGGCCCGATCGCGATCAGCCGGTCGTCCAGCAGCCGGTCCAGTTCGTCGACGTCCCCGTTCCGCTGCGCGTCCTGAAGACGTCGCTCGGCGGCCAACAGCTCGCTCTCGTTCACCGGCCCAGCTTAGGAACGCCCCACTCCGTACCAGCCAATCCTCTGCCAAAGGCAGAAGCCCCGACCACACCCCCGCCCGCCGACCAGGTTGCTCTTGTCGGCTGGTGCCCACCGTTGTTTTAGAGGGCGCAAAACAACGGTGGGCACCAGCCGACAGCGTGCCGAGCAGACCGGCGCGGGTCGCGGTTTCCAGCTGGCGCTCACGGTCGTCCCGGAGCCCGAAAACAACCCTCAACGCCGGCCGGCAGCGTGCCGGGCAGACCGGCACAGGTCACGCTTTCCAGCTGGCACTCACGGTTGTTCCGGAGCCGGATAACAACCCTGAGCGCCAGCCGTCAGGGTGGCGGGCAGACCGGCGTGGACGGCAGGACGCGGAGTGCGCGGCATGGCCGCGCGGCTGACCGGACGCCGGGTGTGTGGCTGAGGCGGCGGGGGTTCGCTCAGGTGGCCGGGCTGACTCGGGGCGGGGAGTGCGGAGCCAGCGTGGGCGACGAGAAAGGCCTACCACCAGCAGGATCATCGACAGCAGCGGCAACGGGTGGCCGATCGCGAACGCCAGGGCCAGGTCGGCCAGACCGCCCACCGAAACGGACATCAGTGATCCCCCGGAGCCGGAGCCCGGATTTTCCCCGAAGATCCGGTCCCCTGGTGGAGGCTCTCAGGATCGTCGGCTACCGTCCGTGGCCGTGATGCGTTCCCGGATCGTTCCCGTCGCCCTGCTCTGCGCCTGTCTGACGAGCCTCGCCGCCTGCAACGACAAGGACACCGAGAGCGCCCCGCCCGCGTCGAAGGTCACGACCGTGGCGCCCTCCGTGGCGGCCAGCGGAAAAGCCCTCACCGACAAGGAGCTCTGCAGCACCGTCAGCACCGCCGGCAGCGACATGAAGAACGCCATCTCGGCGGCGCAGAAGGCGGACGGACACGTCGAGGCCAAGGACGCGGCGTCGGCCTTCGCGAAGTTCCACAAGACGCTGGACGAGAACCTCGTCTTCGCCGAGGACACCCCGGTGACCGAAGCGGTGCGGGCGATCTCCGACGAGGTCGGCAAGGCCGCGACCGCCACCGACCCGATCAGCGCGGCCGCCGACGCCGGCTTCGACAAGCTCAGCGGCAACCTGACCACCGCCTGCCAGGCCGAGGGCTTCAAAATCAACTTCTGAGGCGCCGGGGTCAGCCCATCCAATACTCCACGGGGGCGATGCCGACGCCCTCGACGATCTCGCGCGGATCGTCCGGCGCGGCGAACGGGTCGATGTCGGCGGCGCTGCGTGCGCCCAGCGAGAAGATGGTGAAGCCGGCCGGGAACGTGTAGCCGATGTCGGCACGCTCGGGCCGGTGACCGAGTGCGGTCAGCTCGGCGACCACGTCGTCCATGAACCGGGCCGTCAGCTGAACGCCGTCGAGGGTGGCCTGCTCGCCGCCCTCGACCGAGGAGCCCAGCTCGACGAGCTCCACCACGTCGCCGTCATAGTCGACCACCAGCGTCGGCTCGGTGTCGTAGATCGAGCGGGCCGCGATGCCGGGATGCGACGGCGGGCCGAGACGTGCCTCCACCGCGTCCCTCGTCTCGCCGACCCGAACCAGTTCGACGCCCTCGCCGGGCAGAATCTCCATGCGCTGAGCCTGCCACTCCCCTACGACAATTTCGAATCGCCGAACCTCGAAACGGCAAAGTTCTCTGCAACGATCCCCCAAGATCGGTAAGAAGAGCGCAATCGGGCCCCACATCTCCGCACGGCCGGGTCCCGAATCGCTTCGCGGCCGGGCGTCGGACTCCTCACGGCTGGGGCGTCGGACTCGCCGCGGCCGGGCGCCGATCTCGTCGCGCCGGGC
>KL571337.1:43734-45843 GCA_000715855.1 Actinoplanes liguriensis
CGTCGCGGACGGGCGTCAGTCGTCGCGGACGGGCGTCAGTCGTCGCGGACGGGCGTCGGTCGTCGCGGGCGGGCGTCAGTGCAGGAGCATCGCCGGGCGCGGCCGCAGGTGGCGCGGACGGGCGGCGCGACGCAGCGGAGCCAGCGCCGCGAGGATGGCGACGGCCGCGAACGGGAGCAGATCCAGGTCGGCCGTGATCGCGGCGATGCCGGCGCCGTAGAGCAGCGGCGTCCAGACCGGGAGGCGGCGGGCGGCGACCAGAAGGCCGAAAAGGATCAGCAGCCCGACCGGGAAGAGCATCGGCCCGGCTGTCTCCAGCGCTCCGGGCATCGGCGCCGCGTCCCGCAGCGCGGCGGAGAGGTCGCCGGCGATCACCCAGAGGAAGCAGAGAACGCCGGCGAAGGTCATCGCGGTGGCGGCCGTGGCAACGTGGTGGCGCTGCGGGAACATGCCGCGGAGACCGGCCGCGAGCACGCCGAACAGCGCCATCCCGGCGAAGAACGCGACGTGGCCGGCGTTCCAGAGCGCACCGGGGCCGCGGTGTCCGTCGAGGCCGTCGGCGAATCGGAGGACTCCGTAGAGCAACAGCAGGACCGGCGCGGCGAGGGCGGTGCGACGGATGATGACCGGGTTCGATGCCATGCGCCGACGCTATGGCCGGTGGCGTGCGCGGGAGCACCGGCGCATTCCCGGAGACAGCCCTGATTCCCGGGCTCAGGGATTTGCGTCACTTCCCCTAAGGTCCCTCAGCTATTCCTATCGCTCAGATAGGAATGCTATGCTCGCCGCCACGGGGCCGGTGGCCGGAGCAGCGGAGACGCCGAAAGGTGCTCCGACCGCTTCGGGCGCCGCCCCGGCGACTGGTCCTTGACCGGGCGGCCGGACGACCGATATCTGAATGGCCTGTTACTTCTCGAGCGCCAGCGGAGGCATCGCGTGACAACCCTGACCGAGCAGGCCGCCGAGGAGTTCTTCGCGGCGCGGGCATTCGCTCCCGGTTTGCCGGGCTTCGTCGGGGTCGCGGTCGACCTGCTGCTCGATCCGGCGTCCGCGGTGTATAAGAGACAGGTCGTGGTCAGCACTCCCCCGTCGCCCGGCCTGGACGTCGCGCTCCGGCGGATGTCCGACGACCTCGCCGCCGCGACCCGGGTGATGGATCAGCACGGGCTCACCGTGCTGCCGTTCGCGACCGAGGCGAGCCCGGAGGATCCGGCACACGCGTACACGACCGGCACCGCCGGCATCCGGGTCGGCCTGGAGGCGGGCCCGGACGAGAGCGGGCCGCTCGGGCTGGAGCGCCGCTGGGTGCTCGCGCACAACCTCGCGCCGGTGCTGGCCGCGGCGTTCGCGAACGCTCCGCTGCGCCACGGGCGCCCGACCGGATGGCGCAGCGTCCGGCAGGCTCTCCGCCGCGATCTCGCGGTCCTGCCCGGTCACCCCGAGAGCCTTCCCCACCAGCGCATTCCGGACACGCTTGCGGCAGGCGTCGGGTCCAGGTTCGCCATCGATCCGCGTACGTCGTGGGCCGCGCAGGTCATGGACGCGCCCACGATCACCGGCCGCAGCCTCCGCGATCGCTTCCGGGCCGGCGCGCGACTGACCGAAAGCGATCTCGACCGTCACCTGGCCGGCGTGCGCCCGCCGGTGGCCGCGCGTGGTCACCTGGAGATCGACGCGGTGGACAGCCAGCCCGGCAACGGCTGGCGGGTGCCGGTGGCCGTGATCACCGCGCTCCTGGACGATCCGCGAGCGGCCGCGGAGGCGTACGCCGCGACCGCGCACCTGGCCGGCGAACCCCGCCTGTGGGAGCGGGCGGCCCGCGACGCGCTCACCGACCCGGTTCTCGCCGATGCGGCCCGCGCGTGTTTCCTCGCCGCCTACGGCACGCTGGCCCGCCAGGGCGCCACCCGCGAACTGCGCGACGCGCTCGCCGACTTCACCGAGACCTACGTCAACCGCGGCCGCTGCCCCGCCGACGACCTCCTCGACCGCACCGCCGGCCGAGTCTGACCTCACCCCAGGCCCAGCCGTTCACGGCAGCCCGCAAAGCCCCCGCGGCGCGCAGCAGCCGGACCACCGCAAGGCCCCGACCACCCCAGGCAAGCCGCG
>KL571337.1:46076-46305 GCA_000715855.1 Actinoplanes liguriensis
GGCTGGGCCTCACCGTTGTTGTGGAGCCCGGATAACAACGGTGAGAACCAGCCCGCAAAGCCCGCGGCGCGCAGCGGCCCGGACCACCGCAAGGCCGCGGCCACCTCCAGGCAAGCCGCGCGGCTTGCGGCAGCGGGGCCGTTGGCAAGTGCCGGCTGGTGTGGGTGTGGGTGTGGTTGGGGTTGGGGTTGGGGTGAGCGTGACCACCCACGGAGGTCGCCCTGGAGGG
>KL571337.1:46599-48176 GCA_000715855.1 Actinoplanes liguriensis
GGTCTGTACCCCGGCGGAGATAGGCAATGAAGAATTTGATTTGAGGCGAGGCGAAGCCGATGGCCATCGGGGTGTCGCGGGGTGTTCATCCGGTCTCCCTAACGTCCGGCCACATGGGAAAGATCGTCAATCGCACGCTCGCCGGCGCCGGTGCGCTGGTTCTCGCCGTGAGTCTGGCCGGCACCGCCTCGAACGCGGGCGGACATCCGAGGGTCACCACGCCGACGCTGACCGGGTGGGCGTCGCTGCCGGCCGGGACGTTCGTGCCGGGGAGCGAGCCGTCCGGCGCGCTGGCGACCGGGGATCTGCACGGGTTCACGGCGCCGTTCGCGGATCAGCCGGTGCAGGGGTTCTCCGGGATCGTCGACAACCGGGACGGCACCTTCGACGTGCTCTCCGACAACGGGTACGGCACGCAGGCCAACTCGGCCGACTTCCTGCTGCGCATCCAGAAGCTGGCCCCGGCGTTCGCGACCAACACCGTGGACGTGGTCGGCGGCCTCAACCTCACCGACCCGAACAAGCAGGTCCCGTGGAAGCTGGTCCGGGAGGACCGGGTGCTGACCGGCGCCGACTTCGACGTGGAGTCGATCGTCAAGGCGAAGGACGGCACGTTCTGGATCGGGGACGAGTTCGGTCCCTACCTGCTGCACTTCGACCGGGCCGGGCGGCTGCTGACCGCGCCGATCCCGCTGAACGGCGTGGTCGCGCCAGAGACCGCCGCGCGCACCGGGGTGCCGGCGACCACGAACAGCAGCAAGGGCTTCGAGGGGCTCGCCGCGTCGCCGGGCGGGCGCTACGTCTACGGCCTGTTGGAGGGCACGGTCAACGGGGACGTCCCGGGGCAGTTGCGGCTGAACGAGTTCGACACCCGCAAGCAGAAGTACACCGGCATCCGCTATCTCTACCAGCTCGAGTCGACCTCGAACGCGATCGGTGACGCCATCGCGGTGGACGACAACCGGTTCCTCGTCATCGAGCGGGACGGCGGGCAGGGCGCGACCGCCAAGTTCAAGCGGCTCTACCTGGCCGACAGGCGGGACCGCAACCATGACGGCCTGCTCGACAAGACGCTGCTGGTGGACCTGATGAACATCGCGAACCCGCGGAAGCTCGGCGGGTTCGGGACGACGTTCACGTTCCCGTTCCAGACCATCGAGGACGTCGTGATCCTGGACAGCACCCACCTCGCGGTGCTGAACGACAACAACTTCCCGTTCTCCAGCGGCCGCACCGAGGGCCAGGCGGACAACAACGAGTGGATCACGATCGAGCTGCCGCAGCGGCTGCGCTGATCTCCGCGACAGGCAGGACCGGGGTTGCCGGGCCGGTCCTGCCTGGTCGTCGATACGGAATCGACACCGTCGTGGACCCGGAAAAGAGCCCTTCCTGGGATAGCGTCCCGGCGTGAACGAGGAAATTCCCGGGCAGCCGAACCCGGCTCCCGGTTCGGCGCACCCACCGCAGCCGGCCGATCCCCTGGCCGCAGCCCCGCCCGCCGGTGATCCGCTGGCGGCCTTTCCCACGGCGCCGCTGACGCCGGCCTACCCGCCCACGGAGCCGCTGACGCCGCCGCC
>KL571337.1:48286-55204 GCA_000715855.1 Actinoplanes liguriensis
ATTCCCGCCTCCGGGCGCATACCAGCCGCCGCCACCGGATGCTGTGCCGCCGGCCAGTGCTTATCCGCCGCCGGCCGGCGCCTATCAGCCGCCCGCCGCTTTCCCGGAGCCGCCCTACCAGGCGCCCGGGGCTTACCCGCCGCCCGGCGCCTACCCGCCGCAGGGTGGTTACCCGCCGCAGGGTGGCTACCCGGGTGGATATCCGCCGCCCGGGGCGGTTCCGCCGCCCGGCTACCCGGGTTACCCGGGGTTCACGCCCGCGCCCAAGACCAACGGCTTCGCCATCGCGTCGCTGATCTTCGGCGTCCTCGGCGGCGTGCTGTTCAGCGTGATCTTCGGCATCGTCGCCCTGAGCCAGATCTCGAAGCGCGGCGAGCGCGGCAAAGGCATGGCGATCGCCGGGCTGGCCCTGTCCGGCTTCTGGGTGGTGGTCATCGCCCTGCTGATCGTGGTCGGCGCGGTCGCCGGGGACTCTTCCTCCTCGACGGCGAATTCCGGGTTCTCGTCCGGCAGCCGGCCGACGCTGGAGTCCACCACGGAGCCGACCGACGAGCCGACCACCTCGGACAAGACGGCGACCGAGGATCTGGTGGTCGGTGACTGCATCGACTACATCGACGAGGACACCGCCGACGAGTTCACCGTGTCGCCGTGCGCGGTCGAGCACGGCGGTGAGGTCTACGCGATCTCGACCCTTCCGGCGGGCACCTACCCCGGCGAGAAGAAGGTGTCGGACGTGGCCGGCGACCGCTGCGACAAGGCGCTGGACAAGTTCGCGAAGGGCAAGTTCGCCGACGCCGAGTTCTGGTCGATCTACCCGTCGGTGTCGTCCTGGAAGTACGACCGCAAGATCGTCTGTATCGCCGTCCCCCAGGACGAGGACGGCACCTGGACCGGCTCGATGGTGAACAAGTAGGACCCCGAAAGTGACCTGGACCACAGCACTTCACGTCCGGTGAGCCCTGCTCCGTCTCGCGGTAGACACCTCGGGAAGGAGCAGGGCAATGCACAGGATCGTGGTAGTGGGCGCGGGGTACGCGGGCATGCTCACGGCGGTCAGCCTCATCGGGCGGACCGGGCGGCGCGACGACGTGTCGGTCACCGTCGTCAACGCGACGGACCGTTTCACCGAGCGGCTGCGACTGCACCAGACCGCCACCGGGCAGCACCTTCCGGAACTGGAGATCAGGCGCTTCGTCGACGATCTCGAGGTCGGCTGGGTGACCGGGATCGATCTCACGGCACGGACCGTGCGGATCGACGACGAGCGGGAGATCGGATACGACACGCTGGTCTACGCGCTCGGCGGCTCGGCGGACACGTCGGCGGTGCCGGGGGCGGCGGATCACGCGTACACCCTGGACTCGGCGACCGACGCGGAGCTGTTCGCGCGCCGCCTGGGTGAGCTGAGCGAGGGCCGCGTCCTCGTCTGCGGCAGCGGGCTCACCGGTCTGGAGGCGGCCACCGAGATCGCCGAGCGGTTTCCGCAGCTCACGGTCACGTTGCTGGGCCGCACTCCGCCCGGCAGGGACCTCGGGCCGAAGGCCCGCGACCACATGCGGTCCGCTCTTCGCCGACTCTCCGTCTCGGTCGAGGTCGCTGAGATTGCGAAGGTACGGCCGGACGGCGCCGACCTGGCCGGCGGAGTGTCCCTCCCCGCCGACGTCATCCTGTGGACCAGCGGCGTGCGCGTGTCGCCCCTGGCAGCGGCGGCCGGGCTGACCGTTGACGATCACGGTCGGATCGTCACCGACGCCACGCTGCGATCGATCTCGCACCCCGAGGTGTACGCGGTCGGTGACGCCGCCGCGATCACCCAGCGCTACGGCGTGATGCACGGGACCTGCCAGAGCGGGATGCCGACCGGCGCGCACGCCGCCGCGCAGATCGTCCGCGAACTGGACGGCAAGGCGCCGAAGCCGTTCCGGTTCGGATACCTCCACGAGCCGGTCAGCCTGGGCCGCCGGGACGCGGTGATCCAGTTCGTGCACCCTGACGAGACGCCGAAGCGCTTCTACCTGTCCGGCCGCGCGGCGGTCTGGTACAAGGAGACGGTGAGCTCGGCACCCTGGACCACCTACGGACGGATCCTGCGCAGGCCCGGGATCGGGATGCTCGGCTGGCGCCGGGGCGGTCGGTACACGCGCCTCTCCGGAACCCGATGACCGCCTTCGACGACTACCGGAACCTGCTGTTCTCGGTCGCCTACCGGATCCTCGGCAGCGCCGCCGACGCGGAGGACGCGGTGCAGGACGCCTGGCTGAGGTGGTCGGCGGCGGACCGCTCCAGGGTCGCCGACCCCAAGGCCTATCTGGTACGGATCGTGTCGAACCTGGCGATGGACCGGCTCCGCTGCGCCAAACGCGAGGCCTACGTCGGCCCGTGGCTGCCCGAACCGGTCCTGACCAGCGGCGACGCGCCCGATGTCGCGCCCGCCCTGCTGCTCGTGATGGAGAACCTGACACCGCTGGAACGGGCCGTGTTCGTGCTCAAGGAGGCGTTCGCCTTCAGCTACGAGGAGATCGCGGAGGCGGTGGAACGCTCCCCGGACAGCGTGCGGCAGGCGGCACATCGCGCGCGGGAACACGTCCGGGGCAAGCGGGCCCGGTTCACGGCGGACCGCGACCGGCAGCGGGCGGTGACCGAGCGGTTCTTCGCGGCGGCCTCCGGCGGGGACATCAACACGCTGATGGAGCTGCTCGCGCCGGACGTGACACTGTGGACCGACGGCGGTGGCAAGGTGCGCCAGGCGATGCGGCCGGTGCACGGCGCCGGACGGGTGGCGGCGTGGCTGGCCGGGGTCGGCACACGGCCGTACCAGGGGGTGCTGCCGGAGCAGATGGTGGCCGCCCTGGTCGACCTGAACGGCGAGCCCGGCCTGGTGATCAGCGGAGCCGGGCGGGTCATCGGCACGATCACGCTGGACCTGGACGGCGACGGCCGCGTCACGGCGATCCTCAACACCGCCAACCCGGACAAGCTGGCGGCGGTGCAGGGAGGTGTCGTGCGGGAGCTGTGAGCCACCGGCGTTCTGGGGTCCCTCGCGGGACCCCGTACGCGCTCGTCAGTGCTTCTGGCGGGCCTTCCGACGCTCGCCGATCTCCCACGCGATCACGTACTGCCTGATCATCTGGGCCAGCGGGTCGACGGTCTTGAAGATCAGCACGACGTGGTGGCCGGGCTCGTCGCCGGCCTCGCGGACCGCGTACACCTTGCCCTTGAGCTCCGCCTCGCCGTTACCGAGCCAGACCAGGGCACGCATGTAGTCGCCCTCCTTGAACGCCTTGGCCTCCGGCACCCAGAAGCGCAGGCCGCCCTCGCTGATGTCCAGCATCCGGCCCTGCAGGTACTGCGGACCCCACTCGCCGAACAGGCGGATCGGGGCGCCGGCGCCGCCGCGGGCGTACTCACGGCGGTTGCTGATCACCGGCTCGGCGGTCGGGAACAGCTTCCAGCGGAACGGGGCGCCGTCGCTGACCTCCTTGAGCAGCACCGGCATCACGATCCGGGTGCGCGGCGGGGCCCAGAACGCCTCGAACTCGTAGCCGGGAAGGAAACCCGTGGGGCCGGTGGTCTCCAGCGGGGCTGCCACGCTGAAGGTGCCGTCCTCCACCGACTCCAGCCGGGACCGGAAGTTCACGCCGTCCCCGAGCGCCAGGAACATCGGGGAACCGATCTCGGGCAGATCCATCACATCGGCCTTTCACGTCGCCGGGGCCCGCACCTCGCGGGTCGCCATCCAAGGTCGGCCCCGCCCGCCCCGACGTGAGGATCCGAAAGTTGCTATCCGGAGCACCCCGCACCACCCCTGATACCGGCGGCGCTCAGCAACTGCCGGAGAACCCCGCCCAACTCCTCGATCTCGTCGTCCTCGATGAATGCGAGCCCGTGCGCGGCAAGGCAATCGGCGATCCACCCGGCCAACTGGCGGCAGTCAACACCGTCGCACCGGTCGCCGGCCCGCCCCCGCCACCCCGCGGTCCAGATCTCGACCTCCTGCCGCCACCGGATCCGGCCCATCCTCGAACCGGCGAACGGCGTGGGGAAGTCGTCGCGCTCGGCCAACTGCTGGACTCGCCGGCGGCTGAGACCGAGTCGCTCGCCGATCTCTCCGGAACCCACCAGCCATGGCTCGCCCACGGGTCTACTCCTCCGTGTTGAGCAGCTCGAAGTGACCCTGGGAATTCCGGCGCACCGAATGCCCGTCCGCCGCGGCCTTCCCGCCGGGCCGAGGCCGGCAACGGAGCGAGGTGTGTCGTTTCCTGATGTCACCACGCTGACGCCGGAATCGACGCGCATCCGAACACCCGGGGATGGGGCCATGAGAAGGACCGCCGCGGTTTCATGAAGGTAGTGGGAACAGGGTGATGCTTGCGGCCCCTGACGGCGTCCGGATCTGCCGATGAGTCATCCTGCTGCAAGGCAGCGCCGCCGTGGCGTGGAAAGTTGGGCGTATCGGTTCAGAACGGGTCTGTTTCCCGGTCAGCGTGTACTTGGCCTCACCGCTTGTATCGATGGAACCGTTCGGCTACTCAAGCTGGTCAGAGAGCTTCGTCAGCTTGGTGACCGGCCCATCGTGCGAGCTGTAGCTGGCTCCGCGACAGACCAACACGGCGGCCCAAGTCATGCTTGACCTTGACCCGAGGTCAAGGTGGAAGGTTCCCGCATCGGCAGGACGCCGAAGGGAATTGAGCGCTTCGAAGGAGCGGACCACCATGACCGCCAACGTTTCCAGCCCGACCGCCGACCGCCTCGAGCGGACGATCGAGACGATCGTGGATCCCGGCATCATCGGGATCACGGTCCGCTTCCACGACGAGCAGGGCGGATGGGTCGGCAGCGCCGGCGCGGCCGAACTGGGCGGGGACGCGAAGCCGCCGGCCGACGGGCACATCCGGATCGGCAGCAACACCAAGACCTTCACCGCGACCCTGGTGCTGCAACTCGTGGCCGAGGGCAGGATCGGGTTGGACGATCCGGTCACCGATCACCTGCCCGAGCTCGGGATCGACGAGCGAATCACGGTGCGGATGTTGCTCCGGCAGACCAGCGGCCTATTCAACTTCACCGGCGAGGTCTACGAGGACGGATCGGTCGTGCTCGGCATCCCCATGCCCTACGGCCCGCATGGAAAAGAATGGCTGAACAACCGGTTCAAGACCTACCGGCCGCAGGAGCTGGTCGAACTCGCGCTGTCCAAGCCTGCGCGGTTCGAGCCCGGCACGGGCTGGAGCTATTCCAACACCAACTACGTCCTTGCCCGGATGCTCATCGAGAAGGTCACCGGACGCACCGTCACCGAGGAGATGCAGCGGCTGATCCTGACCCGGCTCGGCATGTCGCACACCGTGGTGCCACACGGCGCGGAGATCGCTGAGCCGCACGCCCACGCCTACTACCGGTACGACGAGGACGGCGAGCCGCGCACGGTCGACATCACCCGCCAGAACCCTTCCTGGGTCTCCGCCGGCGGCGACATGATCTCGACTACCGAGGACCTCCACACGTTCATCGCCGCGCTCACCGCCGGCAAGCTCCTCCCGGACGAGCTGCGCGAGGAGATGTTCACCCCGCACGCCACGGGCATCCCGGGCATGGACTATGGGCTGGGGGTGTTCTTGCTGACCACCGACGACGGCGCCACCGTCATCTCCCACAACGGCGCCTCCGCCGGTCACGCGGCGCTCATGTACGCCACTCCCGACGGGGCCAAGACTCTGACCGCCGCCCTGAACTGCGTGGACGACTCGAACCTCACCGTCGCCGCGGCATTCCAGAGGGCCCAGCATCGGCTCCTCAACGAGGTTTTCGGCGGTGGGCAGGCCGCGTAAACCCCAGAGATCCCAGGGCCGCGCCGAGCTTGCCGAGCCCGGCGCGGCCGGTCGCCCGCACCCGGCGGGAGATCGGCGCGCCCGAACCCAAGGCAGGATGAGCAGATGCGCAACGGAGTCACGATCGGCCACGCGGCCGCCTTCGTCGGCATCACGATCAAGACGGTGCGGCACTACCACAAGCTCCGCCTGGTCGCCGAGCCCAGACGCGACTCGTCGGGTTACCGGCGGTACGGATCGGACGACCTGCTCAGGCTGGTACGGGTCCGGACCCTGGCCGCCGCCGGCGTGCCCCTGGCCGAGATCGGGCCCCTTCTCGACGCCGACCCCGCGCTGTTCACCGCCGCCATCGTCCAAGTCGAGCAGCAGCTCGACGAGCGCATCGCGGAGCTCACCGCGCGGCGCGCCATGCTGCACCGGCTCGCCAATGGCGACCGGGCGCTCCTGCCCGACCGCGCCGTGGAGATGCTGGAGCGCATGCTCGACGTCGGGTACTCCGAGGACGAGGTCGCAGCCACCAAGGACGGCTGGGTCCTCGCCCGGGCGCTCGTCCCCGAAGGCTTCGACGACTACCTCACCCAGTTCGAGCACGCCCTCAAAGACCCCAAGCGCACCGCTCTGACCAGGCGCATCGCCGAGGTCGCGACTTGGGAGGCGGACGATCCTCGCATCGACCGGCTCGCCGCCGACGCGGCCGACCACTACCTTGCCGACCCCGCACTGCTGAAGACCGTCGCGGGCATGCAGGCCCGCACCGACACCGTGGCCCGCTACACGATGATCGCCCGCCACGGCGATCAGCCGACCCCGGCCATGGCACGACTGTCCACACTCTTCGAATCCAAACTCCGCGCCGCCGGCGTCCGCATCCCGAGGTTCGACCCCCATTGACCCGGTCCAGCCCCACATAGCGGTGCACCGACTCCAACGCCGGATAGTCGGTCTGGCTGGCGACCTTGCCTGACGACGGGCCTACCGGTGGGCTGTTCTTCGAGCGTGAGCCGCTTGAGTGGTAGGCGGTGCGGGGTTGGGGTGAGCGTGCCCACCCACGGAGGTCGCCCTTTCGGGCGTCGCGTTCTGGGCCGGC
>KL571337.1:55496-58488 GCA_000715855.1 Actinoplanes liguriensis
GCGGCGGACATGGACCACAGCGGAGATGGGAAATGATGAATGTAATCTTCAGTTTTCGAATGGGGATTAACTTCGGACCAGGCTGAGCACCGTGTCCATGTTCTTGAGCTTCTCGGCGCCGGTGCCGAGGAAACCGTCCGGGATGATCAGCTCGTCGAGGCCGGCCGCTCGGTACTCCGCGATGGCGTCGGCCAGCTTGGCGGGGGTGCCGCCGATCGCCGGCATGGGCAGGCCCTCCGGGAGCGGGCCGTTGACGACGGTGAGCGCCTGGGCAGTGCGGGCGATCGATTTCGGATCGCGGCCGCGTTCGGCGCAGAAGCGGTCGATCACGGCGGACTTGTGGGCGATCAGCGCGGGCAGGCCCCAGGTGTTCCACTGGTCGGCATACTCGGCGACGACGTCGAGCATCCGCTTCTCGCCCTTGGCGCCGATCATGATCGGGAGCGGGTCCTGGATCGGTTTCGGCTCGCAGACCGCGTCGGTGAGCTGGTAGTAATCGCCGGCGAACGTGGTCTTCGGGGTGCGCAGCAGGCCGTGGATGACCTGCAGCGCCTCGACGAAGCGGTCCAGGAGCTGTTTGGTCGGGGGCAGGTCGATGCCGTACTGCTGGTGCTCGTTGACCTGCCAGCCGGCGCCGACGCCGAGCGTGAAGCGGCCGCCGCTGATCCGGTCGACGGTGGCGGCCATGTTGGCGACCACGGCCGGGTGACGATAGGTGTTGCCGTAGACGAGGGCGTCGAGGTGGCGAGCGGCACGGTGCGGAAACTGTTCACCGCCACGTTCGAGCCGGGGCGGCCGAGCTGGTCGGCGGACGGGAGGACGATCGCGCTGGCGGCGATCGTGCCCTACTCGGCGCGCTACCGCGAGGGGCTCAGCAAGATCCTGCTGGTGGACACGGCGACCGGCGCCGGGCGGTACGTGGACCCGCTGCCCGCACGGTCGCTGCAGACCCGCGGCGACGACGGGCCGGTGTGGTCACCGGACGGGACGCGGATGGCGTTCGTCGTGGCGAGCGTGCTGTGGGTGGTGGACGTTCACCCGGACGGGACGTTCGCGGGCACGCCCCGGCAGATCACCGACGAGGTGACGGACGCACCCAGCTGGAGCGGGGACTCGTCGACGCTGCTCTACCTGAGCAACGGGCGGCTGCGGCTGGTGCCGGCGCGGGGCGGGCGGGCTGACGACGTACCGCTGAATCTGCAGTGGGCGAACACCGCGCCGCGTGGGCGAACCGTGATTCACGCCGGACGCCTGTGGGACGGGGTGAGCCGATCGGTGACGCGGGACGTCGACGTGGTCGTCGAGGGGCACCGGATCGTCGAGGTGAGCGCGAGCTCGCGGGCCGACGGGCGGGTGGTGGACGCGCGGGACTCGGTCGTCACGCCCGGGATCATCGACATGCACCACCACCGGGAGATGCAGGGCTACGAGTACGGCGGCCGGCAGGGACGGCTGTGGCTCTCGCTCGGCATCACCACCACACGCTCGCCGGGCAGCCCGGCCTATCACATGGTGGAGGAACGCGAGTCCGTCCAGTCCGGAGCGCGGATCGAACCGCGGTACTTCGCCACCGGGGAAGCCGTGGACGGTGCCCGGATCTTCTACAACTTCATGCGGCCGACGTTCAGTGACGCGCAGGTCGCGCTGGAGCTGTCCCGGGCCGCGGCGCTCGACTACGACCTGATGAAGTCGTACGTGCGGCTGTCACCGGAACGGCAGCGGCGGGTGATCGACTGGGCGCACCGGCGTGGGATCCACGCGACGTCGCACTACCACTATCCGGCGTTCGCGTTCGGCGGGGACGGGCAGGAGCACGTCGGGGCGACGAACCGGTTCGGGTACTCGCGGACGGTCACCGCGCTCGGGACGTCCTACGCCGACGTCGCGAAGATCTTCGTCGACAGCCGGGCGACGCTGACGCCGACGCTGTTCGCGGCGGTGGTGCTGCTCGGCGACGACGACGGTCTCGTCGAGGACGTGCGGGTCCGGACGCTCTATCCGAGCTGGGAATGGGCCGCCCTGCGAGCGATCGCGGACGGCGCGCGAACCACCGATCAGACCGTGAACCGGCAGAACCTGGCCCGGCAGGTGGCGCACGTGGCCCGGGTCCTGCGCGGCGGCGGGCGGGTGATCACCGGGACGGACTCGCCGATCTCACCGAACGCGGTCAGCGCCCACCTGAACCTGCGCGCGATGGTGGCCTACGGGATGACGCCGTGGGAGGCGCTGAGCACCGCGACCCGGATCCCCGGGGAGTTCCTGGAGGAGCCGCTGGGCCGGATCGCCCCCGGGTACTACGCCGATCTGGCGATCCTCGGCGGCGACCCCCTGACCGATATCAACCAGGCGGCGAACGTGCGGCAGGTGATGGCGGCCGGGGTGCTGCACGACGTGCCGTCGCTGCTGGCGCCGTTCGCGTCGGCCCGCTCGGCGCGGACCGAGAGCGCCGTCCTCGGTGACCCCGCGCCGGCCGCCTTCTGGTGGCACGACCCGGAGTACGTCGAGCACAGCCGGCACGCCTGCTGCTCGGACGTATCGTGACGGGGTGATCTCGCCGCTCGCCCCGGAACACTTCGACGCCGCCACCGCCCTCGTCAACCTCGTCTACCGCGACTCCGAGAAAGGGTTGTGGCAGGACGGGGCGACCCGGACCACGCCGGCCGAGGTGACCGCTCTTGCCCAGGCCGGCGAGGTGGTCGCCGACGTGCGGGACGGGCGGCTCGCCGGGGTGGTCCGGGTGCGGCGGATGCCGGGCGGGGTCGGCGAGTTCGGCATGCTCGCCGCTGACCCGGCCCGGCGCGGCGAGGGTATCGGCGGCGGGCTGATCCGGTGGGCGGAAGACTTCTGCCGCTCCCGGGGTGACCACACGATGCGCCTCGAACTGCTGGTGCCGCGCGGCTTCCGGTTGCCGGCGAAGGAGTTCCTGCACGAGTGGTACTCGCGGCTCGGCTACACGATCTCCGGCGTGGGCCGGCTGGAGGAGCAGTATCCA
>KL571337.1:58743-62527 GCA_000715855.1 Actinoplanes liguriensis
TATCCACAGCTCGCGCCGCTGCTCGCCGGGCCCGCCGACTACCGCGTCTACACCAAGCCGCTGTAGACGCCGGACAGGCGAGCTTCCAGAAGGGCCCGGCACCGCGGCCACTCCGAGGCGATGATCGAATAGAGCGCCGAGTCCCGCAGCCGGCCCTCCTCACCCGGCGCCCACGAGCGTGACCAGCAGCGGAGCACACCCTCGAAGCTCGCGCCGACGCCCTCGATCGCGGCGCGCGACCGGGCGTTGCGGGCGTCGGTCTTCAGATCGACCCGGATCGCGCCCCAGCGCTCGAAAGCGTGCCTGAACAGCAGGAACTTCGCCTCGGTGTTCACCCCCGTGCCGTGCGCCGACGCACCCAGCCAGGTGAAACCGACCTCGACCGCGCAGAGCTCGTCCCGGCCCGGCCACGGTCGCGGATCCCAGAAAGCGGTGACGCCGACCGCCTTCCCCGTCGTCTTCAAGATTTGCGCGTACGGCTTGAGCACGCCCGCCTCGACCCTCGCGAACTGCTGGTCGAGGTAGTCGTCGACCTCCTCCGATCGCGGCACCCAGGTGAACCGGTACGCGTCCCGGTTCTCCTCCGCGGCGATCGCGAGGTCCACGGCGTGACGCCTCTCCAACGGCTCCAGGCGGACCAGGCGCCCGTCCAGGACCGGCGCGTCGAGCTTCTTGAGCAGCACAGAGTTACCCCCTTCGCGGCTTACCCGGCGCGGCACGCGACGGGTCCGGTCATCACCCGGGGCACCCCACCCGCGAACTGGAGGGTTGCCGGCCAGCAAGCCGGGGCTACACGCTGGCACTCATGACCTGGCCGCCACCCTATCAAGCACCTCCACGACGCCTGTGATCATGGGACGATGAACGCCGATGCCTTCGAGGCCGGACAACGCGCCCGAGAGTACTTCCACTCGCTGACCGTCCTGCCCGGCGCGTGGACGGTGATCAGGCTGGACGGGCGGGGGTTCTCGCGCTTCACCGAGCAGCACTTCGCCAAGCCGTTCGACGAGCGGTTCGCGGACCACATGGCGGTCACGGCGGAGACGCTGCTGCGCGAGCTGGGCGGGCGATACGCGTACACGGAAAGTGATGAGATCTCTGTTCTTCTCGATCCGGACTTCGATCTGTTCGGCCGTTCGGTGGAGAAGCTCGTGTCGCTCTCCGCCGGACTCGCGAGCGCGGCGTTCACCCAGGTGGCCGGGCATCCGGCGCACTTCGACTCGCGGCTGTGGCTCGGCACCGGGATCGGCGACGTGGCCGACTACTTCTCGTGGCGTCAGGCCGACGCGGCGCGGTGCGCGCTGAACGGCTGGGCCTACTGGACGCTGCGTAACGCCGGGCGGTCGTCCCGGGAGGCCGGCAAGGCGCTGGAGGGCACGGGCACGGCGGAGAAGAACGAACTGCTTTTCCGGTACGGCGTGAACTTCACCGAGGTGCCGGCATGGCAGCGCCGCGGCATCGGCCTGTGGTGGGAGCTGACGCCGCACACCGGTCACGACCCGGTCCGCGGTGTCGACGTCGTCACCGAGCGACGGCGCATCCGGGTCGAGCGGGACCTGCCGATGAAGGACGCCTACCGTGAGCTGCTCTTTCAACTTATTGGTTGACTGGGTCGCGGGGCGGGGCTACCGTATCTTTAAACCGATGAGTTGAAACGAGGAACGCGATGCCGGCGGATGAGCTGTCCCGGGTGTTCGCGGCCCTGGCGGATCCGACGCGCCGCGACATGGTGGCGCGGCTGGCGACCGGGGAGTGTATAAGAGACAGGTCTACAAGCACCTCAAAGTGCTCGAAGAGGCCGGCCTGGTGACCCGCCCGCCCGGGCCGCAGCCGCGCTCGGTGCGGCTGGAACGGGACGTGTTCGACGAGGTCGGTGGCTGGATCGAGCAGTACCGGCGCCGGGCCGAGGCGCGCTACCAGCGCCTGGACGCGGTGCTCCGGACCATGCAGGACGAGCAGAGAGGTTCCGAGAAATGAGCGAGGCACAGATCGAGGCCGACAAGAACCTGCCGATCATCCGGATCACCCGGGAATTCGCGGGCACGCCGGAGCAGTTGCTCCGCGCGCACACCGATCCGGAGCTCTTCGCGCAGTGGTGCGGCCCCGACTCGACAACCGTCCGGATCGACCACTGGGACGCGAAGAGCGGCGGCGCCTGGCGTTATGCCGCGGTGCGCGGTGACGAGGAGTTCGGGTTCCACGGCTGCTTCCACGAGGTCGGCCCGAAGCGCATCGTGCAGACGTTCACGTTCGACGGCGCCCCCGACGGTGTCGCACTGGAGACGCTGACCTTCGAGGACCTCGGCGACGGCCGTACCCGGCTGCACGCCCAGTCCCTGGTCGACAGCTTCGAGGGCCGCGACGCCTGGCTCCGGAGCGGCATGGAGACCGGCGTCAACGAGGGCTACGCCAAACTCGACACCCTCCTCACCAAGGGCACCGTCTGAAACTCACCCTCCCCGGCTGGCCCCCACCGTGGTTATCCACACCCCAAAACCACGGTGGCAACCAGCCGGACCGCCCGCCCTTCCGGGCTGGCCCTCGCCGTGGTTATGCGGGCTCGATAACCACCGTGGGGGCCAGCCGGTTTTCCACAGTTCTTGGCTGTCCACAAGGGGCGGGCGGGGCTGGTGGAGGAACGCCATCCTGTGCGGATGTCGCGTACCGCTCACGTTCCTGACTCGCTCGCCAAAGCGCCCTTCCGGGGCTCGGACGCCCTGCGCTCGGGGACGCTCAGCCCGAACATGTTGAGAAGCCGGGTGTGGGTTCGCCTGCTGCCGGATGTCTACATATACAGCGGCCTGGCCGTGGATCATCGGGTCCGGTGCCTGGCGCTCGGTCTGATACTTCCGCCACGGACAGCGATCGGCGGCCCGAGTGCCGCCCATCTGTGGGGCGCGGATCTGCTGCAACCCGATCCACCGGTGTCGGTGGTCGCCCCACGCGACGGGTGGACGACTCGCCTTCCCCGGGTGTCGACACACCACACCGTTTTCGGCTCGGCCGACGTCACCGACCTCGACGGGTTGCCGGTGACGACCCCGGCGCGCACCGCCTTCGACATCGGGCGCAGGCTCCCCCGCCTCCACTCGCTGGTGCTGATCGACGCGATGCTGCACCGGGGAATCCTCGACGCGGGCTCGGTGATGGAGCTGGCCCGCAGCCGTCCTCGCTGGCCCGGGATCCCGCGGCTCCGGGGCACGATGGCCCTTGCCGACGGCCGGGCGGAGTCGCCGATGGAGACCCGTCTGCGGTTCCTGTTCCACGTTGCCGGACTGCCCTCGCCGGAGCCGCAGGTCGAGGTGCGCGACGAGCTCGGACGCCTGGTGGCACGGGTGGATCTCGCCTGGCGTGTGGCCCGGCTCGCCGTCGAGTACGAGGGTGACCACCATCGGGAGCGCGACCAGTTCCGCCGGGACGTCGGCCGGGTCAACGCGTTGCGGCGACTGGGGTGGGCGGTTCTGCGCTTCACCGCCGGCGACGTTCTCCGACGCCCGAGCGCGACGGTCGCCGCAGTGCGGGACGAACTCGCCAGGCGCCGCTGAGGCAGGCCGGCTGGCTCCCACCGTGGTTATCCGACCCGCATAACCACGGTGAGGACCAGCCGACGAGCCGCAGCTGGGACTCACTGTGGTTATGCGAGGGCCATAAGCACGGTGGGGACCAGCCGGCAAAGCGGGAGCCGGCGAGCGGGCTCGAGTCCGGCGGGGACGGGCTGAGGGCTGGTCCTCACTGTGGTTATGCGAGGGCCATAACCACGGTGGGGACCAGCCGGCAAAGCGGG
>KL571337.1:62699-63849 GCA_000715855.1 Actinoplanes liguriensis
GGTGGGGGGCTATGGCCGTACTGCGGCAATCGGGAGAGGGAGGAAAGCGGAGAGGAAGGGAAGAGCGGCCTGGTGGGCAGGCCGCTCTTCGGGGTCAGAAAAGGTCGTCGAAGACGGCTACCCGGTCGAAGGACATGGCGTGGGCTCGGGCCCGGGCCTCCATGGCGCGTTTCTCGGGTTCGGGCATGTCGAGGACGACGCGGTCGAGGGCTTCGGCCAGGGCGTTGATGTCGCCGGCCTCGACGATGACGGCCGTGTCGCCGACCGCTTCGCCGGTGCCGCCGGTCAGGGTGGTCACGATCGGGCCGCCGCCGGCCAGCATCTTCTCGGCGAGGGCGATGCCGAACGTCTCGACGAAGTCGGGCTCCGGCTTGGTGGGCAGCGCGTAGGCGGCGCAGCCGGCCATCAGCAGCGGCTTCTCGTCGTCGTCGACGTCGTTGAGGAAGATGATCCGGTCGTCCTCCTTGGCCATCGCCCGGACGTGCTCCAGCGCGGGGCCGTTCCCGGCGACGACCAGCGGGATCTTGTCCCGGCTCCGCATCTGGCCGTACGCGATGACCAGGTCGTAGATGCCCTTGGCCCGGGCCACCCGGGACAGGAACAGGATGTACTTGCCGCGTTCGAGGCCGCGCTTCTGCAGGGCGGCGTCGATGGTGTCCTCGTCGAGGTCGAGGAACGCCGACGAGTCGATCGGTGGATAGCTGACCGTGACCCGCTCGCGGCACTGCTCGGCGAAGGTCGTACCGCAGTGGCGGTCGACCTCCTCGGCCGAGGCGATGATCTCGTCCTTGGTGTACTCCGAGACCGCGACCACCTCGTCGCTGGCCAGGAACGTGGTCATCAGGACGGTCGCGGCCCCGACCCGGCCCTCGCGCAGGCAGGAGCGGATGACGTTGGTGACGTCCGAGCCGACCGCTTTCGCGATGGTGTGCACCTGCGGGTTGAAGCCGGCGGCGCGGGCCGCGGTGACCGCGTCGTTGATCACCTGCGTGTGCGGGACCAGGTACATCGACAGGCACACGGTGGGCACGCCGTCGCTGAGCAGCTCGACCAGGCGACCGGTGAGACCGGCCAGGTGGCGGCCGTCGGGCACCCGGTAGTCGCCGACCGCTTCGGGGCGTTCGACGGTGATGCCCTCGCTGTACGGCAG
>KL571337.1:64069-67339 GCA_000715855.1 Actinoplanes liguriensis
GAGATGTGTATAAGAGACAGGTCGAGCGGCTTCAACGGCAGGCCCGCGGCCTGGAGCGTGGGGATCGGCCAGGTGAGCAGGCGCACATCGTCGAAGCCCCGGGTCAGGGCGACTTCGGCGAGATTGCGTGCCTCACCCGAGTGTCCGCAGATCACCGGGTCGGCGCGAACCGCGATCACGAGTCTCCGAGTAGGACGGCTCATGGTCATTCCTTACGTTGTCGCAGGGGGTGTGGAGAGGGTGAACGAGTGGGACGGCGGACGGATCCCGTGTCCCCACGTCGATGGTTCGGGGCCGAGCTTGATGTGCAGCCGGCCCCCGCGATGCACGTCGGTCGCGGACAGATGTGCCGCGTGCAGGGGTTTGCCGTTGAGGGTGGCGGACTGAACGTACTGGGCCGGCGGGTCACGGTCGAGGCCGTCGACGCCGATCGGCGTCTCCTTGTGCCCGCTGGTCTCGATGATGAACTCCTCGTCGCCGACCCGCAGCGCGGATCGGGCGAAGGCGGGCGCGTTCACCAGGAAGAGGCTCTGCCCGGCGACCGGGAACAGGCCCAGCGATGCCCAGACGTACCAGGAGCTCAGCCCGCCGGAGTCGTCGTTGCCGGGCAGGCCGCCGGGTCCGGTGCCGAACTGCCAGGTCAGTGCGGAGTGCACGATCTCGGCGGTACGGTCCGGGCGGCCGGCGTAGTGGTAGGCCCACGGGGCTTCCATGTCCGGCTCGTTGTTCAGGCCCTCGAACCGGTTGAGGGCGTACCCGAGCGCCATCTCCGCCGGTTGCGGACTGATTCCGGGCTGTTTGACCGGTTCGGCGCCATACCCGAAGAAACGGTCCAGCTTGTCGATGAAGCCCTTGTCCCCGCCGGACAGCTCGATCCGCGCGGCCATGTCGTGCAGCAGCCGGAACGAGTAGTTCCACTTGCCGCCCTCGTAGAACTCCGAGTCGCGCAGCAGGCCGGTGGACGGGTCGAACGCGTTCACCCACTGGTGGCTGCGGCGTTCCAGGTCGTCGGCGAGCTTGCGGTCGTTGAGCGCGCGGGCCAGCTTGGCGGTGCAGTGGTGGGCGTACGCCAGGTCCAGCGTGTGCGTGATCGGGTGCACCAGGCCGTGCTCGAAGAAGTCCTCGCCGTACATCCGGCGCAGGTCGTCGACCATGTGCACGAGCGCCCAGCCCCAGTCGACGCCGGAGCGGCCGAGCGCGTGCGCGTCCGCGATCGCGGTGTGCGCCAGCGCGGAGGCCTGCCGGAAGAACCGGTCGGCGCCGCGGGCCATCCGGTAGCCGATCGGGAAGTTGCCCTCCTCCTCGCAGACCCGGATGAGCGACTCGAGCAGGTCCATGGCCCGGTCCGGGGCGATCGCCTGCAGCAGCGGGATCTGCGTCTTGTAGATGTCCCACATGGTGCAGATGTCGAACGCGTACGGCCCGGAGTTGGGCCAGAACGGGCTCTCGTCGTCGGCGAAGCACGGCTTGATCAGCGAGTGGTAGAGCGCGGTCGCCATCACCGTGCGCCGGGCCGGGGTGCCGCCTTCGACCTGCACCCGGTCGATGTGGTCACGCCAGCGGTGCCTGGTGCTCGCGCGGACCCGCTCGAAGGCCGGTTCGAAGTCGGTGCCGCACTCGCGGTGCAGGTTCCGCTTGGCCTGCTCGTGGCCGCGCAGCGAGAAGCCCATCCGGACCTCGATGGTCTGCCCGGCCCGGGCCGAGCCCATGAACAGCAGGCCGAACGGGCGCAGCGTGGTGTTGCGGATGCTGTCGAAGTCGAGCCGGGTGCCGCCCGGGATCAGGCGCCGGTCGTACCAGAGCATCTGCCGCCACCCGGGGGTGTCGGCCTCCAGGTAGACCGAGAGCGGCACGCCCTCCATCACCACGGTGCCCTGCGCGCAGCCGTGGCCCATGCTCTCGACCTGCGCGCGCAGCGGAACCGTGCGGCCCAGGTCGATCGCGAGGCCACCGCAGCTCAGGTCGATGACGACCCGGGCGCTGTGATGGTCCGGGAAGGTGTACCGGTGGACGGCGACCTTCTCCCCCGCGGTGATCTCGCAGCGCACCCCGGTGTCGAGGTTCGCGGCGTAGTACCCGGCCTCGGCACGTTCGTCGTGCAGCGCCCAGGACTGGCCGAGATCGTCCAGCGGCTGGACCATCGGGGTGACCCGCACATAGTTGTAGTACTTGCGGATCGCGCCCGTGCCGGACTGCTGGAAATGGGTGAAGCCGGAGGCCTCGGTGCGCTCGAACATCTCCTCGGGCACGCCCTCGGTGTTCTTCGCGTACCGGCCGTAACCGGTGGGATATGCGCCGGAGTACGCGCAGGCCGAGACCATGCCGAACGGCGAGGTCGCGCCCGGGTGGGTGTTACCCACCTGCGGCTTGGGCCACCACCAAGTGGCGGCCAGACCGTGTGCTCGAGGCAGGTCGGTCGCCGCGGTGCCGATGAAGGGATCAACGTTGTCCAGGATGGCGGGACTCTAACCGGCCGGGAGCCCCTCTGTGGTTTCAATCAGGTGAACTGCGCCAGAGGAGTGACACACTTCCGGTTGATCAACATCTCCTGGAACTCCTCCGGGGGACGTGGCTCGCTGAAGAAATACCCCTGCACGGCGGGGCAGCCGGCCGCCTGGAGAGCCGCCCAGTCATCGATCTCCTCGACGCCCTCGGCGATCGTGGACATGCCCAGGGACCGCGCCAGCCAGAGCACCGCCTGGATGATCGACGACTTGCGCTGGTCCACGGCGAGGCCGGCGACGAACGAGCGGTCGAGCTTCACGATGTCCGCCGGGACGGACTCCAGCCAGGTCAGCGAGCTGTAGCCGGTGCCGAAGTCGTCGAGCGCGATCCGGACGCCGAGCCGTTTGATGGTGGCCAGGCGCTCGCCGACGTCGACGGTCGAGGACAGCATCGCGGTCTCGGTGATCTCCAGCACCAGGCGGGACGGGTCCAGCTGCGGGTACGCCGTGAGCACGCCGGCCAGCATCGGCACGAAGTCCGGCTCGGCCAGCTGCCGCGGGCTGACGTTGACCGACACGTAGCCCAGGTGCCCCGACCAGTAGATCAGGTGCTCGATCGCCGAGCGCAGCACGTGCTCGCCCAGCTGGACGATCATGCCGGTCTCCTCGGCGGCGCCGATGAAGTGGTACGGGCTCAGGATCCGCCCGTCCGGCGTCCGCATCCGGACCAGCGCCTCGGCGCCGATGATCTGCCCGGTGACGGTCGAGACGACCGGCTGGAACCACAACGGCAGCGTCCACGGCAGGTGCCCGGCGAGCGCCTGGC
>KL571337.1:67554-69192 GCA_000715855.1 Actinoplanes liguriensis
GAGCCGCTCGTGCACCGACACCCGCATGTCCTCGGCGAACACCTCGAGACGGTTGCCGCCGGCGCGCTTCGCGGCGTACATCGCCGTGTCCGCGGCCAGCACCACGTCGTCGGCGTGCTCCGCGCCGTGCTCGGAGGCCACCCCGACGCTGACCGAGATCGGCAGCGGGTTGCCGGCCACGTCCAGCGGCTCGCACATCGAGGCCAGGATCTCCTGGACCTCGTCGCCGCCGAGCCGGGCCAGCAGCGCGCCGGGCGGCACCACGCGGGACAGCCGGGCGGCCAGCGCGCGCAGCACGTCGTCCCCGGCCGCGTGACCGGAGCCGTCGTTGACCGACTTGAACCGGTCCACGTCGAGGTAGATGACGCTGACCGGGGGACGGCCCTGCAGCATCTCGGTCAGGTCGCTCTCGAACGCCTTGCGGGACAGCAGCCCGGTCAGCGAGTCGTGCCGCACCTGACGGCGCAACTCCTCCTCGTGGTTGCGGACGCTCGTCACGTCCAGGCAGTGCGCGTAGATGAACCGCAGGGTGCCCTGCGTGTCGTAGAGCGGCGTGCTGTGCACCTCGACCCAGATCAACGACCCATCGTCGGTACGGCGGTACTGGCGCGTCAGCGTGAGAGGATCGTCGGACGCCGCCATCTCGGGGAACAGGCTGCCCTCCTCGTTGACGGCGACGAGCGGCACATCCCGTACGGAGAAATCGGCGGGAAGCTCTTCCGGCAACCGCAACCAGTGGCGGTAGGCGGCGTTGGTGCGCAGCACGCGCCCGTCCGGAGCGAACATCGCCGTCGGCACGGGCGTCTCGTCGAACGCCACGCTGAGCTGGGCCTGGCTCTCCTGCAGGTTGTCGGCGGCGCGCGCCTCCTCGGCCTCGGTCAGGCCCCACTGGACCACCTGGAAGCCGGCCGCGAGCAGCACCGCGAAACCGTGCAGCCCGGCCCAGACCAGCGGGTGCGCCTGCGCCGAGTGGTGGTCGTAGGTGTGCGTGCCGGTCAGCACGCCGAACAACCCGTGGTGGATCGTGGTGGCGAGCAGGAACGCCCCGAACGGCGCCCAGTCCCGGTAGAGCGCGAGCGCGGCGACCGCGACGAAGAACGAGAAGTGCGCCTCGGTCAGGCCGTCGCTCAGCGACACGAAGCCGGCGCACGCGACGGTGAAGCCGAGCGCGACCGCGACCGAGCGCAGCCGGCGGCCCTTCAGCAGGGTCCCGGCGACCACGCAGGGCAGCACCAGCAGGTCGGTCCAGAGCAGGGTGGGACCCTGGTCCGGGCGTACGGCGCCGAACACGGTCACCACGAGCACGACGACGCCGAGCAGCACCGTCAGCAGGCGGTGCCTCGTCGTCCAGTCCTCGTCGCGCAGGCCGCCACCGGTCGGCAGACGATCCCGCAGCCTCATCAGCCAGATCCCCACGTAGGGGATCATCGGAATCTTCCGCGCCGGGCAGAGGGTCCCGACGGTTGCCGGTCAGGAGCGGAGTATGTCTGACAGGGCGTGGGTGAAGCGGTCGACGTCGTCCTCGGTGCTGCCCAGGCCCCAGCTCGCGCGGAGCAGCCCGGTGTTTCCCGAGTCGCAGGCGGTTGTCGCACTGTTCCTGGAGAGCCGCCGCACCAGCGGGTGGGCGCAGAACTGGCC
>KL571338.1:0-735 GCA_000715855.1 Actinoplanes liguriensis
CCGGCTCGGCGCTCGACCTGGCCGCCGCGGACGGCGCGTTGCGACTGGTCGCCGACGAGAACACCGGCAACCTCCAGCACGTCGGGGCCGAGCTGTGGGCGGCCGGGACGCGCGGGCCGGTGCCGGTGGTGCTGGCCGGGCTCGCCCCGGCGAGCTGGCGGTATTCGGACGCGCTGCTGTCGGCGTACGGGGAGCCGGCGCCGGTCCAGGTCGCCGCGACCGTGCGAGCCCTGCCGGTGGTGGGCCGTTCCGGCGTGATGGTCGACCTCGACGTGACCCGCCGGCTCGCCGGGATCGCCGACGCGGGCGGGCAGTTCCAGGTCTGGCTCGCGCCCGGCGCCTCCCCCGGGATCGTCGACGCGCTGACCGCCGCCGGTCTGACGATCGGCACCGACATCACCTCCGTCCGCCGGGCGGAACAGCTCGGCGGGCAGGGCCCGGCCGCCGAGGTCCGCTTCGCGCTGCTGGCCGGGGCGGCGGCGATGCTGCTGGCCGCGGTGACCGTCGCGGTCGGCCTGATCGCCGAGCGGCGCTCGCTCGGCGATCAGCTCAACGCGCTGCGCCACCAGGGTCTGCCGGCCCGGGTCGCGGCGGCCGCCGGGTTCGCCGGGCCGGCCGCGCTGATCGTCACCGCGCTCCTGACCGGGGTGCTGGCCGCGATTCTGAGCGTGGCGGCGACCGGCAGCCCGGTGCCCGGGTTCACCGACGACTGGCGGGTGCTGCCCGAGCTCCCGC
>KL571338.1:912-3923 GCA_000715855.1 Actinoplanes liguriensis
AGCGGGTGCTGCCCGAGCTCCCGCCGCTCGCGCCCGGCGTGGTGGCGCTCGCCGCCCTCGCCGCGCTGGTCCTGTTCGGCCTGGTGGGCTGGCTGTGCCTGCGGCCCCTGATCAGGGGGGTGCACCGATGATGTCGCTGGTCCTGGCGATGGTCTGGCACCGCCGCGGCCAGGCGATCACGCTCGCCCTGCTCTCGCTGCTGGCGGTCGCGTCGGCGGTGGCCGCCCCGGCCTACCTGATCGCGGTCGACCGTGCGGTGGCGGCCGGCCAGATCGCGACGGCCTCGACCGGCGAGCTGACGCTGAGCGTGCGCGCGGTGCAGGACTCGATGACCGGGGACGGCTCCGGCGACGACCTCGTCGAGATCGGCGGCACCCTGATCGCGCTGCCCGGGTTCACGTACTACTACTCCCGGGAGACCCCGACGGTCGGCCTGGAGAAGACCAACCGGTACCCGTCGCGGCTGGTGTTCCGGCAGGACGTGTGCGCGCATGTCCGGATCGTGGCCGGGCGCTGCCTGTTCGGCGAGGGCGACGTGCTGATCGGCGAGCAGACCGCGCGACGGCTCGGCCTGACCCCGGGTGACGGGATAACGCTGTCGGCGGCGAGGCAGGACGGCTCGTCCGGCGTCCCCCGCTTCGTGGCCGAGGGGCGGCCGAAACCGCTGGTCGTGGCGGGGACGTATGCCGCGGTGCGACCCGCGGAGACGTACTGGGGAAGGCATGGGTATTTCGTCAGTGGCCCAGAGGTGGGCCCGGGCGAGCCGGTCTTCACCACGTCGATGACCCTCCCGGCGATGGAGCGGACACGGACCGAGATCGCGATCGACGGCCTAGCCGCCCCGGGGACCCTCGACGTGGACCGGCTGGCCGGGCTCCGCTCCGAGCTCAAGCAGTTGAACAACGCGGCCGCCGAACTCGACGCCACCCTGCAGATCGACACCGACATCCCGCGCCTGCTGGACCGGATCGACCAGGGCCGGGCGGCGTCCCGGCTGCTGGTCCCGGTGCTGGCCGTGCCGCTGGTGCTGCTCGCCTGCTTCAGCATCTACCTGACCGTGGGCTACGGCGCCGAGGGCCGGCAGAGCGAGCTGGCCGTGGTCGCGCTGCGCGGGGCCCGCTGGTGGTCGCGCTGGTGGCTGGCCGCGGGGGAGAGCGTCATCGCCGTGCTGGCCGGTGCGGTCGCCGGTTGCCTCGCCGGGCAGGTGCTGATCAACGTGGTGGCCGCGATCCGGTTCCCCGGCGTCAGCCAGGCCGCCGACTGGACCTCGTTGCGGTACGCCCCGGTCGCCGCCCTGATCGCGCTGCTCGCCGCGGTCGCCGCCCAGCGCCGCCAGCTCACCCGCCCGGTGGCCGGGCTGCTCCGGCGGATCCCGGCGCCCGGCGCCGGCCGGGTCCCGTTCGGCGAGGCGGTGCTGCTCGTGCTCGCCCTGCTCGCCGGCGGCCAGCTCTACCTGTCGAAGGGCTCGCTGACCGGAATCGGTCTCTTCGCGCCGGCGTTCGTGCTGCTCATCCTGGCCCTGCTGCTGTCCCGGGCGCTGCTGCCGGTGATCGGCCGGGCCGCCGCCCGAGCGCTGCGCCGCGGGCGTCTCGGTCCCGCGCTGGCCGGGCTGCAACTGACCCGGCGGCCCGGCGCGGCCCGACTGTTCGCGCTGCTCGTGGCGGCCGCGGCGGTCGCCGGGTATGCGGGCTGCGCGGTCGACACCGGGGTCCGCGGGCGCGACACGCAGGCCCGGCTCGGCTCCGGCGCCGAGCGGGTGCTCACCGTCGAGCCGGTCTCCGGGCGGCAACTGCTCGCCGCCGTTCGCGCGGCCGACCCGCGCGGCGACTGGGCGATGGCGGTCACGCAGGTCTCCAGCGGCGGGGACAACCCGGTCGTCGGCCTGGCCGTGGACACCGCCGCGCTGGGGAAGGTCGCCATCTGGCCGTCGGACGGACCTTCCGCGGGTACGGTCGCGGGGCAGCTCCGCCCCGCGCAAGCGCAACCGATCGAGCTCCACGGTCCCGATCTCGCCGTCGACGTCACCAGCGACAGCGACAACTTGCAGATGACGATCTCGGTCTCGTCCGTCGACGGGGAGTCGGTGGTCGACTTCGGGCGGCTGCGGGCCGGGCGGGCGACGTACCGGGCCTGGTCCACCATCTGCCGGCCGGCCTGCCGGGTCAACGGGATCCAGATCGGTGGCAGCGGGCGGGAACATGTCAAGGCCCACCTCGCGATCCGATCGCTGGGGAACGGGTGGGCGACCTCGAAGGAGGGGACGCTCACGACCGGGCCGGACGAGGTCGCGCTCACCCTGGAGGTCTCGCCGGCGTACGCCGAGGTCGCTCGGCTCCGGCCGACCGGGGTGCCGGAGCCGCTGCCCATCGCGTACGCGGGAAATGCCCCTGAGGCGATCAAGGGACTCGCTGACGAGCCGGTGCGGATGACCGGGGTCGCGGGGTTGCCTGTCGTGCCGAGCCTCGGGCGGCAGGCGTGGATTGCCGACCTCGGCTACGTGGGCATGCTCGCCTCCGGGACCCGGCGCGCACAGGCCGCCCAGGTGTGGCTGAGCCGGGCGGCGCCGGCCGACGCGATCGACCGGCTCACCGCGCAGGGACTCGTCGTCGTCGACGACACCGGCATCGTGGCCGTGCGGGAACGGCTGGAGCAGCAGGGCCCGGCCCTGTCGCTCGAGTTCTACCTGCTCGCGGCCGGGCTGGCGACGCTGCTCGGGGTCGGCGCGCTGGTGCTGACCGTGGCGGTGGACCGCGGGCGGCGTGCCGAGGACCTGATCGCGATGCGGGTCCAGGGGTTGCGGCGCGGGCCGGCCGGGCAGGCCACGTTCTGGGCGTATCCGGTGCTGGTCGTCGCCGCGGTCATCGCCGGGATACTCGTCGGGCTGGCCGGCTGGTGGCTGACCGGGTGGGCGTTGCCGCTCGCCGGGGTCGACCCGCCGGACCTGCCGCTGCCGGGCCGGCCCCGGGCCGGAGTGCTGCTCTGGTGGGCCGCCGCGATCCTGGTGCCGTACC
>KL571338.1:4154-4964 GCA_000715855.1 Actinoplanes liguriensis
AGAGATGTGTATAAGAGACAGGGGCATACCGCACTGCGTAAATCTGCGCCAGGGCCGAAAGACCCTGACTTCATTGATCCACCCGCGCTCCTGATCCGTTCTCGTGCATGAACAAGCTGTGCGAGTGCTGTGGAGGAGGTTCGTGTGGTCGCCATCGAACTGGGAACGCGCTTGCGTTACCTGGCCTGGGCAGCCTTTGCGGTAGTGGCGTTGCTGGTGCTTCCGCCCCGTGCGGCCTGGGCCGCCGGAGATCCGGGCGTGCCGGTGCCGCCGAACCAGCTCATCACCGACACCGGGGAGGGCGAGGTCACCGCGGCGGACCGGGACTTCGCGAACCGGGTGCGGCTCGCCGGGCTGTGGGAGATGCCGGCCGGGCAGATGGCCCAGGAGAAGTCCGACGACCCGCGGATCCAGCAGATCGGCAAGGACATCGCGGCGCAGCACAAGATCCTGGATCAGATGGTCCGGGCCGCGGCCCAGAAGCTGGACCTCGACCTGCCCGACAAGCCGAACGCCGACCAGCAGGGCTGGCTCGGCGAGATGCGCTCCGCCGAGGGCAAGGACTTCGACCAGATCTTCGTCGACCGGCTTCGCGCGGCGCACGGCAAGATCTTCCCGGCGATCGCGACGATCCGGGCCAGCACGCGCAACGACACGATCCGGAAGCTGGCGCAGCGGACCAACCAGTTCGTGGCGACGCACCTGACCCTGTTGGAGAGCAGCACCCTCGTCGACTTCGACGCCCTGCCGACCGCGCCGCCGCCGACCACGGCCACGACGCCGGCCACCACCGACGCCGTGCTCTCCGCG
>KL571338.1:5187-10276 GCA_000715855.1 Actinoplanes liguriensis
CGCCGTGCTCTCCGCGAACCAGACCGCCACCGACTCGAAGGCGTCCACCGTGACCACCCCGGTGGTGGCGGTCGTGGTCGTCGCGGCGTTCGGTGTCGCGTTCCTGGTGACCCGCAAGATGTGGCCGAGCACCCCCCGCCGTCGCCGTCGCTACTACTGACCCCGGAGCCGGCGCTCACGGCTTGAAAACGCCTTCGGCGGAGCCGTGGGTGCCGGCCGGCGGGCGGGAGTGGGTCAGGCGGCGGTTTCGGAGCTGCCGGGGACGAGGGTGACCTCGCCGTCCAGGTGCTGGACGGTGAAGAGCGTCCCCGGCGGGTAGGCGCCCAGGACCTCGGGCGGGAGCTGAACCGTGCCGTCGCCCGCGACCACCGCGAAGTCCTGCCCGTCGCGGCCTTCGGCGCCGACCCGGCCGTCCCGGATCGTGACCGCCCGGCCGAGGCGCGCGCCGACCTCGTTGTCGTGGGTGACTACCACGATCGTGGTCTCCCGTTCCTGGTTCACCGTTTCGAGTGCGTCCAGCACCTCGTCCCGCCCGGCGGTGTCCAGCCGGCTGGTCGGCTCATCGACGAGCAGCAGCCCGGGACCGGTCGCGATGCCGACCGCGAGGGCGGCCCGCTGCCGGCCGCCGGGGGTCAGGTCGGCCAGCTTGCGACGGCCTTGACCAGGCAATCCGACCAGGTCGAGGATGCGGTCGGGATCGTCGAGCTTGATGCCCCGGGTGTGCGCGGCACGGCGTTGCGCGAGCCAGATGTTGCGGTGCAGCGTGGCATACGGAAGCAGGTTGCGCGCCGCGCCCTGCAGGACCACGCCGATCTCGGTCCCGCGCAGCCGGGAGATCTCGCTGTCGGCGAGCTTGCCCAGGTCGTATGTGCCGACGTTGATCCGCCCGGCGGACGGGCGCATCAGCCCGGCGAGCAGCGCGATCAGGGTCGACTTGCCGGAGCCGGAGGGCCCGACCAGGGCGAGTGTCTCGCCCGGAGCAATGGAGAGATCGACCCCGGCCAGGGCCACCACGTCCCCCGCCTCGGCGCGGTAGATGTGCACCACGCGCCGGCACGCGACCGCCAGTCCGTTCATGAGAGCACGCTAACGTCGACCGAGGTGTCCTGACGACCCCATAGGGTCGCCTCTTAGCATGTGCCCCGTGCGTGACATCGCCGTTTTCACCGGATCCGCCCATCCCGAACTGGCCGCGGAGATCTGCGAGCACCTCGGTGTGCCACTCCTGCCGACCCGGATCTCCCGGTTCGCCAACGATTGCATCGAGGTGCAGCTGGAGGGGAACTGCCGGGAACGGGACGTGTTCCTGATCCAGCCGCTCGTCCCTCCGACCCAGGAGCACCTCGCCGAGCTGCTCTTCATGCTCGACGCCGCCCGTGGCGCGTCGGCCGGCCGGATCACCGTGGTCCTGCCGCATTACGCCTACGCCCGCTCCGACAAGAAGGACGCCCCACGCATCTCGATCGGCGGCCGCCTGGTCGCCGACCTGCTCACCACCGCCGGCGCCAATCGGGTGCTGGCCATGACCCTGCACTCCCCGCAGGTGCACGGCTTCTTCAGCATCCCGGTGGATCACCTGCACGCGCTGCGCGAGCTGGCCCACCACTTCCGCGGCTACGACCTGAGCAACACCGTGGTGGTCTCCCCGGACCTGGGTAACGCCAAGGAGGCGGCGGCCTTCGCGCGCCTGCTGAACATCGAGGTGGCGGCCGGCGCCAAGCAGCGGTTCGCCGACGACAAGGTGGTGATCAACTCGATCATCGGTGAGGTCACCGACCGGGACGTGATCGTGCTGGACGACGAGATCGCCAAGGGCAGCACGGTCTTCGAGCTGCTCGCCCGGCTGCGCGAGCGGAACGTCCGCAGCGTGCGGGTGGCGTGCACGCACGGCCTGCTCACCAACGACGCGGTGCAGCGGCTGGCCGCGGAGAAGGAGATCGAGGAGATCGTCTGCACGAACACGGTGCCGATCCCGCCGTCCAAGCGGCACGAGAAGCTGACCGTGATCTCGGTGGCGTCGGCGCTGGCGGAGGCGATGCGCCGGATACACAACGGTGAGTCGGTGAGCGCCCTCTTCCAGTAAGAACCACCGGATTCCGCCGAACCCCCTGCACGCCCATCACATAACACGAAAAATGTGTACATGGGTGTCATGGCTTACCCCCTCCGGTACGCGCTCGCCGACCTCGCCCTCGCGCTCAGCCGCGCCGTGGCGGAGCCGGCCGAGGTGCGATCCACTGCCGCCCGTGCCGCCGCCGACATGATCGGTGACGGCGCGGGCGTCCAACTGCTCCGCGACGACGGCCGGTACGACGAGATCGCGTACCACCACCTGGAGGACGACCGCTCCGGCCCGCTGGCCCGGGTGCTGGATCGCGCCGGCCAGGCCCCCGACGACGAGTACTCCACCACGCTCGCCGCCAGCCGGCGCCCGATCGTGCTCGCCGGGGACTCGGCGGCCGCGCTGGCCCCGCCGGAGCACGGTGTCACGGCCGCGGTGCTGAGCCCGGTGATCGTCGACAACACGTACGCCGGATATCTGATTTTGACCCGTCACACGCCGGACGCCTTCTACTCGACACCCGAGACGATCCCGGAGGGGGTGCTGCAGCTCGACCCGGAGGGCGTGGCGACCTACGCCAACGAGCCGATCGGCGTGGTCCTCGGGATGCCCCGCAGCGAGCTGATCGGGGTGTCGCTGCGCGGCTTCCTGGACAATCAGGGGCAGAAGGAGCTGGACCGCCGGATCACCGAGTGCCGGCAGGGCCGCTCCACGGTCGGCGCGACCCGGATGATGCGCGCCGACGGCTCCCGGCGCAGCGTGCGGATGAGCATGATGCCGGTCCGCGACGACAACGGCGAGTTCGGCGGCGTGCTCTGCATGATCACCGACACCACCGACCACATCGACGCTCGCGGTCTCAAGCGCCAGCTCGACCACCTGCGCCGGCTGGACAGCCTGGGCCAGCTGATCGGCGGCCTGTCGCACGACTTCAACAACCTGATGACCGTGGTCGCCGGCTCGGCCGACATGATCCTGTCGCAGACCGACGAGGACTCGCCGCAGCACCAGCTGGCCAAGGACATCATGGACGCGGTGTCGACCGGCCGCACCCTCACCCACCAGTTGCTCGCGTTCGGCCGCAGCGAGGGGAACCGGCCGGAGGTCATCCCGATCCCGGACCTGCTCACCGACGTGCAGTCGCTCTTCTCCCGGACTCTCGGGGAGCGGATCGGCCTGGACCTGACGTTCGGCCCGGACGTCTGGCCGGTCAAGGCCGAGCGCGGCCCGCTCGAGCAGGCGCTGGTCAACCTCGCGGCGAACGCCCGGGACGCGATGCTGCACGGCGGCATGGTCCGGGTCGCGGCCACCAACGAGGTGGTCGAGCCGGGCCAGCTCGCCGAGGGCGCACCGACCGGCAAGCTGGTGCACCTGGTCGTCACCGACACCGGCGTCGGCATGGAGGAGGAGATCCGCAAGCGGGCCCTGGAGCCGTTCTTCACCACCCGGCCCACCGCGGCCGGCCTGGGCCTGGCCACCACCGCCGGCATCGTGCAGAACCTGGGCGGCCACATCGAGCTGGAGTCGCGGCCGCGGATCGGCACGACGGTGCACATCTACCTGCCGGCCGCCGAGGAGCAGAAGCAGCCGGCCGGGGAGCGCAAGGACAAGTCGGCGGTGATCGGCCGGGTGCTGATCGTCGAGGACCAGCCGGATGTGGCCCAGCTCGTGCAGCGGCTGATCGCGCCGGCCGGCTACGAGATCGCGGTGGCCACCGACGCGCTGACGGCGGTCACCCAGGTGGCCTCGGGCGCCCGGCCGGACCTGCTGATCACCGACGTGGTGATGCCGACGATGACCGGGCCGGAGCTGGCCGGGGCGTTGCGCACGCACCAGCCGGACCTGCCGGTGCTCTACATGTCCGGTTACACCGCGGCGTCGCTCGGCCCGCAGCTGCACCTGGACGAGAACAGCATGCTGCTGGAGAAACCTTTCACCCGGTCGACGCTGCTGGGCGCGATCCGGTCGCTGTGCGGCCCGCAACCGAATCCAACGGGCTGAACGACATCGGCGGGGATTCGTGACGGTCCGGGGGTCAGTCCTCCCGGACCGTGCGAATCTGCCCGCCAAGACTTGCCAGTTCATACGGACAAATCGCAATATCTCGGGGCATTGCCGTCAGGCGGAAGGATCCCCGAGTAATGCAGGATTCCACGGACAGCGAGCCACTTGCCGGACGGAGTGTCGGTAATTCCTACCGGCTCGTCAAACCGATCGGGCAGGGCGCGACCGGCACGGTCTGGGAAGGCGTGGAGAACGCCACCGGTGAACCGGTCGCGGTGAAGCTGCTGCACGAGAGCCTGCTGCGCCAGCCGCGGCTGGTCACCCGGTTCGTGCAGGAACGGACCATTCTCCTGATGCTCCGGCACCGCAACGTGGTCCGGGTGCGCGACCTGTTCAGCGTCGGCGAGACCCTCGGCCTGGTGATGGACCTGGTGGCCGGCGGCAGCCTGCGCGACCACCTCGAACGGAAACGGACCGTGGCGCCCGCCGAGGCCGCCCGGCTCGCCGCGCAGGTCGCCGACGCGCTGGCCGAGGCGCACGAGCTCGGCATCATCCACCGGGACCTCAAACCGGACAACATCCTGGTGCTCGAACGGGACGGGCGGCTGGACACCCGGCTGACCGATTTCGGCATCGCACGGATCCTCAACGTGCCGAGCATGACCACGCCCAACGCGGTCGTCGGCACGCCGCACTACATGGCGCCCGAGGCGTTCCACGGCGTCACGCCGAGCCCGGCCACCGACGTGTACGCGCTGGGAGTGCTGCTCTACGAGCTGGTCTCCGGGCAGCCGCCGTACATGAGCGACTCGGTGCCGGAACTGATGCGCCTGCACGCCCTGGGCAGCCCGGAACGCCGCCGCGGCATCCCCGACGAGCTGTGGAAACTGATCAGATCCTGCCTCTCCGCGAAGCCCCGCCAGCGCCCGTCGGCCGCCGCGCTCGTCCGTGACCTGCGGATGCTGGCCCGCAAGCTGGCCGGGACGCCCGCGCTGCCGCCGCCCTGTCTCTTATACACATCTC
>KL571338.1:10493-12069 GCA_000715855.1 Actinoplanes liguriensis
CCGGCTGCCGCCGCCCGGGCGCCATGCCGTGCCGCCCGCGCGCCGTCCGCGCAACGATGCGCCGAGCTATCGTTGGGCCCGGTCCAGCGCGTCCGTCGCGATCCTTGCCGGGGTCCTGCTCGCGACCGGGGTCGCCACGTCGGTCTGGCGTCTCGCTCCCGGCCAGAGCGGCGCGCTGCCGCCGCCGCAGGCCGCTGTGCTCTCCAGCCATCCGATGCCCGCTGCCGCGTCGGCCGCCGCGAGGCGCACCTCACCCCGAGCCAAGCCGCGGTCCAAGGCCGCTTCGCCTTCCAGGAAAAAGCCGATTCGCGTACGGACGAAGCGGGCCGCGGAAACCCGCTCACCACAACCCGAGCGGGACGTCCGAGGCCCGTGGCAGTGCGCGCCCGGCCTGATGATCGACCTCGCCACGCGCAGCCCGCTGGCCCCGCGCCCGTGCCACTCGCTCGGCCGGAACGTTCAGTTCCAGGCATCGCTGACCGCGCCGGCCGGCGGTCGCGCGCGGATCGAGGTGACCCTGCGCGACGCCGACACCGGGCGGACCGTGGCCGGGCCGACCACGTGCGCCGGGCTCACGTTCACCCAGGGATCGATGACGAAGGCGTGCGGACCGGCCGGCGCCGAGCCGCGGCGGGGACGCAACTACACGGTCGTGATGGCGTTCCGGTACGAGCGGGACGGACACACCTCGACCAGCACCGCAAGGGGCCGGGTCTTCACGTGGTGACGTAGCCCACTAAGATCCATCGATACGCCGGGAGGGGGCTTCCGTCATGAGCTTTGATCTGTACGTCTGGCACGAGCCGGAGGCGATCACGCCCGGGCTCGCCGAGAGCAAGCTGCGGCGCTGGCGCGACGAGGAACCCGGGATCTTCCGGGCCAACCCCGCCGTGCTCCGGCTGCACGACGACCTGGTCGGCCGCTTCCCGCCGGACTCCGGGGTGTGGAGCGTCACGCCGGATCCGTCCGACACCCTCCTCACCCTGACCATCGCCTGGTCGCGCGCCGGCGAGGTGGGCGCGGCCGTGGTGGCGCTCGCCCGCGAGCACGGGCTGGTCTGCTACGAGCCGCAGTCGCACCTGCTGAACCCGAACGCGGCCGGGCACATCCCCGGCTTCACCCTCACGTCGGCGGCCGGGGCGGAGGTGCCCGATCCGACCGAGAAGCGGATCGAGCAGCGGCTGCGCCGCCTCGGGCCGGACAACCACTTCCTGATCCTGGAACGGTCCGACGGGTGGTTCGTGCAGGTTGGCTACGGCCCGGCGGCGGGTACGGACGACGGGCGGTACGCGCTGGAGTACCGCGAGGGCGACCCGGAGAAGCACTACCGCACCGAGACGGCCGACCTGACCGACGCCTCCCGCCTGCTCACCGATTTCCTGGCCGGCGACGACGCGTTCAAGCGCCGTCACGTCTGGCGGCCCCTCTTCACCTAGAGGTCAGCGGTTGCGGATCGTCTCCGCCAGCATCCGCAGGAACTCCGGGTCGTCGTCCGGGCCGATCGGCGCGCCCTGGGCCGGCACCACGGTCCAGCCGGCGCCCTGCCCCGCGATCACCACCTGGCCCTGCCCCTGGC
>KL571338.1:12197-14358 GCA_000715855.1 Actinoplanes liguriensis
CCTGGCCCTGCCCCTGGCCCGTGCCCTGGCCCTGGCCCGCGCGTCCGGCCCGGAACCACGCGATCGCGCCCGCCACCGGGCAGAGCACGACCAGCGCCAGCCAGGCGGTTCGCGGGAAGTGCTGAACCCGGTCCCGTCCGGTGCCCAGGCAGTCGATCACCGCGACCACGGTCAGCGCGACGGTGACGAGAAAGAGCAGCGTGTTCACTCGAGCCATGCCAGGGATCCTGCCGTCCCCCGGCAGCCCCCAGGTTCCCCACCGGTTGCCACCCCGTTGCTCTCCCACCCGGCAACCGCGAGCCCAGCCCGCTTCCGCGACGTGCCCTGTGGTCCAGCCGCGCGCCCGGCCCGAGGTTCCCGGCCGGCCCTCACCGTCGTTATCCGAAGGCCATGACAACGGTGAGGGCCAGCCGCGAGCGTGACGTGCGCTGTGGTCGGGCCCGCGGTGCGGCGCCGGGTTTCGGGCTGGCTCCCACTGTCGTTATGCGGGGGCCATAACAACGGTGAGGGCCAGCCGCGGGGCGGGGGCGCGCTGCGGGCCGGAGTGGCGGCGGCCTGGCGCGGGAGTGCCGGGGCGTGGGCTGACGACGTACCGGGAACGGAATTTGATCTTGATTGGGCGGCGGGATCGGGGAACCCGCCGCCCGGGGATCGGTCAGGAGACGGCGCTGGTCAGGGCGGGTAGATAGCCGAACGTGTAGCCGTTCGCGTTCGGGTGGTACGAGTTCTGCGGCGGGATGATCGTCAATCCGTTGAGGTACGGTTTCGACGCGCACACGCCGTGGCCCGCGAAGTTGTCGCGGACGTCCGCATAGGTGAAGCCCGCGTTCGCCGCCCGCGACTTGATCATGTCGTCGAGAGCCTGGGCGCCGCTGTTCAGGGCCTTGCGTTTGGTCGCGCTCATCTCGCAGAGCGCGGCCGAGGTGTCGAAGATGTTCGGGTAGGAGAGCACGACCACCTTCGCGCCCGTCGCGGCCTTCGCCTTGATCGCGGCGTAGGTGGCGTCGAGCTTGCCGGGGAGTGTGTTCGCGACGTACGCCTTGCCGGCGTTGACCTTCGCCGTGCAGGTGGCGTCGCTGCTGGTCAGGCACGTGAGCACGGTCGGTGCGAAGCCGGCGTCGTTGCCGCCGATGGTGATGCTGATCAGATCTGCGCCGCCGGACATGGCCGGCACCTGGGTGTTCAGGACGTCGTCGGTGACCGCGCCGCTGCAGGCGAGGAACTGGAAGGTCGCCGGACTGTGCTTGGCCGCCCACTGCGCCGCGTAGCTGTAGTTGCTGCGCAGGCAGGTGCCGGACTGTCCGGGCGCGCCGACCCCGGACGAATAGGAGTCGCCGAGGGCGACGTAGTCGACGCCGGCCGCCTGAGCGGGGGATGCGGCGGCGACGGTGAGCGCGAGGACGGACGAGGAGACGAGACAGGCGAGGACGGTAGCCCTACTCATCGATGGCCTCCGATATCCATATGCGGACTCTGGGGCCGAAGCGCTTCGGTTACCGCACAGTAAGTCAAGGGGGCGAGAAATGGAATCCGGTGATTTTCCTGTTACAAGGGAGTAACATGCGTCGATGTGACCTGGGGTTATGGCCCTGGGTGATGTTACATGGGCGCATCGTGACGGGCTCTCAACCGCTGTGGGGCGGCTCTTCAGCGTGTCCCCAGAAAGTCGAGTTACGTTCGGTCGTATGGAAGAGAACCGGGCCCGCCGCGTCGTCGAGCAGCTCCGCGGGCGCAACGTCTTCGCCCATCTGAAACTTCCGTACGCCGGGCTCACGCAGTACGGGATTCGCGTCGTCATGCCCGACGGCCGCGAGGCGATCTGGGACAACGACGGCACCGCCGGGCTCGAGGCCCAGGTGATGCGCGACGGTGTCCTGGTCGGATTCGTCCCGTCGATCCCCGGGTCGGAGCACTTCACCGACGAGCAGATCATCGAGGCGGTGGCCACGGCGGACTATGACCAGCCGATCGGCCGCTCCACGCCGACGTCCGGCCGTCGCCCGGCACCCCCGCCCCCGCCGCCGAGTCTGGCCCAGCGTCTGCGCACCACGTTCGGCGGTTGATCAAAACCCGCAAGAGCCTTTTCCCGTACGGCCATGGCCCGCGCCCGAAATCCGCCCCCCGCCCGCCGCCCGGGACGCGCCGCCCGCCCCGCGCCGAG
>KL571338.1:14624-15701 GCA_000715855.1 Actinoplanes liguriensis
CCGGTGGAGCCGTGGTTGCCAGCCGAGGCCGTGCGGCTGGCGTTGAGGGCTGTTTTCGGGCGGCGGCGGAGCCGTGGTTGCCAGCCGAGTGCGCGTGGCTGGCGTTGAGGGCTGTTTTCGGGCTGTGACGGAGCCGTGGGTGCCAGCCGAGGCCGGGCGGCTGGCGCTGGGGGCTGTGCCACGGCGGTGGCTGCCGGATCAGGCGGAGTCGCGCCAGATGACCGGTGTGGGCAGGAGCTGGCCGAGAGTTTCGATCGTTTCGCCTCGGAGCTGGCGGAGGATCAACTGGGCGGCCACCGCCCCTATCTCCTTCGCCGGCTGATGCACCGTGGACAGTTGGGGCTGGGTCCGCACCGCCCACGTGCTGTCGTCGAAGCCGACGATCCCCACCTCGGACGGCACGCTGCGCCCCGCCTCCCGGAGCGCTTCGAGGGCGCCGGCGGCGATCGCGTCCGAGGCGGCGAAGACGCCGTCGATAAGTGGTTCGCGTTCGAGGAGGAGGCGCATGCCTTTCACTCCGGAGCCGTAGTCGTAGTGCGGAACTTCCGCGACCAGGTCCGGGTCGAATTGTGGGCCGAGCGCTGTCCGGAAGCCGGTCAGGCGGTCGCTGCCGGAATCCCGGTCGAGGGCTGCCGCGATCATGCCGATGCGCCGTCGGCCGGTCGCGGCCAGGCGTGACGTCAGGTCGCGGGCGGATCCGGCGTTGTCTATCCCGACGTAGGGGATCGTGCCGTCCAGGTCGGGCGGGTGGCCGACGAACGCGGCGGGCAGCCGCAGGTCGCCGATCACCTGGATGATCGGGTCGTGGGCGCGGGCCGACACGACGATCGCGCCGTCGACGAAACCGCCGCTGAGGTAGCGCGCGACGCGTTCCATGTCGCGGCCGGACTCGACGACCAGGCTGACCATCTGGTGGTCGGCGAGGGAGAGCGCGGCGTTGGCGCCGAGCATGATCGCGCCGATGTTCGGGTCGTCGAGGAAGAGCGAGTGGGGTTCCAGGGCGACGAACGCGACCGCTTCGGAGCGGCGCATCTTGAGGGCACGGGCCGCGGTGTTCGGCACCTGTCTCTTATACAC
>KL571338.1:15941-17275 GCA_000715855.1 Actinoplanes liguriensis
GGCTGACGGTGCCCCGGGACACGCCCGCGGCGGCCGCGATGTCGTGCACCGTGGCGCGTTTCGGGGGCTTGGGCCGGGACATGCGATCACGATAGCCCGGCGGCCGCTATTGACCTTGCGAGAACCCGGTCCTACTGTGTGCACGTTCACACATCCGTAACGCCCATTTAGGCGCAGCGAAATGTGTGCACGTGCACACACTCGTGACCAGGAGTTTTATGAACAGCATCATTCTGGGTTGCGACTACAACCCGGAGCAGTGGACGCCCGACGTCTGGCGTGAGGACGTCGCGTTGATGCGCGAGGCCGGCGTCGACCTGGTCGCGGTCAACATCTTCGGGTGGTCCAGCCTCGAGCCGGCCGATGGGCGGTTCGCGTTCGACGACCTCGACACGGTCATCGAGCTGCTGCACGCGAACGGCATCAAGCTCAACCTGGGCACCGGCACCTCGTCCCCGCCGCCGTGGCTGACCACGCTGCACCCGGAGATCCTCCCGGTCGCCGCCGACGGCACCACCCGCTTCCCGGGCGGCCGGCAGGCCTGGTGCCCGAGCTCCCCGGTCTTCCGCGAGCGGGCGTACGAGCTGGTCCGCCGCGTCGCCGAGCGCTACGGCGATCACCCCGCGCTCGCCCTCTGGCACGTCTCCAACGAGCTGGGCTGCCACAACGCCCTCTGCTACTGCGAGACCAGCGCCGAGGCGTTCCGCTCCTGGCTGCGCCGCCGGTACGGCAAGATCGAGACCCTGAACGAGGCCTGGGGCACGTCGTTCTGGAGCCAGCGCTACGGCGACTGGGCCGAGATCCTGCCGCCGCGGGCCGCGCTGTCGGTCCGGAACCCGGCGCAGATCGTCGACTTCCACCGGTTCAGCTCCGACGAGCTGCTCGACTACTACCGCGGCGAGACGCAGATCCTGCGGGCGCGTTCCGCCGCCCCGGTCACCACGAACTTCATGGTCACCGCGCACATCCGCAACCTGGACTACTGGTCCTGGGCGCCGGAGATGGACGTGATCGCCAACGACCACTACCTGGATCACCGCCTCGGCGACCCGGTCGCGGAGCTCTCCTTCGCCGCCGACCTGACCCGCGGCCTGGCCGGTGGGAAGCCGTGGATGCTGATGGAGCAGTCGGCCGGCGCGGTCAACTGGCAGCCGCACAACCTGACCAAGGCGCCCGGCGAGATGCTCCGCAACACGCTCACCCACGTGGCCCGCGGCGCCGACTCGATCTGCTTCTTCCAGTGGCGGGCCTCCGCGCAGGGCGCCGAGAAGTTCCACTCCGCGCTGCTGCCGCACGCCGGCACGGACACCGTCGCCTGGCGTGAGGTGCTGCGC
>KL571338.1:17544-24811 GCA_000715855.1 Actinoplanes liguriensis
GCTGGACGCGATCGGCGAGGTGGCCGGCACGACCGTGGACGCCGACGTCGCGCTGGTCTTCAGCTGGGAGTCGTGGTGGGCGGCCGAGGGGGAGGCCCGCCCGTCCCAGTCGGTGACCTACCTGGAGCAGGTGCACGCGGCTCACCGGGCGCTGCGGTCGCTCGGCGTGACCTGTGACGTCGTGTCGCCGGACGCGGATCTGTCCGGCTACAAGCTGGTCGTGGTCCCGTGCCTCTACATGGTCGGGGACGTGGCCGCGGAGCGGATCACCGAGTACGTCGCCGGCGGCGGCCACCTGCTGGTCACGTTCTTCAGCGGGATCGTCGACGAGCGCGACCGGATCCGGCTGGGCGGTTACCCGGGCGCGTTCCGCGAGGTGCTCGGCGTGCGCACGGAGGAGTTCGCCCCGCTCAAGCCGGGTCATCTGGTGAACCTGAGCAACGGCGGGGTCGGGTCGCTCTGGACCGAGCGGTTGCGCACCACGTCGGCGGCGACGATCGCGAGCTATCTCGACGGGCCGCTGCCGGGGACACCGGCGATCACGCGGAACGAGTTCGGCGACGGCGTCGCGTGGTACCTGGCGACCGCCCTCGATGACAGCGGCATGCGGGATCTCGTGCGAAATGTCGTACAAAATCAAGAATTTGATCTTGAAAATGATGAGGTCGAAGCCGTGCGCCGTAGTGGAGACGGCCGCAGCTACCTCTTCGTCGTGAACCACGGGGCGAATCCCGTCGAGTATCCGGCGACGGGCCACAACCTCATCACCAATGAGCCGGTCGCCGGAACGCTGCGCGTCGACGGCGGCGGCGTCGCGGTAGTCAGGGAGGAGGCGGCCGCATGACCAGGAAAAAGCCGGTAACCGCGATCCTGTTCTTCGTTCTTCCGTTCGGGCTGTTGTTCATCGCGTTCTATCTCGCGCCGATCGGGTACGCGATCAAGCAGTCCCTCTACAAGGTCACCCGCACCGGCACGTTCGGGCCGGCGCACGAGGTCTTCGGCGGCTTCGAGCAGTACCAGCGGGTGTTCCAGAACGGGCCGTTCTGGGAGTCGATCGGCCGGGTGCTGCTGTTCGGCGTGGTCCAGGTCCCGGTGATGCTCGGGCTGGCGCTGCTGCTCGCCCTGCTGCTCGACTCCGGGCTGGTCAAGGGCCGGGCGTTCTTCCGGCTGGCGTTCTTCGTGCCGTACGCGGTGCCGGGCGTGGTCGCCGCGATCATGTGGGGCTTCCTGTACTCACCGAACCTGTCGCCGTTCACCGCGGTCACCAAGACCTGGGACCTGCTTTCCGCGGACCTGGTGCTCTGGGCCATGGCGAACGTCGTGACCTGGGTGTACGTCGGCTACAACATGCTGATCATCTACTCCGCCCTGCTGGCCATCCCGCAGGAGGTGTACGAGGCGGCGAGGCTCGACGGCGCCGGCCCGGTGCGGACCGCGTGGTCCATCAAGATCCCCCTGGTCATGCCGGCGATCGTGCTGACCACGGTCTTCTCGATCATCGGAACGCTGCAACTGCTCGCCGAGCCGCAGGTGTTCCGGACCTTCAGCTCCGCGGTGTCCAGCACGTACACCCCGAACCTGACCGTCTACAGCACCTCGTCGATCCCGAACTTCAACCTGGCCGCCGCGTTCTCGGTGGTCCTGGCACTGGCGACGTGCCTTCTCTCGTTCGCCTTCCTCAAGGTCACGCAGCGGGGAGACGACAAGTGAAGTCCAAATCCGCCGCCATGGCGATCATGGGGATCTGCACCTTCTACTTCCTGGTCCCGATCTGGTGGCTGTTCGTCGGGGCGAGCAAGTCGCGGTCGGACTTCTCGAACACCGCCCCGCTCTGGTTCGCCCACTTCAACCTGGGTCAGAACCTGAGCGAGCTGTTCCACTACCGCGACGGCGTGTTCCTGCGCTGGATGCTGAACAGCATCCTCTACACCGGCGGCGCCGCGCTGATCGGCACGCTGCTCGCCGCGATGTGCGGGTACGCCCTGGCCAAGTACCGCTTCCCGGGCCGGGAGACGATCTTCAACATCGTGCTCGGCGGGGTCCTGGTGCCGGCCACCGCGCTGGCGCTGCCGCTCTTCCTGATCTTCTCGCAGCTGAACGCGACCAACACCTTCTGGTCGGTGTTCCTGCCCAGCCTGGTCAACCCGTTCGGGGTCTACCTGGCCCGGATCTACGCCACCGCGAGTGTTCCGGACGAACTGCTGGAGGCCGCCCGGCTCGACGGCTCGGGCGAGGTGCGCACCTTCTTCACCGTCTCCAGCAAATTGATGTTCCCCGCTCTGGTGACCATCTTCCTGTTCCATTTCGTCGCGGTCTGGAACAACTTCCTGCTGCCGCTGATCATGCTCGGCAACGAGCGGCTGTTCCCCGTGACGCTCGGCCTCTACTCCTGGAACACCCAGGTCAACCAGCTTCCTGAGCTGCGGATGCTGGTGCTCACCGGCGCGCTCGTCTCGATCGTCCCGCTGGTGGTCGCGTTCCTTTTCCTTCAGCGCTTCTGGCGCAGCGGCCTCGGCTCCGGCGCCGTCAAGTAGTGAGCCCGGTTGATTGAAGACCGGACAAATACCCGAAAAATCCCTCACGGTAATTTCCAAGAGATGGGTTCTCCCATGAAAATGAAAGCAATCATCGGCCTCGCGCTGACCTCCACCCTGGCCCTGACCGCCTGCTCCTCCGGCGGCGACGACGACACCACGGCCACCGCCGGCGCCGGCGCCGCGAGCTGCGCCCCGTCGAGCGGCCCGGTCACCCTGAGCTTCACCTCCTGGATCCCGGGGATCGAGGACGTCGTCAAGGTCTGGAACGCCAAGAACCCGAACATCCAGGTCAAGGTCCAGACCGGCCCGAACGGCAACGGCGGCACCTACCAGAACTTCTTCAACCAGCTCAAGGCCGGCAACGCCCCCGACCTGGGCCAGATCGAGTACGACGCGCTGCCCAGCTTCCGCGTCCAGGACGGCCTGACCAACCTGGCCGGCTGCAAGCCGGTGTCCGACGCCAAGGACCAGTTCATCGACTGGACCTGGAACCAGGTCTCGTTCGGCGAGAAGGACGCGGTCTACGGCGTGCCGCAGGACTCCGGCCCGATGGCGCTCTTCTACCGCAAGGACCTGTTCGAGAAGGCCGGCATCCCGGTGCCGACCACCTGGGAGGAGTACGCGGCGGACGCCGTCAAGGTGAAGGCCGCGGGCGGCTACATCACCAACTTCTCGCAGAGCGACATCAACCAGTTCGCGGGTCTCGCCTGGCAGGCCGGCGGCCACTGGTTCTCGAACGACGGCAGCAAGTGGACCGTCAACTTCCAGGACGAGGCGACCACCAAGGTCGCGAACTACTGGCAGGACCTGATCACCAAGAAGCTGGTCTCCGCGGTGCCGCCGTGGACCACCGAGTGGGACAGCGCGTACAACAAGGGCCAGGCCTGGACCTGGGTCTCCGCGGTCTGGGGCGCCAACTCGATCTCCTCCGGCGCGCCGGACACCTCCGGCAAGTGGGCGGTCGCCCCGATGCCGCAGTGGACCGCCGGCGGCAAGACGGCCGGTAACTGGGGCGGCTCGTCGACCGCGGTCTTCAAGGGCTCGAAGCACCCGTACGAGGCGTCGCAGTTCGCCATCTGGCTGAACACCTCGGAGGAGGCGCTTACGCTGCTCAACGAGAAGGCCAACCTCTACCCGGCCACCAAGACCGGCGGCTCGCTGGCCGCGCTGAGCAAGGGCGTCGACTTCTACGGCGGCCAGAAGATCTACGACATCTTCGCCCAGGCCGCCACCGAGGTCACCCCCGACTTCACCTGGGGACCCACGATGACCTCGACCTACGCCACCGCGTCGGACGGCTTCAAGGCCGCTGTCTCGGGCAGCGGCACGCTCGGCGACGCGCTCAAGAAGGCGCAGACGTCGACGATCGACAACCTCAAGTCGCAGAGCATTCCGGTCGCCGAGTGACCCTGTATCACCTGCGGGCCGCGGGCGTCAGCTTCGTGCTGGACGCCCGCGGTTCCGTTCTGCACTGGGGCGCCGATCCCGGCGATCTGCCGGACGATTTCGCCGCTACTCAGATTCCGGCAATTCCGCCGAGCTCCATCGACGTACCGCCGCAATGGTCTCTGCTGCCGGATCTCGGCGCGGGATGGAGCGGCCGGCCGGCCCTGACGGGCCATCACGGCGGAGAGCCATGCGGAATGCTTCAGGTCGCCGCGATCGAGCATGCTGAGAACACGATTGCCGTACGGACGGAAAGCGCCGGCAAACGCATCGGCGTCGTCACCGAGATCGTGCTGTCCCCGGAGGGCGTGCTCCGGATCCGTCACGTCCTGACCCACCATGGCCCGGGCGTTTTCGAACTGTCCTCGCTGGATGTGCTGCTGCCGATTCCGCCCGGCGCCACCGAACTGCTCGACTTCAGCGGACTGTGGGCGCACGAGCGGCGTCCGCAGCGCTCGCCGTTGCGGCAGGGCGTGTGGAGCCGGGAGAGCCGGCACGGGCGGCCCGGGCACGACGACGCGTTCCTGCTGATGGCCGGTGAGCCCGGGTTCGGGTTCCGCGACGGGCGGATCTGGGCGCTCCACCTGGCATGGAGCGGCGACAAGCGGATCTGGGCGGAACGCTCCGCGCTCGGCTTCGCGGCGGTCGGAGCGGGCGAACTGCTCGCGCCGGGGGAGATCCGCCTCGCGACCGGCGAGACGTATACGACGCCGTGGGCGGTGGCGGTCCACTCCGACTCCGGAATCGACGGGCTCTCCGATCGGCTGCACCCGTGGATCCGTTCCACGCGTCCCGCGCCGAGACCCCGGCCGGTCGTTCTGAACACGTGGGAGGCGGTCTATTTCGACCAGTCCCTGGACCGGCTCGGCGCCCTTGTCGACGCGGCCGCCGAGGTCGGTGTCGAACGATTCGTGCTCGACGACGGCTGGTTCACCGGTCGCCGCGACGACCGCCGAGCATTGGGGGACTGGTTCGTCGATCCGGTGGTGTGGCCGGACGGATTGCATCCACTGATCTCCCGCGTCCACGCGGCCGGAATGGATTTCGGGCTCTGGGTGGAACCGGAGATGGTGAGCCCGGACTCGGCGCTCGCCCGCGCGCATCCGTCCTGGATCCTCGGCCCGCCGGCCGCTGTGACGTGGCGATTCCAGCGCGTTCTCGACCTGGCGAATGCGGACGCCTACGCGTACGTCCTCGGGCGTCTGACCGATCTTCTCGCCGAATATCCGATCGCCTTCCTCAAATGGGATCACAACCGGGATCTGCTCGAATCCGGCGTCGCGCACCGGCAGACCACCGCGGTCTATCGGCTGCTCGCCGAGCTGCGGGCGGCGTTCCCGCACGTGGAGATCGAGAGCTGCGCGTCCGGCGGGGCGCGGATCGACCTGGGGATCCTGCCGCTCGTCGACCGGTTCTGGACCTCCGACACCAACGATCCGCTCGACCGTCAGCACATTCAGCGCTGGACGAGCGTGCTGATCCCACCGGAGCTGCTCGGCGGGCACCTCGGCGCGGGGACGGCGCACGTCACCGGCCGTACGTCCGCATTGGGTCTACGCCTTGCCACCGCCCTCTTCGGGCATGCCGGCATCGAGTGGGACGTCTCCCGGGCCGCTCCCGAGGACCGCACCCTGATTGCGGCGTGGACCGCGGAGTACAAGCGCCTGCGGCCGCTGCTGCACTCCGGGGTGGTGGTCCGCGCGGACTCGCCGGACCCCGCGGTGCTGCTGCACGGCGTGGTCGCCCAGGACCGGTCGTCAGCGGTGTTCGCCCTGGTCACGGTGGACACGCCGGCCGCTGCGCTGCCCCCGCCGATCCGCTTCCCGGGCCTCGACCCGGACCGCCTCTACACGGTCCGGCCGCTGGGGCACCCGCCGCGGACGGTCCAGGACGCCCCGCCGCCGTGGCTGGTCGCCGGCTCGGTCACCCTCCCCGGCCGAGCCCTCTCCAAGATCGGCCTCCCCGCCCCCCTCCTGGTCCCTGAGCAGGCCGCCCTTTTCACCCTGGAGGCCACCCGCTGACAGACTTGCGGCATGACACCTGCGCAAGGAGCAAGCGGGCCGGCCGAGGACGTCCGACGGGAGGCGAGGGAGGTCGCTGCGGCGGAGGAGATCCGGGTCTTCTACGGCGACAGCCCTCCGCCGCTGCCGGAGGGCGTGATCGCGGTGACGCCTGGAGAGCTGGCGGCGGCGGATGACGAGCGGTGGTGACGAACGGCCGGGTCAGGCGGGGCGTTCGGAGAGGATGTCTACTCGCTGGAGGAGGGCCTGGGTGAAGTCGAGCGGGGGCATGTTGCGGCCCAGGTCTCGCTCCAGATCCGTGATCGGGATGAGGTTCAGGACGCGGACCGGGCCCTCGCTGGTCTGCAGGTAGTCCCGGGCGGTCTCGGTCAGCGGGCCGGAGACGAAGACCGCGTGGCAGCCCGGGAACGTCGGGAAGTCCTGTCCCAGGCCGATCAGGTGACCCCAGTCCAGCGGGGTGCCGGCCCGGAACGGGTGAACCGCGAGGTTGGCGAGCTGGCGGGCGATCTCGTTCTCGGCGCGTTCGGTCAGCGACCCGCGGCGGGAGAACTGCAGTTCGGCCCGGCCGCCACCGCCGGGCATCGGCCGCGCGGCCATCCCGATCGTGGTGAACGTGGTCAGCCCGACCCGTGCCGTCGGACGGTAGACCAGCACGTCGATGCGGGGGAGCGGGCCGGCCGGGTCCTCGAAGAGGAATCCACCGTCCTCCTCACCCCAGTGCTTCTGGTGCGCGAGAAAGACGTCTCTCAGAATCGCCGGTGCCGCCACAGCCGTCGACTCTATGCGATCTTGCCGTGCGGCGCGGGTTCGTGACCTGCGGCGATCGTCACGATTGACGGGATCGGGGCGGTGCTCCGGCCGTACGCGCAAATCTCAGAGGGGGAGCTCCAGGCGAGCCGTCCCGGTCAGGGTGAGGTAGACGCGGGAGGGGGTGCGGACCAGGCTGAAGATGACGTCTCCGCAGCTCGGGCAGCGGGCCACCGCGCCCGGAACCGGGGTCCAGACGCGGAGTGTGGCGACCACGCCGGTGTGTTTGCAGCCGGCGCAGGTGAAGCCGGCCGAGGTCATCTCGATCGCGAAGACCTCGGCCAGGTCACCGGCCAGAGCGTTGCCGTCCAGCTCCATCGTTGCCTCTCACTTGCCGCCGAAGCGCTCGGTGCGGATCTTCTTCGGGTCGTGACCGAGGGCGACCAGGATGTCGGCGACGGTCTCCACGAACGACGTCGGACCGCAGACGAACACGTCCGGCGAGAAGTCCGGCGG
>KL571338.1:25025-26959 GCA_000715855.1 Actinoplanes liguriensis
TCGGGTCGGGACCCGACCGGGTGTAGACGAAGTGGACATCCAGCCCGGGGTCGTCGCGGACGCGCCGCTTCAGCTCGTCGGCGAAGCACGCGTCCTCCGGAGTGCGCACCGAGTAGATCACCCGGAACGGCTGCCGGGCGCGCAGCCGGCCGCGCTCGCGGATCATCGCCATCAGCGGGACCACGCCGGAGCCGCCGGCGATCAGCAGGACCGGGGCCGGCTGGGCGGACCGCCAGACGAACCAGCCGCCGATCGGGCCGCGCAGCTCGATCTTGTCGCCGGCCTCGACGACGTCCGTCAGGTACGGCGAGACCTCGCCGTCGTCCAGCCGCTGGACCGTGATCTCGACCGGACCCGAGCCGGGCCAGTCGGACGAGATCGAGTAGCTGCGCTGGGCGGAGTACCCGTCCTCGGCGGTGAGCCGCAGGTCGAGGTGCTGGCCGGGCAGGTGACCGGCCCAGTCCGGGATGTCCAGGACGAGCGTGCGGGCCGACGGGGTCTCCTGGCGCACCGCGGAGACCGTCGCGGCCTGCCAGCTCAGTCGCCCTGGTATCGCTGCTCGTGCCACGGGTCTCCGTACATGTGGTAGCCGGCCGCTTCCCAGAAGCCGGGCTCGTCCTCGTGCATCATCTCCAGGCCGTTGACCCACTTGGCCGACTTCCAGAAGTACAGATGCGGGACGAGCAGCCGCGCCGGGCCGCCGTGTTCCGGGTCGAGGGGCTCGCCGTCGAACTCGTAGGCGATCCAGGCCTGCCCGTCGAGCAGGTCCTCCAGCGGAATGTTCGTCGTGTAGCCACCCTTGCTGTGCGCCATCACGTAGTCCGCCGCGGTCTCCACGTCCTCGAAGAGGGTGTCCAGCGAGACGCCCTTCCACGTGGTGCCGAGCTTGGACCACTTGGTCACGCAGTGGATGTCCTTGGTGATCTCCTCGGACGGCAGGGCGGTGAGCTCCGCCCAGTTCCACGTGTGTTTCTGGCCTGCCTCGGTGGTGATGGTGAGACTCCATCGGTCCAGCGGGATGCGCGGCGTCGGACCGGCGGAGAGCACCGGGAAGTCGTGTGTCAGGTATTGGCCGGGCGGCAGATCGGGCGCGGAGTCACGCCGCCGCCCGCCGAAGCCCCGGGAGATGATGCCCATGGGCTATGAGTAAACCGCATGTTCGGTCAGGCTTTCACTGTCTTGCTGGTGACGCCGAGCACCTTGGCGTTCGAGGCGAGCACCACGCGGTACGCGCCGCCGCTGACCAGACCGGTGATCGTGCGGCTGCTCGTGGCGGTCCAGGACTTCACGGTGGTCCAGCGCTTGTTCGCGTACCGCTGGACCGTCAGCTTCTGACCCGCGGCGCCGGTCACCTTCACGGTCAGCGTCTTCTTCGCCGTCCGGCTGACAGAGACAACCGCCTTCACGGTGTACGTCGTGGTGGCCGACGCCGCGGTGTTCGTCCCGGTGGCGGCGACGGCGAGGCGGGCGCGGAACGACGCGGTGGCCGCCCGGGTCAGCGTGTACGTGCCGGTCGCGCTCGTTCGCACCGTGGCGCACGACCACGTGCCGCCGGCGACCGAGACGCAGAGCGACGCGTCCTGCCCGGCCCAGGGGGTGGCCGTGAACGTCGTGCTCGTCTTCGTGCCGTACGTGACGGAACGGCTGCTCACACTGGTCGTGACCGCTACCGGCGTCACGACCGGCGCCGATCCGGAGACCGATCCGAGCGCGGCGGCCGCGTCGATCCGGCCGTACCCGTAATCGTTGTCCTTCCCGGTCGTGCCCAGATCCTTCGCGGTGCCCTCCAGCGCCGCCTCCACCTGGTCCGGGGTGAGGTCCGGGCGGGCGCCGAGCAGCAGCGCCGCGGCCGCCGCCACGTGCGGCGACGCCATCGAGGTGCCGTTCATCGTGGCGTACCCGGTGGCGGCGAGCGCGGTCGGATAGGTGCTGAG
>KL571338.1:27145-28051 GCA_000715855.1 Actinoplanes liguriensis
CGGATAGGTGCTGAGGATGCCGCTGCCGGGCGCCGCCACGTCGACGTAGTCGCCGGCATTCGAGTACGACGCCACCGCGTCCCCGGAGTCCGTCGCCGCCACCGCGATCACCCCCGGGTCCGCGCCCGGGTAGCTGACCGGGCTGCCCTTCGCGCGGTCGTTCCCGGCCGCCGCGACGACGACCACACCCTTGCCCCGGGCGTACGCGACGGCGTTCGTCACCGCGGTCGACTGCTCGGTCCCGCCGAGCGACATGTTGATCACGTTTGCGCCGTGGTCGGCGGCCCAGACGATGCCCTCGGCGGTGTCCGAGTCGTACCCGCTGCCCTTCGCGTCCAGCACCCGGACCGGCAGGATCGTGACGTCCGGCGCGACCCCGGAGACGCCGGCCCCGTTGCCGGTCAGCGCCCCGATCGTGCCGGCCACGTGTGTGCCGTGCCCCTGCGGGTCGGTGTTCCCGCCGGCCCGGTCCGCGACCGCGTCGTATCCGGTGAGCACCTGACCGGCCAGGTCCGGGTGGCTCGCGTCCACCCCGGTGTCGATCACCGCGACGGTCACCCCGGCGCCGGTCGACCGCTCCCAGGCGGTGGGCACGTTCATCGTGGCGAGATCCCACTGCCTGCTGCGGTACGGGTCGGAGCCGCCCGGCGCCTCGAGCGCGCGCACCACGCCGTCGACCTCGACACCCAGCGCGTTCGCGGCCCGCTGCGCCTGGCGGACCAGGTGGGTCGCGGTCGTCCGGTCGCTCGCCTCGCGCACGGTGATCACCGGGCGGCCGGCCGCGTCCAGGGCTGTGCCGACGACCCGCGCGGGGCGGGTCGCGGACACCTCGGCGGGCAGGATCTCGGCCGGGTCGGCGCTCAACGCCCGGCGGTCGGCGGCGTAGGCGTAGGAGACCGGCCAGAC
>KL571338.1:28266-29855 GCA_000715855.1 Actinoplanes liguriensis
CGTAGGAGACCGGCCAGACCGGGCCGCCGATCGGCAGGACCACCGCGCCCGCCCCGGCGATCACCGCTGCCGCCAGCGCCTTGCCCCGCAGAGACACCCGCATCCTGTCCCACTCCTCATCGTCCGGCCGTCCCGATCCCAGGCTCCGCCGGAGGAAGTGCTCCTCTTCGTCCGGCCGACCTGTTCACAAGGTCCGCCGGGTGGAGTGCGGACCGGTCAGCCCGCGGGTGCGGTTGAGGTGTCGTTGATCCGCCGTAGACTCGGGCGTATGCCTTTGACCGGTGAATACGAGCCCAGTACTTCCAGCTGGGCACGCGAGCAGGCCGAGACGTATGAAGCGACCGACGGCGTCGAGGGCAACGACATCCAGGGGATGTCGATCGTCCTGGTGACGTCCGTCGGGGCGAGGAGCGGAAAGCTGCGCAAGACACCGCTGATGCGGGTCGAGCACGAGGGTGAATACCTCGCGGTCGGGTCCCTCGGCGGCGCCCCGAAGAACCCGGTGTGGGTCTACAACCTCCGCAAGAACCCGCACGTCGAGTTGCAGGACCGCGCGGAACGTCACGACTACACGGCACGGGAGCTCTCCGGCGCCGAGCGGGAGGTCTGGTGGGCGAGGGCGGTCGAGGCGTTCCCGAACTACGCGATCTACCAGACCAAGACCGAGCGGCAGATCCCGATCTTCCTGCTGACGAGGCGCTGACCGCGGACCACCCGCCCCAGCCTGGGGCGGAGCCCATCGGGACCGGGGGCACAACCCACCCGGTGGGCGCGGATGGCGCGGAAAAAGGGGATGCCACCAGGCCGTCCGGCCGCGATCATGGAGTCATGCGGACCCCCCACCAGCCCCTCGACCGCGCCAACGGGGCGGCGGTTCCGGCCGCCCGCACTCCCGTGAACGGTGCTCCCGCCACCATGCCGGTGTCCGGTTCCGTCGACGACGGCGACCGGCTGGTGGACCTCGTCGACCTGATCGCGCTCGACCCGTTCGTCAGCGGGCGTGAGCCGTTCGGCCGCACCACCTGGCTGGAGAACCTGCGCGCCGAGGCGCCGCTGACCGTCCCCGACGCCCGCGTGGTGCGCGACGCGGTGGAGGACGACGGCCACGGCCGGCTCAGCGTCGGCGACGGCTGGACCCTGCACGTCATGCGCTGGAAGCAGAGCCGTCGTGCCCGGGTCACCGTCACCGCGATCAGCGGCGAGCTGGCCGAGACGATCCTCACCGCGGTGACCGCCGACGCGATCGAGGAGCCGGAGCCGGCCGACGACAACGTGCCGGTCGGCTTCTGGCACTTCGGGCCGCACGGGCCGCGCCGCACCCAGCGGGAGATCGGCGCCGCCCCGTGGGAGACGATCAAGCGGAACTACGCCCGCCCGGTCGGCGACACCCTGGAACGGTTGATGGCCATCGACGCGGCCGGCGTCACCGGCCGTCTCCTGCTGCTGCACGGCGAGCCGGGCACCGGCAAGACCACCGCGCTGCGCGCCCTCGCCCAGCAGTGGCGCTCCTGGTGCCAGGTGGACTGTGTGCTCGACCCGGAACGCCTGTTCGGCGACCCGGCGTACCTGATGCTGTCTCTTATACACAT
>KL571338.1:30083-30669 GCA_000715855.1 Actinoplanes liguriensis
CCGAAGTGGCGGCTGCTCATGCTGGAGGACTGCGACGAGCTGATCAGCGGCGACGCCAAGGCCAGCGCCGGCCAGTCGCTGTCCCGCCTGCTCAACCTGACCGACGGGCTGCTCGGCCAGGGCCGCAACGCGCTGATCGCGATCACCACGAACGAGGACCTGTCCTCCCTGCACCCGGCCGTGGTCCGGCCCGGGCGGTGCCTGGCCAGCATCGAGGTGGGCCGCTTGCCGTACCGGGAGGCGGCCGACTGGCTCGGCACGTCGAAGGGCATCGGGCCGGAGGGCGCGACCCTCGCCGAGCTCTACGCCCTGAAGACCGGCGCCCAGCCGGTCACCGTCCCCCGGCAGGCCCCGCCCACCGGCATGTACCTCTGACCGGCCGGGATCACTCCGGGGTGTTGCCGGCCGGGCCGCCGACCTGGAAGGAGCTGCGCACCCCGGCGTAGGCGAGGTGCACGACCAGGCCCTCCGGCACGTGCTCCAGGTTGTGGCAGTGGTCGGCCCAGATGCCCGGGTTGCCGGCGACGAACGCGATCTCGTAGGTGTCGCCGTCACCCACGTCGAGCGAGTCGGTCCACCACGGGCT
>KL571338.1:30929-32084 GCA_000715855.1 Actinoplanes liguriensis
GTCCACCACGGGCTGCCGGTGGCGGCGACGCCGTTGCGGCTCAGCACCACGACGTGATGTCCGTGCAGGTGCATCGGGTGGACCTCGCCGCTGCCGTTGTGCAGCGTCATCCGTACCACGTCGCCCGTCTTCACCATGAACATCGGGACGTCGGGGAAGAGGTGGCCGTTCACCGTCCACCACATGCCGGGCTTGCCGTCGAGGAATCCGAAGCGCCTGCCGATGTCGTACCGGAAATCGCGGTTGGCCTTCGAAGGATCAAAACCGAGAGGAGCCGATTTCCCGTACGAGAGGAAGTCCACCGTCTCCGCGGGCAGCGGGACCGGGTTCACGCCGGTGGCCGCGACCGCCGCGCCCCCGCCCGCATCGACCCGGCCGGGGCCGTCGAGTCGCAGGTCGACGCGGCCGCCCGCGGTGACCAGAACGGCCCGGTTCCGCAGCGGGGCGGGCTCGGTGACGTCGTGCCCGTCGATCGCCGTGACACGGAACGTGGTCCCGCTGACCCAGATCCGGACCGGACCGGCGTCGGTGTTGACCACCCGCAGCAGGTTCGCGGTGAGCGCGGCGACCCCGGGGGTGCCGTTGATCGTGCGTCTGCCCTGGTAGGTGTGGATCATCGCGACCTGGTCCGGGACCTTCGCCCCGCGCGGGGTGATGACGAGCGCGCCGAACAGGCCGTTCTTGACCTGCTCGTGCGAGACCTGGTGCGAGTGGTACCAGTAGGTTCCGGCGTCCCGGGCCACGAACCGGTAGACGAAGCTCTGCCCCCGCGGCACCGCGTCCTGGGTGATCCCGGCGACGCCGTCCTCCCCGTTCGGCACGTCCACCCCGTGCCAGTGCAGGGTCACCCCGTCCGGCACCGACTCGTTGACGAGCGTCACCTGGACGAGCCGGCCCTGCTCGGCGCGGATCTCCGGCCCGGGCGTGGCACCGTTCAGCGTGTACCTTGCGCCGTCCTTGCGGGCGGTCAGCGTCACCGCGACGTCCGGTGTCCCGCTCGGCCCCTTCAGATCGGCGACCGACATCCCCGCCGTGTGGTCGTGCTCGACCGGCACGCCGCCCCCGTAGTCCGGGTAGCCCATCGTGGCCATGTCGTAGGTGCCCGGCACCAGGCTGTCGTACCAGAAGTAGCCGACCGGCCCGAGCACGGCGAAG
>KL571338.1:32287-35059 GCA_000715855.1 Actinoplanes liguriensis
GGCGAGGGCCGCCACCCCGGCGATGGCGGCCCGGATCGAGGTGCGCATCAGGCGACGGCAACCGGCGCGATCGGTGCCTTGGCCGCCTGCTTGCTTGCCATCTGCGCCAGACCGGCGACGGCGAGCGCGTTGAGCCCGTGCAGCGCGCCCAGCCCGGCCACGCTGTAGCTGGCGAAGGCGAGGACGATCTGCAGGACGACCGAGCCGAACGTGAGCGCGGCCCACTTCACCCCGCCCGGGATCCGGGCGAAGAAGGAGACCACCAGCAGCGCGACGGCGAGCAACGGGATCACCATCATGCCGACGACACTGTGCAGGTTGTGACCCCAGTTGCGGGTGTTGTTGTCGAAGACGCCACCCTTGTCGACGTCGTCGAGCACCAGGAACCAGGCGGCGGCGATCGCCGCCAACTGGACGACGACGCCGAGAGCGATCAGACCGGACAGGGCACGATAGACGGAGCGCATCGGGCTTTCCCCCTTCAAAACCGATGCTCTCAGCGTTGCCGGAGCGGTCAGACCAGGCAATACGCCGGGAGTCGTATCCCCGACGGAGGATGTACTCCCACGGGGACGAAACGTTTGTCGCTGTCCCGCGGGCCGTACGACTCCAGGGTTACCGGCGCCCCGAGCAGCGCCCCGATCGCGGACGCCCAGTCCGCGGGCCGGTGCAGCTCAGCGGGCCGGGCGCGGTTCAGCCACGCGGTCAGGCGCTCCTGGTGGGCCAGGTCGCGGTGCGGGCCGGGGACGATCCGGTCGGTGACCTCGCCGTCCACCCGGTACGACGTACAGATCTTGAGCTCCTGGTTCACCAACGGCACGTCGAGGTGGGTGACCGCGAGCTCGTCGATGCCGCCGGCCACCTCCACGGCGTACCGGTGCGCGACCGCGTCGAAGTGCCCGGCCCGGAACGCGCCCTGCCACTCGCCGTGCCCGTTGTGCCGTTCCGGCAGGTCGAGCAGCGGGTTCTCGGTGACGAACGGGCCGGCGCCGTGCCGCGTGGTGTACGTCCGCACCACGCCCAGCCGCCGGAACGACGGGCACAGCTCGGCCACGTTGTCGAACGTCGTGGTCGACCAGGTGGTGTGCGGATGCCAGCCACGCCACTCGTCGAGCAGCACCCCCTGGGCGCCCTCGAACACGCACGGGCCCTCGGCCAGCAGCCGCATCGTGTAACTCTCGTGGACGATCCGGACCGCCCGGCCGAACGCGGTGAACGCCTCGACCACGTCGTCGACCGGGGCGTCGGCGAAACCGTACGCCTCCTGCACCTTCTCCAGACGGCGTCGCAGCCGCACCGGGGACAGCACGTCGGCGACCCGTGGGGCGTCGGGGTTGCTCATCGCGTACGCCATGGTCTCGCCGATGCCCATGCCGCAGGAGCCGTGCCGGTTCGAGCGCTCCCTGCGCCGGTTCGCGGCGCGATGCCACGGAGTGGCGAGCAGTGCGTCCCCATCCACCGTGAGCAGGTGGTACGGGTTGCCGAGCGCGGCCGCCTCGGCGGAGAGCGCGAGCGGGTCGACGACCATGAACCGGGTCAGGTGGGTCGGCACGCCGCGCAGCGTGCCTGCACCGAACTGGCTGAACGTGTGGTGCCGCCCGTCCGCGGTCACCACGTTGTGCGCGGCCTGCGCTCCCCCGTTGAAGCGCAGCACCGCCCGCCTCTGCTGGTTGCGGCACAGTGCGTCCACCACCGTGCCCTTGCCGGCGTCCCCGTAGCCCAGATCGACGACCGCGACATGCTCGTCCATGATCAGACCCGCCGGATCTGGGGTGACCTGTCCGCTCTGCGGGCAAGCGCGCCGGCGACCGACGAGGCGTGTGCGGCGAGGTCGTCCAGGCCGTCGTCGAGGTCGACGTTGTCCTCGCCGAGCCCGACCGTCAGCGCGATCGTCTCGCAGACCGCGTTCAGGTCGTCGAGCTCCAGCACGTTCTGCCCGAGCAGCTCGCGCCAGGCCGCCAGCACCTCGCTGTCCCCGCCGTAGCTCGCCGACGCGGGCAGGATGAAGAACACCTCGAACTTGCGCTGCAGTTCGGCCACGATCGACGCGACCGGGATCGGCTCCGCCAGGTCGTCGCCGATCACGCGCTTGACCTCCTTCGGCTTGACCTTCGGGTAGGGCAGCTCGTCCCCGATCAGGAACAGGTAGCCCTTGCGCTGCCGCTGGACCATCGAGTCCATCAGCACGTGCCGGGCCAGGAAGTACATCGCGAGCTCGTAGGACTCCTGCTTCGTCCCGCCCCCGCCGCCCTCCAGCACGATCCGGGACAGGTCCTCGTCCATCCGGTTGTCCGACTCGAACTGGCCCACCTGCAGCGGCACCCGGTCGCACGTGGCGTCGCCGATCGCGCCGAACATGATCTGCGGGTCGGCCGCGTACCCCTTGCGGGTCAGCATGCCGAGCAGCTGCGGCAGCTTGGTCTGCAGCACTCGTGGAACGTTGCGCATCGAGCCGGTGACGTCGAACATCACCACGATCGGCGTGCTCACCGGGTGCTCGTCGCTGTCCCGGCACTCGCGCATGAACACGCCCTCCGGGTCCAGCGCCGGGTGGGCCTTGCGCGCTCCGGCGTCACTGTAGGCGAAGGCGCTCTGGCCGGTCGCCGCGCGGAAGTTCTCGGCGGCGGTGTAGACGTCGGTGGACCAGCGTCCGCTTCCCATCGGGGGCCTCCTGATCAGTTTCGGTATCGCGAGGGGATGAGTTCGTCGAGCTCGGCCAGGAGCTGCCACGCGTTCTGCGGGCGCATCCGTGGCGCTGTCTCTTATACACAT
>KL571338.1:35278-41569 GCA_000715855.1 Actinoplanes liguriensis
ATCGGCGAACCGCCGCAAGGGGAGCGGCATGTCCGGCCCGAACCGGCGCTTCATCAGGCTGGTCGCCAGATGGATGTCGGTGGCCGCGGTGACCGGTCGCGACGCGGGGATCTCCGGCGGGTACGACGCCTCCCGCCGGGCGATGAGCGCTTTCGGTCGCGCGCCGACCGCGGCGGAGTAGCACCAGTCGACCAGGACCAGCCCGCGGACGCGCGGGTCGATCAGCACGTGCTCCTCGAACACCGCGGCGTGCACGACGCCCGCGCGGTGCGCCCAGCCCAGGCCGGCGAGCAGCCGCCGCCAGACCCAGATCAGATCCGCCGGGTCCAGGTCCGCCGATTCGGCAAGGCTGCGGAATCCTTGCTGTCGTTTCACCACATTCGCCGTACGGCCGTGGTAGTCGAACGTGTCCTTGAGCTCGGGTGCGTAGGCGCGGTAGTTCGGGTGGCCGTGCGTGCGCAGCCGCCGCAGGGCGGTGGCCTCGGCGGCCATCAGGTCGTTGTTGGCCCGGCTGCGGACGACCTTGACGAGCAGGGGACCGTCCTCGAAGAGGTCCGCCAGATCACCACTGAGATCCGGCGTGCGCTGGTTGCGCTCGTTGTAAAGCGTGTTCAGCCTGGCGAACGTCTCGGTGGCCAGGCCTCGCCGCTCGTTCCCGGCGACATCCGGGTGGACGATCCTGGAAAGGATCCGGTAGGCCTGCCGTTCGATCCCGATCCCGGTCTCGTCGACCAGCTCGGCGAACGTGCTCGCCGCCGCGATCCGCGCGGCCACCTCGTCGAACGTCCCGGCGAACCCCGTGTTCATCGGACTCTGTCCTCCCTGGTCGGCCGGAGCAGCGCCGGGTGCAGCAGCCGCGCGTCGCCGGCCCGATAGAGCTTCGCCCTGGGCCCGCCCCGCTCACCGCCGCGCGACGCGGTCTCGCCCGTGCTCTCGACGAACCCCGGCACGGAGAGCACCTTGCGGTGGAAGTTCCCGGCGTGCAGCTCCTCGCCCCACACCGACGCGTAGACCTGGCGCAGCTCGGAGATGGTGAACTCGGTGCCGACGAACGCGGTGGCGAGCGGCGTGTACTCCAGCTTGTCGCGGGCCCGCTCCAGCCCCTCGGCCAGGATCTGGTCGTGGTCGAAGGCGAGATCCTTCGCGTCCTCGACCGGGACCCAGTAGGCCCGGGCGGCGTCACTGCCTGCGGTCGCCTCCGGAAGGTGCGGGGCGAACGCGAGGTAGGCGACCGAGACGACGCGCATCCGGGGGTCGCGGCCGGGATTCCCGTACGTCCTGAGCTGCTCCAGGTGCACCCGGTCCCCGGCGAGCCGGACGTCGGTCTCCTCGGCCAGCTCCCGCAGGGCCGCCTCGTCGAGCGTCTCCTCGCGGACGAAGCCGCCGGGCAGCGCGCGGTGGCCGGTGAACGGCTGCTCGCCGCGCTCGACGAGCAGGACACAGAGCGCGCCGTCCCGGATCGTCAGCGCCACGACGTCGACGGTCACGGCGATGGAGGGGTAGTCCCCGGGGTCGTACCCGGCAAGGAAGCTCGCCTCGTCGCTCATGTCTTGTCCTTCTCAACTTGAGTAGATCTCGATGTGAGAAGAACCTAGCGCGGGCGTCGGCCGGTGTCAACAGACCGCCGCCCCACGATCGCGGGGCGGCGGCTGGGGTTCGGCTCTTTACTTCTCGTAGGTCAAACAGTCCGCCCGATCCGAGGAGGCGCCCACGGTAATCGCCGGGGCGCGGCATTCCAGATCGTTGTTGTACTTGCAGTCGGCCCGCTTGCAGGCGCCCACCTGAGCGGTCGCCACACCCATCCCGCCCGTCAGGCCGGACCCGATGAACGTGTCACACTCCGCGTTCAAGTCCCCGATCGTGATCGCGAACGCGGTGCATCCGTCGTGGTTGTAGCCACAGTCCGTAACCGTGCAGGTCTGAACCCTGGGCATGTTCATCATCTGAGTCATCGCGCGTCCCTCCCTCCAGCAACCACTTTCTCCACGTTCGAATGTAACCATTCCTCCGGTAGCCCACACCATTTCGGCGATGACATTTCTGAGAATCAACAATGGTTAGGTAAGCCTTCCTGCGGCAATTCAGCTGAGGCTGCCCCCAGTGAGTGTTTGAGAGGGCTGCTATCCGGACGTGCAGCGGGCGGCGGGTCGGCCGCGATCGAGGCGGCGGACCATGGTGTTGATCGCGGCCCAGCGGATTGGCCTCGGCCCTTCGTTAAGGGTTCGAAGTGCTCTCGCCGCGTCCAGGGACACCCCGTGAGACAGCTCTCTCAAGCGCTCACTAGTTTTTTCCAGGGTAGATCTATGCCGTGATCGGCGTCTGTGATGCGCGGATTTTAGTCGTGAGATCGGCTATCGTCCGGCATCTCATCAGATTCCTCACTTTGGGTAACTGAACACCCACAAATAGCTACGCTTCCGGCGAGAAGGCCTGGCGGAGCAGGGCTTGCGCGGGCCCCACCCAACTTCACCGACACGGTCATCGATGACCGTAGGAGGACCTCGCATGAGCAAGTCTCAAAGTGCATCCTGCGCGCGCTGGCGTCGCCGCGCCGGGATCGCGACCGGCGCGGCGACCATCGCCGCGCTGGGCATCATGACCCCGGCGTACGCCGAGGCGAAGCTGACCCTCAGCTCGGCCTCAGGCCCGTCCGGAGTCGCCACCTCCATCACCGCGACGGCGTCGACCTCGGTTTTCACCGGTGTGACGCCGTACGTGCTGTTCGCCTACACGGCCTGTCCCGTGAGCTACGCGAATCCGGTAGAACGCGTGGTCAGCGCGGCGCTCGTGCAGTCGGCCGGCATCATCGCGGTCCCGGCGGCCAATGTTCGCAAGGTCACCGACACGAAGATCGTGATCACGACGCCGACCGCGGCGCTGAACGCGAACGGGACCGGCGCGGAGACGTACAACGCCACCGGCCTCGCACTGACCACCAGCCCGGCGCAGACGACGGCCAAGTACAACGTCTGCGTGTACGCGGGCAACACGGTCGGCAATGCGACCACGAGTGGCCTGCTCGCGTCCGGGACGTACACCATCGCCGCGGCGCCGACGATCACCAACATCACGCCGGAGAGCGGACCGGCCCTCGGTGGCCAGAAGGTGACCGTGACCGGCACCGGCTTCACCGCGGGTACGACCGCCACCATCGGTGGCAGTGCGCTCACGAGCGTGACGGTCAACACGACGGGCACCCAGTTCACCGCGGTCACGCCGTCCCGGGCCGCGGGTAATGATTTGGTCCTTGTCGTCACGGCGACCGGTGGCGCCGTCGACAGCACCGATGACGCCCAGACCGACGATGACTACAGCTATTTGAACGGCATTACGGTCACGCCCAACACGAATGCCGGCGCGACTTCGGCGACGCTGGACATCAGCGGTGTCGGGTTCTCCGCCCTGGACTGGACGGCGCCGACGAACTCGCTGAGCGCGGTCGGGCACATCTTCCTGGTCGCGGGTACCTACAACGCCGCGACTGATGCCTCGCAAAGCAGCGACACGGACAAGCGGACCAACGGTCCGACCGCGGAATGCACCGACGTGCTCCTGATCGGGGACACCGAGCTGGTGTGCAACCTTGATCTCACGAAGAGCATCAACCCGGCTGACGGCACCACGGCCAACTCGGCTCCGGCCGAGGGCGCATACGTGGTGACGGTCGTCAACACCGGTGCGGCGGGGCCGACGTTCCAGAGCAAGGTGACCAGCGGTTCGATATTTACTGTCGCGGCCTACTGAGCCGGTCCGGATTTTCTGAAGAATCGAATACGGTTTTTTTCGGCTGGTCACCCCTCGGGAGGGTGGCCAGCCTCTTTTAATGTCTGATCATTCATCTTGCCGATCCGAATTCTTCTATTTCGAGAGCGGCGATCGATTTTTATGTTAGTGAAGCCTTTCCGAGCACCAAAAAGTCAAGCGAACTTCATCGCTCTGGGCATCTGCTCGCATGCGGCCGGATACGCTTTTCCGCGAGACGGCCCGAAGCTCCTATCTGGTCCGGGCCACGAAACCCTTATCCCAATGCGGTCATTGGTGACCGTAGGAGGCCCACCCATGCAAATGGAGAACGCACCATCCCCTCGCAGGAAGATTCTGCCGATCGGGGCCGTGGTCGGCGTCACCGCGGCGGCCGTCCTGACTGCCAGTCCCTGTCTCTTATACAGGCCACGGTCAGCCCGTCTTCTGGCCCTACAGCGGGCGGCAACGTCATCACACTCACCGTGCCGACCCAGTCCACCGCTGCGAACTCGTTCGTCCAGGGCTCGACCGGCGTCACGCTGGAGAACGCGGCGACGTGTACGGCATCGGTCACGGCGTCGAGCCCTTCCTACCCCTGGGTAGCGCCAGCTTCTGTCACGGTGATCAGCCCCACCAAGCTGGCATTCACCGTTCCGGCCGGCGCCACTGCGACGGGTGGCATTACCTCCGGCAACGACTACGTTGTCTGCGCATATGGAGCCCCCGGTGCTGCGCCAGGGTCAGCTGCCGCTGCCTGGACTCTCGTGGCGAAGGCGGAAGCGGCCGGCGGTACCTACCATGTCGGTGCGACTCCGACGCTCGCCACCGTTTCGCCGAAGGCCGCGGGAACTCAGGGCGGCGGCACTCTGCTGATCGCCGGGACGGGCCTGGACAGTGCCGGAACCTGGTCGCTCGGCGGAACTTCGGTCTCGCCGACCGTGAACGGTGCGGGCACGCTGGCCACCGTTGCCATCCCGGCGCACGCGGCGGGCGGTCCCTTCTCGCTGGTGCACACCGCTAGCGAGGGTGGTACGGCGACGCTCGCCAACGCCTTCACCTACGCCAACGGCCTGAGCGTCACCCCGAACACGTCGTCGAACTCAAAGGCCCGTACGGACGTCTCGGTTACCGGCACAAACCTTTCGAGTCTCACTTTCGGCACGACGACGGGAAAGACGCCGGACGACAACAACGCGCACGTCTATCTCGTCAAGGGCACCTACGACCCCACGAAGACCGGTCTACTGAAGGCCAACGGGCAGGTCACGGAGTGCTTGAACGTCGTCGTGATCAGCGACACCGAGCTGCTTTGCTCGCTGTACCTGGCGGGTGGCGGCGTACCGCTGAACGCCACGCGGACTGTCTCCGCAACGGTTTCCAACACCACACTGACCGCAGCCGCAGGCAACTTCGGCCCGGGTGACGTCGGCCAGACCGTGACCGGCTCGACCAGCCTCGGGGCCAACACTTACATCACCGCGGTCATCGACCCGACCAGGGTGACCCTGAACAAGGCTCCGACCGCGGCCATCTCGACCGCGACCACGCTGACCTTGAATCCTGCTCGGGTCGTTTCCGACATCACCTTCGCGAACAACAGCACCGCCGTGACCTCAGCTGCTGGAGCTCAGTTCACCAGCAACGACGTCGGGCGTGTGGTGTCCGGTACCAACCTTTCCGGCCAGTACATCGCGGCGGTCAACAGCCCGACCAGCGCTACGCTTTCCGCGGTTTCTGGCGGCGCCTCGAGCGGTAACTACACGATCACCGGTACGACTGCCACGCTTCCCGAGGTGCCGGTCGGTACCTACACCCTGACGGTGGTCAACAGCGGCGCTGTCGACGCGCAGAGTAGCGGCAACCTGATGAAGTCGGTCATCAACAGCGGTTCGACCTTCACGGTCGCCGACTTCTGATCCAGGTGACCTGAACTGCGCAAGTGGTAACGATGGGCAGCCGGTCCGCATCGCGGGCCGGCTGTTTCGTCTTCGGTGAACGTGCAGAACGGCCCGGCGAATTTTCGCCGGGCCGTTTTCGCTGATCGGGATCAGCCGAGCTTGGCCCACTCGCGATTGATGATCGATACGCTGGCGCCTGCCGAGGGTTCGCCGTCCGGCGTTGCCATCATCGTCACCACGCTGCGATCCGACGAGGTCCGCCAGCACAACAACATCGTCGGGCGCTCCATCGCCGGCGCGTCCTGACTGAAGCGCACCTTGTTCGTGCAGTTCACGTCGCCGCCGACGGACTTACCGCGGTCGCCGGCGATCAGGAGTGCCGATTCGCCGGTGAGGTCGCGATGAGCGGTCGTCACGCGGACCGAGCCGTTCTTGACCTTCTCGGTCCACTCGTTGATCGACGCGGCCGCCTCGGCAGCGGAGCCGCGTTTCGAGTCCTCCTTCGGCGGACGCTGCAACGCGAAGCCGTCCGCTGCGGCCTTGGCCCGTGCCTCCTCGATCTCCTTGCGAATCTCGGCCGCGGACTGCTTCTTCTCGCGGAAGCCGCGTTCCCTCTCGTCGGCCTGTCTCTTATACACATCTCTGATGG
>KL571338.1:41762-43710 GCA_000715855.1 Actinoplanes liguriensis
AGATGTGTATAAGAGACAGTGCTTCTCCAATGACAACGACGGGTGGTGGCTCCTGAAGGCTCTCCTGGTGCGACATCTGTGATTGGGTGATCCAGAAGGCACCCCCAGCGAGAACCACAGCAGCGCCTGTCGCGTATCCCAGAGTCCGCCTGTTCTTGGCGGCTCGGCGATTCGGTGTGAGATCTTCGTGCTCGGGTTCGTTTTCCGGATTCTCTACGTTTCCCATGTTCCCCCGTCATTCGAGCCGGCCGGTCGTGCGAACCTCTGCAGCCGCACGTATCCGAGACCGGCCGCGTGTAGTCAGAAATCGCTGTTGAACGTGTGTCAGCCCATGCTGCGCCACTTCTTGTCCAACGCTCGAACCGCTTTTGCCTTGGAGGGCTTGCCGTTCGGGTCGACCAGCACCGCAATGACGCTTTTCTCAGCGCCGGTCCGCCAGCACAGCAACAGGTTCGCCTTCCTGGCCGGTTTTTCTTCGTTGCCCAGGCGAAAACGCTGTGTGCATGAGGCGTTCCGGTATGGCTCGACGCCTCCGGCTACCCATTTCAACTCTCGCTGGCCGGAGAGATTTCCACGCGCGGAGACCACCCGCAGGGTGCCTCCGCTCTTGAAAGATCCTTGCTCGGTCTGTTCCACCGAGTCCAGAACCGACTGCTTCGGTCCGATCATCGGTCCCACCGCCTGAGCCCGGCCGACTCCGCCTTCTCCGGTGCCGGGCGAACTCATCGCGGAGCTGGGAGAGACGGGTGCCGGACCGTTCGCCACCGGTTCGGCCGAGCCGCAGGCGGCGAGGAGAGAGCCTCCGCAAAGAATGACGGCGACTCGCGCCGTGATCCGCAGATGCCGTGCGGTCCGATCGTGATTGCTTGGCGCCATCTGTCCTTTCCTCCGAGGTTGCGTCGCGGCATACCAAGTAATCGTCCCAATCGTGACCAAACGGCGGAGCAGAACCGATGACTCACTGCTGTGAGTTTCTTGGGAGCGCGGCAAGCTGAGGCGCATCCGGCTTCCCCGAAAATCGGGCCACCAGGTGGCTAGGCTGCCTATGTAACTTTCCGTGACGACACCGTGGGAGCATTCGATGAGGCGGTCGGCCTGTCTGACCTCGCTAGCTGCAATGGTCTGTAGTATCGCGGGGGCAGCCGCTCCGGCGTATGCCGTCGCCAGCATGACGCTGAGTGCAAGTGCTGGTCCTAGTGGTGGCGGGAACACCATTGTCGGCACGGTCCCCGGGACCAGTACGGCGCCGGTCGTCTTTCCCGCAGGGTCGGTCCCCACCGTCCAGTTCCAGTTCTCGGCCTGCGCCTCCACGCCGAGGGCAGTCACCCAGATTGCCGCGTCGGGCACGTCCACGACCGCCGGTGCTGTTTCGGTGGATCCTCAGGACGTCACCCGGATCACCGGCACGAAGATCGCTTTCAAGATTCCATCCGCCGAGTTTCCGTCCGGCAACGGCATCAACACCTCGGGCCTGGCAGTCATCGGCTCGCAGACCACATCCAAGTGGTACGTCTGTGTATACGACACCGACTCCACTGCCTCGGGCACACTTCTGGCCTCGTCCACCTACACCGTGGTGGCCCGTCCCACGATCACCACGATCGCCCCGACGAGCGGCCCGGCCGCAGGCGGGCAGACGATCACGGTCAACGGCACCGGATTCATCTCTGGGCAACTCTCCGCCAGTATCGGGGGCGTGGCACTCACCAACATCAAGGTCGCGGCGAGTGGCGGCAGCTTCACCGCGACGACCGGGCCCCGGGGCGGGGCGACCGGCTTGGCGGTGACCGTGACGACCCCCGGCGGGACGGTGAGCAGCCTGGATCCGGACAACGACGGCAGTAGTGGGGACTCGATCCCGTTCACGTACAGCAACAGCATCACCATCGCGCCCGGCACGGCTCCGACCGGTTCCGTGGTCACCATCGACGCTGTCTCTTATACACAT
>KL571338.1:43961-45005 GCA_000715855.1 Actinoplanes liguriensis
GTAACCACGCCCACCTGCTCCTGGTCAACGGCGTGTTCAATTCAGTGAACAACCGCGGAGTGTCCGAGTGCTCCTCCGTGACGGTCGTGACCGACACGGAGCTGGTTTGCACACTGATTCTCTCGGGGGTCCCCGAGGACGCCTATTTCCTCACGCTCGTCGAAGATGGCGTTCCCGGGTCCCCGGCGGCGAATCCGACGATCATGACCAGCGGGTCGGCGTTCATCGTCGCGCCCTACTGACCGTACGGGAAAAGCAAGCGAAGCCAGCGCAGGGAACGCCCGCACCCGGACGGCAACCTGGCGAAACCTCGACTCACAACCCCAGCCGAAGAACGTAGTACACGTCTTCGAGCTGGAGGTTGTGGTCGATGAAGGTTGTTCTGCGCCGGTACGCCGTTGGAGCCGTTGCCACCGCCGCGCTGGCCGGTGTCGCCGCGTTCGCCCTGCCCACCGGCACCGCGGACTGGACCCCGGTCACCTACGGCCTGACCGAGAGCGCCGACCAGCTCGTCCCGGCCACCGTGTCGCCGGAGAAGCCGGTCCGGGTGGTCTCGACCACGATCGACAAGCACGGCAGGCCGGTCGTCACCGTCAAGGAGGCGACCGACAAGAAGAGCGCCACCGAGCTGGTCGAGAAGGCGCAGCGGGCGGAGAACGCGGTCGGCGTCGAGCTCGACGCGAAGGCTGTGGCGCTGGACGCGCCGACCGGCAGTGACCTCTACCGCAGCCAGCAGTGGGATCTCGCCACGATGCGCGCCACGGACGCCTGGGCGAAGTCGACCGGCGCGGGCGTGACCGTCGCGGTGATCGACACCGGGGTGGACGGCAGCCACGTCGACCTCACCGGCAAGGTTCTGACCGGCTGGGACGCGATCGCCGACAAGACCGGCGGCAACACCGACCCGAACGGGCACGGCACCCACGTGGCCGGCACGATCGGCGCGGTCACCGGGAACACGATCGGCGTCTCCTCGGTGGCTCCGGGCACCACCATTCTTCCGGTACGCGTTCTCGGCGCGGACGGCAGCGGCTACATGTCGGA
>KL571338.1:45195-47257 GCA_000715855.1 Actinoplanes liguriensis
CGCTCAGGTGATCAACATGTCGATCGGCTCGACGTCGCAGCTTGCGTCGGTCAGCAACGCCATCGCGTACGCGCGGAGCAAGGGTGTCACCGTGGTCGCCGCGGCCGGCAATGAGCGGGGCAGTGGCAGCCCGACGAGCTACCCGGCCGCTGACACCGGTGTGATCGCGGTCGCCGCCACCGACTCCGCCGACAAGGTGGCGAGCTACTCGAACGCGGGCAGCTACGTGGACGTGGCCGCGCCCGGGTCGGGCATCGTGAGCACCTACCCGTCCGCGCTGGGCCGCAGCTACGCCGGGATGAGCGGCACCTCGATGGCGTCGCCGCACGTCGCCGGGCTGGCCGCGCTGCTCAAGGCGGCGCAGCCGAACCTGACGCCGGACCAGATCGAGCAGGCCCTGGAGAGGTCCGCCGTCGACCTCGGCAGTGCCGGTCGGGACAACGACTACGGGTACGGCCGGGTCGACGCCGTGGCTGCCCTCGCGGCCGTCGCCACGAGCGCCCCGACCAGCTCTCCGACGACTTCCCCGTCTGTTTCGAAGGCCCCGTCGTCCGCGCCCACCAGTGCCCCGACCAGTGCCCCGACCAGTGCCCCGACCAGTGCGCCGACCACCGCGCCGACGTCGAAGGCGCCGAGCGCGTCGCCGTCCGTCTCGACCAGCCCGGCGATCAAGGCCAAGCCGGTCATCGTCCCCAACGTGGCCTCGGCCGACCTGGCCTACAACAGCACCACGGTCACCAGCTTCACCGTCACCGCGGCCGGCCAGCCCTGGGTGAAGAAGAACGCCCAGCTCTGCGTCGCCGAGACCGGCAAGGCGTTCCAGTGCGTCGACGTGGTCACCTCGGCCACCGGCGTCGTCACCGCGAACCGGGTCGCCACCGGCGGATACCAGCTCCAGCTCCGGATCGCCGCGACCGACGCCAACGAGGCGGCCACCGGCACCGCGACGTACACCGTGCGCAGCACCGCGAAGGCGACCCGCACCGGCAGCCGCGTCATGACCGTCAGCATCGCGTCGCCGGCCGGACTGACCGCCGAGGTGCAGCAGCTCACCGGCGGTGTGTGGAAGAAGGCGCTGCAGTTCACCACCAGCGGCACGACGACCAGCGTGACGGTCAGCGGCCTGACCAGCGGGCAGCAGTTCCGCGTGGTCGTCCCGGCCACGACGACGGTCGCCGGCGCGACCAGCGAGATCGTGATCGGCTGAGACTCCGGCAGGGGAGGGGCGGCGCTCAGTCGAGCGTCGCCCATTCCTGTTCGATGATGTCCACGCTGTCACTCGGATCGGGCACGCCGTGGGCGGCGACCGCCATCGTGACCACGCTGCGGTCGTCCGAGGTACGCCAGCACAACAGCAGACCGGTGCGGGTCGTGACCGGCTCGTCCGCGGCGAACCGCACCCGGTTCGTGCAGTACACCCCGTCGCCCACGGCGTGTCCCGGATCCGCGGCGAGCTGCAGATCGCTCTGGCCGGTGAGGTCGAAGCGGGCGCTCGACACCCGTACCGTCCCGTTGCGGACCGTCTCGACCCGGCGGGTGACCATGGCCTGCGGCACCCCCGCCGCGGTCTGCGCCGGTGGCGCGGGGGCCGACGCGAGACCGGCGAGAGCGGCCGGCGTGGGCGAGGGCGCCCGCTTCGCGATCTGCGCCGGGTGTGTCGTCCGAGAAGCCTGAAGATTTCCCGGTACGGCGGAAACGCCCGTCCCGTCGATCCCGGGCGTCGTCGCCGCCGTCGTCAGCGGGGCGAGCGCGGCCGGCTCGGGAAGCGTCTGCTGGTGGGTCTCCATGACCTGTGTGGTGATCAGATAGGCCCCGGCGATCAGGGCCAGCGCACCACCCATGCCGGCGACCAGTTGTTTGCGGCGCAGGTTGCGGTGGGGTGCGGTGGCCGCCGCGGAGGCGTACACGCTACCGTTCTGCACGTAGTCGTACTGCTCCTGATCGGTCATCTCACCGTCCTCCACGGTCGCGTCCTGATCTCATGTTTCCAAAGAGCGGGACATAACGGGCGTTCTTCTGCTTCTTTCCGCTCCTCCACTCACTGCCGGTTCGCGGCGTCGGG
>KL571338.1:47497-51587 GCA_000715855.1 Actinoplanes liguriensis
AGAGATGTGTATAAGAGACAGCCGTCTGTCGGCTATCGGTCGATGGCGTCACCCGGAGAGGGGGAGTGGAGCGTCCGCCGGTTGACCGTGCTGGGCGGCGCGCGCATCGTGTGGTGCACGGGTGCGATGGCGGACGGATCCGGGGACGTGCCGCCGTGCCCGGATTCGGAGGGAGGCCACGTGGCCGAGGAAGCGGAGCACCTCCCCGCGCGGCCGTCGTGGGACTGCCGGGTCTGTGGCCGGCCGTGGCCCTGCACCCCTGCCCAGGTCGCGCTGACCGTCAGGCACGGTCGGATGGATCTGGCCGTGCTGATGTGGAACTACCTCGAGGAAGCCGCCAAGGACATGCCCCAGGCAGCCGCGTCCGACCTTTTCAACCGCTTCCTCCGCTGGACCCAGTGAGGCGGGCAATGCCACAAAAAGCGACATCTTCTTGACTAGGGTAAAGATGCCCTATTCGAGGAGATGAGTATGCTTTTATGCCGAATTCCCGTAGCGCTCGGCATCGCCGGGCTCCTGGCGCTGCCCGCCGCCGCCCAAGCCGCGGCCCCGGTCCGCTCCACAGCCCCCGGCCAGGAGGTTGCCTCCGGCCAAGAGGAGGCCGGCGGCCAGGACGCGGACTTCCTCAAAGCCGCCCACCAGGTCAACCTCGCCGAGATCGCGGGCGGCCGGACAGCCTGGGCAAAGACCACGAATCCGCAGCTCAAGACCCTGGCCCGCACCTTCATGGTCGACCACATCCGGATGGACTCGGACCTGTACCAGACCGCGCGCCGCCTCCGCGTGATCCTGCCCGACGCACCCACCGCGGAGCAGCAGGCCCAGGCTAAGCGGTACGAGGCTGCCGGCACCGATACGTTCGACGAGTACTACATCTCGACCCAGCTGGCCGGCCACCGCGCCGCGCTGCGGATGCTCGCCGAGCAGGTGGACCAGGGCATCGATCCGTCGGTGACGGAGCTCGCGACCAAGGCCACCCCGATCGTCACCCATCACCAGCAGATGCTGCGGAGCCTCGCGGCGGCCGAGGGCATGGCCGGCTACGTGGACGGCGGCGGCCGTCAGGGCTGAGACCGCCGGCTCTTGACGGACGGGTCATTCAACGATCGCAGTCTGAGCGACAGCGGTGTGACCGGGTGCGGGACGGCTGGTCCCGCGCCCGGCTGCGTCCCGGCCCTGTTACTGCCGAGCTTCGCCGCAGCCGGCTGTTCAGCCCGCGGCCTGCCGGTCGGCGAAGCGCTCGGCGAACGCCGTCAGATCCCGCCGCTCGATCGCCGCCGCCATCAGGTCGGGGAACGCATCGGGCGTGCACGCGAACGCCGGCACCCCGAGCGCGGCGAGCGCCGCCGCGTTCTCGTGGTCGTAGGCCGGCGCACCCTCGTCGGAGAGCGCCAGCAGCGCCACCACCTGCACCCCGGCCGCCGTCATCTCGGCCACCCGGCGCAGCATCTCGTCCCGCACGCCGCCCTCGTACAGGTCGCTGATCAGCACGAAGATGCTGTCCCGCGGCCGGGTGATCAACGTCTGGCTGTAGGCGATGGCCCGGTTGATGTCCGTCCCGCCGCCGAGCTGGGTGCCGAACAGCACCTCGACCGGGTCGCTGAGCTGCTCGGTCAGGTCCACCACGGCGGTGTCGAAGACGACCAGCGACGTCCGCAGCGACCGCATCGACGCCAGCACCGCCGCGAACACCCCGGAGAAGACCACCGACGACGCCATCGAGCCCGACTGGTCGACACAGAGGATCACATCCCGCTGTACGGCGGTGGTCCGCCGCCCGTATCCGACCAGCCGCTCCGGGATCACCGTCCGATGCTCGGCCTGGTAGTGCTTGAGATTCGCCCGGATGGTCTTGTCCCAGTCGATGTCGGCGTGCCGGGGCCGGTTGATCCGCGCGGCCCGGTTCAGCGCGCCGGACACCGCGGCCCGGGTCTTCTGCGCGATCCGTCGCTCCAACTGCTCGACGACCGTGCGAACCACCTGCCGCGCGGCGTCCTTGGTCGCTTCCGGCATCACCCGGTTGAGGGACAGCAGCGTGCCGACCAGGTGCACGTCCGGTTCGACGGCGGCCAGCATCTCCGGCTCCAGCAGCAGGCGGGTCAGGTCGAGCCGCTCGATCGCGTCGGCCTGCATCACCTGCACGACGGTGCTCGGAAAGTACTCGCGGATGTCGCCGAGCCACCGCGCCACCTTCGGCGCCGACCCGCCCAGCCCCGCCGACCGTTTCACGGCCGGGTTGTCACCGTCCCCCGCGGCGTCGTAGAGCGCGGCGAGCGCGCCGTCCATCGCCCCGTCCCGCCCTTCGGCCTTGCCGAGCGACTCCTCGGCCGCCCCACCGAGCACGAGCCGCCACCGCCGCCGTCGTTCCCGCCCCGCGTCCCCGGGCTCAGCGAGCACTCCGGGCCCCACCGCCGGCCCGTCCGCGGGCTCTCCCCGGTCGCCGGGCTCAGCGAGCACTCCGGGCTCCACCGCCGGCCCTCCCCGGTCACCGGGCTCAGCCATCCGTTCTCCCCGGTCGCCCGCCCGCGCCCCGGCGGCGACCATCTTTGCCCTGACCAGGGTCATCCGCCCGGCCACTCCGGCCACCCCCTCTCATCCGATCGCCACGTCCGCTCCCGCCGGAAGCCTCCGCCCTCCCGGCGCCCGCCCGCCCCCGGTCGGGTGCGTCGGCACCGGCCTTCGAGTGCGAGAAGATCCGCTCCGGCGGCATCGCCGCCCCGGCCCGCGACCCGTCCGCCGCATCCGGCGTCGGGTGCGAAAAGGTCAGTTCCGCGGGCTGAGCCGCGACCTCGCCCGACGGCGGCGGCTCAGCGGAGTGTGAAAAAAGCTCTGAACTGCTCATACGTCCTCCCGGATGTGGATCTCGCGCCCGAGTAGGGCGCTCAGCGCGGGCAGCACCGAAACCGCCCGCTTCTCGTCGATCGCCGCGACACCGGCATGGGCTGTTCCCACCCGTGGCCCGGTCACCCGCTCACCGATGGCCCGTCGCTCTCCGGCCTCGAACGTCCCGAACGTACGCCGCAACAGCGGCAGGACATTCTCGAACGCCTCGGCCGGCACGTCCGCCAGCCACTCGTCGACCAGTGTGAGCAGCGCGTCGTCGTGCACCAGCAGCAGACCGCCCCCGGCCAGGAATCCCTCGACCCAGGCGGCCGCGTGCGCCGACGGCGTGCCCACGGTCAGCGGCAACCGCAGCCGGCGGCGCACCTCAACGGTATCGAGTCGCCCGGCGTCGAGCAGCAGCCGGGTCAGGCGACCCGCCGGAAGGCCGTGCAGATCCGGCCGCCGCGCCAGCGATCCGACCGTGGCCAGCCACAACTCCCGCAGTTCGTCGTCGGCGAGCAGGCTGACCGCCCGGTGCACGCCGTCCATGCCGTCACGCAGCTGTTTCGCCGCGTCGTCGGAGAGCGATCCGGCCGCCGACGGCAGCCCGGCGCAGATGCGTTTCAGCAGACTGGCGGTCACGGTCGCGAGGCCTGCCACGTCGGTCCGCCGGACGTCCCCGTACCGCAACGTCCGGGCCAGCGCCGGCAGCGCCGCCATCAGGTGGTGGATGTCCGCGTCCAGCGCCGCCCGGGTGTCCAGCGCGGCCAGCACCTCCGGATACGCCTCCCGGAGCTCCGCCAGCAGGCACGTCTCCAGCAGCCCGGTCACCTCGGCGAGCGTCGTCGCGGCCCGCGCCCGCCGGATCACCCGCGCGGTCGCCGCCCCGGCCACCGTGGTGCCCCACATGCTGCCCTCGACCAGCCGCACCGCGAACTCGGGCTGCCATCGCAGCACCCACTCCTCACGGAAGGTCCCGGTCCCGCGGCGGCCCGGGGCGGCCTCGCCCCACGGCACGTCCAGCGTCCGCAGCCGGTGCAGCAGCCGGCTGCGCCGCAGGTCGGTGTCCTTGCGCAGGTCGAGCTTCAGCTCCCGGTCGGTGGCCTCGGGTTTGAGCCGTAGCGTCCGCTGCTGGGCGGTCAGATCCCTGGCGAGCGGCACCGACGGCATCTCGTCCGGCACCGCGCCGAGCCGTTCACCGACCACCAGCCGCCGATTGATCAGCGCGGTGCGCAACGGCTCCCCGTCGCACATCACCGCCTCGGCG
>KL571338.1:51824-52311 GCA_000715855.1 Actinoplanes liguriensis
CCCCCGCAGCGTCGCCAGCGTCTCGGCCAGCCGCGTCGCCTCGATCACGTGCGCCGACGAGGTCGGCACCCCTTCGGCCCGCAGCACCCCGGCCGCGTCCACCAGCCATCGCGGCACGACCGAATCCGCGCTCGTGAACAGATGGTGATACCACCCCGGCGAGGAAACCCCGGCGCCGTAGCCGGACCACGACGCCAGCCGCCCATAGGTCCACGGCACCCAGGTGAACGCCACCTTGCCCTTGCGCCGCCCCTTGAGCAGCGCGGTGTCCTCCTTGACCGGCGCCTTCCGGGTCAACGCCGGCACGTGCCAGGCCCCGCAGACGACCGCGATGTTCTCGTGCTCGCGCCGGACCTCCCGCAGCACCGTCCGCATGTAGGCCTCCCGCAGCAGATCGTCCGGATCCTCCGCGGCCCCCTCACGGATCGCCGTCATCGCCTCCGCGATCGCCTCGAACACTGGCGCCCCGCGGTGCTCGACCACGTCC
>KL571339.1:0-944 GCA_000715855.1 Actinoplanes liguriensis
CCTGCCGCTGACCGGGACCGCGTACGCGCTGCTGGAGCCGCTGCCTTCGCGCTACCTGAACTCGACGACCGCCTGTTACGGCACGACTTCCCGCGCGCTCGGCGTGATGGCCGCCGCGCTCGGCCGCCACGAGGACGCGGCGCGGCACTTCGAGCGGGCGATCGCGATGGAGGAGCGGATCGGGGCGGCGGCGTTCCTGGCCCGGACCCGGCTCGACTTCGCGCGGGCGCTGCAACCGATCGATCCCGGACGCGCCCGCGCTCTGGCCGTGGAGGTGCTGGCCACGGCCCGGCGGCTGGGGCTGGCCGGGCTGCTCGCCGGCGCCACCGAGCTGGCCCGTGACGATCTCACCTTCCGTGAGCGGGAGATCGCCGAGCTGGCTGCGACCGGGCTGGCGAACCGGGAGATCGCCGGGCGCCTGCACATCTCGGAGCGGACCGTGGAGACGCACGTCCGCAACGCGCTGGCCAAGCTGGGCGTGGGCAATCGGACGCAGCTGGGCGCGCGGTTACGTGGCGGAAGTCAGTGCCGGCACTGAGGTCCGGCGGCCCGGCTCGCCGGAGGCTGTGGGCATGACGACGAACACGCTCAGCGAGATTCGCAGTGGCACGTACACCATCGACCCGGCCCGCTCGACCTGCCGGATCACGGCGGCCCACGCCTTCGGGCTGAAGCCGGTTCACGCGACGATGGCGATCACCGGGGGCACCGTCAGCGCCGGGGCCGACCCGTCGCGGTCGATCGCCTCGGCCGAGCTGGACCCGGCGACCTTCACCAGCGACGATCCGCGGCGCGACCGGGACATCCGCGGGCGGCGCTTCCTGGACACCGAGCGGTACCCGGAGATCGGGTTCCGGAGCACCGGGTGCCGGCGCGGCCAGCTCACCGGGGTGCTCAGCGTCCGGGGTGGCTCCTGCGAGGTGATTCCTGTCTCTTATACACAT
>KL571339.1:1144-1551 GCA_000715855.1 Actinoplanes liguriensis
ATCAGAGATGTGTATAAGAGACGGGTACCGGCTCGTGGCCCGCTGCACGGTGGACCGGGTGGCGGCGGGCGTGGGCGGAGGCCGGGGCCTGATCCGGCGTCTGGTGCAGATCGGCCTGGACGTCACGGTCGTCACCCGAACCGAATGACAGCCGTGCAGGTCCGCATGGACGTCACGGTTGCCACCCGGCCAGGGTGACAACCGTGACGATCGATCAGCGACCGGAGCGACGCCCGCCCGCCCGCGACGAGAACGCGGCCGCGCCGCCGCCACCGGTGGCGGGACGGGGCTGGGGCGTGCCGGATCGGGACTGCCCGGACCGGGGCGTGCCGGAACCGGACCGCCCACCGGCGCCGCCGCTCCGCGGAGCGGGCGACGAGGTACCGGACCGCTGGGCGCCACCACCG
>KL571339.1:1733-3715 GCA_000715855.1 Actinoplanes liguriensis
CTTCTCGGTGGTCTTGGCCCGGCCGCCGTTCGCGGACCCGTTCTCCGGGGCCGCGCCACGGGGACGCCCGCCACGACGGCGGCCCGAGGACCGGCCGGTGCCTTCTTCGTAGTCCGCGATCACCGGGGGCGCGGACGCGGTCGGCGCCACGAACTTCCGCTCGCCCGGCGCCAGGTCGGCCAGGAGCGCGTCGCCCGGCCGGGCCCGCCGGGTCACCGGCTTGATCCCCGCCTTGCGAGTGAGATCGCGCACATCCGCCTGCTGATCGTCGGTCATCAGCGTGATCACCGTGCCGCGAGCGCCCGCCCGGGCGGTTCGACCGGACCGGTGCAGATACGCCTTGTGTTCGACCGGCGGGTCGGCGTGGACCACGAGGGTCACGTCGTCCACGTGGATGCCGCGGGCCGCGATGTCCGTCGCGACAAGCGTTTCCGCGGTCCCGTCGGAGAACGCGGAGAGGTTCCGGTTCCGTGCGTTCTGCGCCAGGTTGCCGTGCAGCTCGACGGCCGGGACCCCGGCCGCGATGAGTTGCCGGGTGAGCACCTTGGCCCGCCGTTTGGTCCGGGTGAAGACCACCGACCGGCCGGGCGCCGCGAGCAGCTCCACGAGGACCGGGAAGCGGTCGTCCGGCTGGACGTGCAGCACGTGGTGGTCCATCTCGATCGGCGCCTGCGCGGCCGAGTCCACGTGGTGCGTGACCGGCTTGCGGAGGAACTGCCGGACCAGCACGTCGATGCCGTTGTCCAGGGTCGCCGAGAACAGCAGCCGCTGGCCGCCGGTCGGCGTCTGGCCGAGCAGTCGCTTGACGACCGGCAGGAAGCCCAGGTCAGCCATGTGGTCGGCCTCGTCGAGCACGGTGATCTCGATGGCGTCGAGCGACGCGTGCCCGTTGCGGATGTGGTCGTCGAGCCGGCCCGGGCAGGCGACCAGGATGTCGACTCCCCGGCGCAGGGCGGCGATCTGTGGGTTCGCTCCGACGCCGCCGAAGACGGTGAGCGTGTTGAGGCCCATCGCCTCGGCGAGCGGTCGCAGGCTCGCTTCGATCTGGGTGGCCAGCTCCCGGGTCGGGGCCAGGATGAGGGCACGCGGGCGGCCGGGCCGGCGCGGCTTCTTGTGGGAAGCCAGGCGGGTCACGACGGGCAGCACGAACGCGTACGTCTTCCCGGATCCGGTCCGCCCGCGACCGAGCAGATCGCGCCCGGCGAGCGAATCAGGCAGCGTCGCCGCCTGGATCGGGAACGGTGTGGTGATGCCGAGTTCGGCGAGCGCGCCGGACAGGACGGCCGGGACGCCTAGCTCGATGAACGAAGTCAAAGGGGGTAACTCTCCGTAGGTCAGTTGGAGATCATCCTACTGGTCACCCATGGCAACCACTCTGCACCCGGTATGGAACCAGGTAGCACTCAGCCTCGCAGATCTTTTTCTCAGCGCCGGAAGCCCCCACCCCGGCCGGTACTGAGGAGACCCCTGATGAACGGTGAGGCACCTGCCGTCGATCGGCGTCGCGAGGACATCGTGCGAGCGAACATGCCCCTCGTCGGGCACCTGGTCCGCGAGATGCTGGCGCGGGTCCCCGCTCACGTGAACCGCGATGACCTGCTGTCCGCCGGCTATGCCGCGCTGGTCGCCGCCGCCCGCGGTTTCGACGCCGAGCGGGGCGTCCCGTTCCCGCGGTTCGCCGCCGCCCGTGTGCGCGGCGCGCTGCTGGACGAGTTGCGCGGGCTGGACTGGGCGAGCCGCTCGGTCCGCCAGCGCGCCCGGAAGACCGACTCCGCCCGGGAGGAGCTGACCGCCGAGCTCGGCCGCACCCCCACGGTGCAGGAGATCGCCGAGCGGCTCGGTTGTACGGTCGAGGACATCGAGCACGCCGAGGACGACGTGCACCGCGCCACGGTGTTCAGCCTCCAGGGCTTCGCGACCGCCACCGCTGACGACATCGTCACCGAGCCGGGCGCCGGGCCGGAGGAGATGCTGATCCGCCG
>KL571339.1:3915-6446 GCA_000715855.1 Actinoplanes liguriensis
GGAGATGCTGATCCGCCGGGAGCGGGTCGGCTACCTGCGGCACGCGGTGGACGCGCTGCCGGAGCGGCTGCGCGTCGTCGTCCAGGGCTACTTCTTCGACGAGCGCCCGATGGCCGAGATCGCCGCCGAGCTGGGTGTCAGCGAGTCCCGCGTGTCGCAGCTGCGCGCCGAGGCGCTGGTGCTGATGCGGGACGGGCTGAACACCCACCTGGATCCGGCGATGGCCGCGGAGAACCCGCCGAAGGAGGGCTGTGTGGCCCGTCGTCGGGCGGCGTACTACGACCGGATCGCCAACCGCGGCACGCTGCGCACCCGGCTGGCGCTCACCGGCCCGGACGGGATCCCGGTCGCGGCCTGAGGACTTCGCAGGATTGCGGGGGCCCGTCGCGGTTCGCGGCGGGCCCCAAAAAACGTCAAAAGCCCTATTGGGTACGCCGTGAGCCGCCCCTACTGGTTGTTCGCGCAGGTTCCGGCCTTCTTCTGAGCCGCGATCGCCTTCACGGCGCCCATCTTGTAGAGCGCCAGTCCCTCGGCGGCCGGCTCCAGCTTCCACGCGTCCTTCTCGTAGACCATCGTGTACGACTGCGCCGCGACGAGCTGCTTCGCGATGACGATCGCCTTGTCGACGCCCTCCATCCGGGCGCTGGTCAGCTGGATCGCCAGCCCCTTGCGCGAGCACGCCTGGTTCAGCTTGACGTAGTCGTCCTTGCTGATCGCCTGCTTGCCGGCCGAGGTGTACATGTCCCAGGCGCCGGCGAAGTCGCCCCCGCTGAACCGGTCGAACACGGTCTGCGCGGCGTTCTTGGCGCCGTCGATGGTCTTCGGCTCGGGGCCACCGCCGGCGGCCGCGGCGGAGTTCCCGGCCGGATCGTCGTCGTCGGACGAGCAGGCGGAGGTGACACCGAGGGTGGCGACTGCGGCCAGGGCGAGGACGGCGATACGTCGGTACGGGGTGTTGATGTCCATGGCCTGGTTAATCCCGGCACACGGTCATGCGTAACGGCTCCGGCGTGTCCTGACGTCTTCCTGACAGTCCCGCTCGACCCCGTAACCACCAGCGGGGTCGGCTATTCTGGTCGTTTGCCGTAAACAGAAAGAGGCAACCAATGATATTGGTTGCCAGCGGCCGGAATGATAGCACGAAAAGGGGCGATTTTGTCAAGCTCGAACGCCGACGTCGATTCCGAGCAGGCGTACTTGACCGCGCTCTACCAGCGGCTCGATGAGCTGCGTGAGCAGGCCGACAGCCGGCTCAAGGGAATCCTGCTGGAGGCGGGCGGCACCCCGCAGGGCCGCACCCAGCGCGAGGCCACCCGCGCCCACTACGCGGAGCAACTCGCCCAGATGAATTCCGTCGAGAACGGCCTCTGTTTCGGCCGCCTCGACTACACCACCGGTGTGAATCAGTACATCGGCCGCATCGGGCTCTTCGCCGAGGACCGGGACCAGGATCCGCTTCTGGTCGACTGGCGCGCCCCGGCCGCCCGGCCGTTCTATCTCGCCACCGCGGTCAACCCGGAAGGGGTCACCCGGCGGCGCCATCTGCGCACCCGGGGCCGCACCCTGACCGGCATCGACGACGAGGTGCTCGACCTGGAGGCCGGCGACGGCACCGGTCGTGAGGACGTGACAGGCGAGGCGGCGCTGCTCTCCGCGCTGACCGCGAACCGGACCGGCCGGATGCGCGACATCGTCGAGACCATCCAGGCCGAGCAGGACGGGTGATCCGCTCCGACGCGCACGGCGTGCTGGTCGTCCAGGGCGGGCCGGGCACCGGGAAGACCGCGGTCGCGCTGCACCGCGCGGCGTACCTGCTGTACACGTACCGTGAGCAGCTCTCCGCCCGTGGCGTGCTGATCGTCGGGCCGAACGCTACCTTCCTGCGCTACATCTCGCAGGTCCTGCCGTCGCTCGCGGAGACCGGCGTGCTGCTCGCGACGCTCGGCGACCTCTTCCCGGGAATCACCGCCCGTCGCGCCGAGTCACCGGAGGTCACCGAGATCAAGGGCCGTGCCGTGATGACCGCCCTGCTCGCCGCCGCGGTCCGGGGCCGGCAGCGCGTCCCCGCGGCGCCCCTGGAGATCGAGGTCGACCGGCAGGTGCTCCGGCTGACCGCGGACGACTGCGAGCCGGCCCGGCAGCGCGCCCGCGACTCCGGCCTGCGGCACAACCTGGCCCGCCCGATCTTCGTCGCGGGCGTCCTCGACGTGCTCGCCGCGCAGGTCGCCGACCGGATCGGCGACGACCCCTTCTGGGACGATCCGCTCGGCGAGGATGACGCCCTGACCTCCCCCAACCTGCTCGACGAGACCGATCTCGCGGACCTCCGCGGGGATCTCGCGGCCCATCCGGCGGTTCAGGCCGCTATCGACTCGCTCTGGCCCGTGCTCACCCCCTTTCAACTGCTGATTGACCTGTACGGCGATGAGCCCGCCCGTGAGTCCGCCGCATCCGGCCTGCTCAGCCCCGCGGAGGTCGCGCTGCTGCACCGGGTGGCGGGCGAGGGCCGGCCAGCGGGCGAGGACTGGGCG
>KL571339.1:6673-7967 GCA_000715855.1 Actinoplanes liguriensis
CTCGGCGAGGACGACCGGGCGGCTCGCGCGGCCGTGGCTCGGGAGCGGGCGCAGCGCTTGGCGTACGCGCAGGGGGTTCTGGACATCACGGCGGGCTCGAAGTCCTACGAGCTGGAGGACGACGACGAGGCCGCGATCCCCAACATCGCGGACATCATGGAGGCCGACATGCTGGCCGAGCACCTCGACGAGCACCGGTTCCTGCCGGCCGCCGAGCGCGCCGCGGCGGACCGGGACTGGGTCTTCGGTCACGTGATCGTCGACGAGGCACAGGAGCTGTCGCCGATGGCGTGGCGCCTGCTGATGCGGCGCTGCCCGAGCCGTTCCATGACGATCGTCGGCGACCTGGCGCAGAGCGGCGCGCTCGGCGCCCCGGCGAGCTGGGCGGACGTGCTCGCGCCCTACGTCGCGGACCGGTGGCGGCTGGCCGGGCTCACGGTCAGCTACCGCACCCCGGCCGAGATCATGAGCTACACCGAGCGCACCCTGAAGGACGTGGACCCGGCGATCGTCCCGCCCGAGCCGGTCCGGTCCACCGGCGTCGAGCCGTGGGAGGCGACCGGCCCGCTCGCCGACCTGGTGGCGCGCGTCGCGGAGGAGACCGACGCGGTGGGCGACGGCCGCCTCGCCGTGATCGCCCCCGCCGAGCGCCTGGCCGCCCTGGCCGCCGCGCTGCCGTCGCTGACCACCGGCCCGTCGCCGGATCTGGAGGACCGTGCCGTGCTGCTCACCGTCGGCCAGGCCAAGGGACTGGAGTTCGACACCGTCGTGGTCGTCGACCCGGCCCGGATGCTGGCCGGCTCGCCGCGCGGCGCCAACGATCTTTACGTCGCCCTGACCCGCCCCACCCAGCGGCTCGGCGTCTTCACCCTCCAGCCCTCCTGACCTGCTGGCCGGCTGGCGCTCACGGTTCACAAAACGGGCATGCGGAGCCCTGAGTGCCAGCCGGCAACCCATGCCGGCCGGCTGGTGCTCACGGTTCGCATAACGGGCATGCCGAGCCCTGAGCGCCAGCCGGCAACACATGCCTCGGTCGCGTCACACCCGGCCGGGGCGCGGGCGGGCCTTGGGCGTGTGTCGCCGATAGGCGCTCACCGTCGGGTCGCCGGAGATCCAGAAGCGCCACGGGACGTCGTGCGCGGACGTGACCCCGACCCGGGGGCCGGCCTCGATCGTGCCGGGCTCGGCGGTCGGCGGGGTGAGCGTGGCCGGGCCGGCGCCGTCGATCACCGAGGTGTCGTTGGCGGCCCGGTCCAGCGCCAGGACCTGCATCAACTTGGCGGGACCGGCGGCC
>KL571339.1:8178-15427 GCA_000715855.1 Actinoplanes liguriensis
ATGTGTATAAGAGACAGAGATCGGCGTCCCGCCGGGCCGCGGGGCGACGCTCGCGAGCGGTCTCCAGCCCGTCGACGACCTCACCGGCCCGGAGCAGGACCGCCGCTGCCCGGCCCTCCTCGCCGCAGACGATGTTGGCGCAGAAGTGCATGCCGTAGATCTGGTAGACGTAGAGCCGGCCGGCCGCCTTGAACATCACCGCGTTGCGGTTGGTGACCCCGCGATGGGCGTGGCTGGCCGGGTCCGCGCCCAGCCCGCTGTACGCCTCGACCTCGGTCAGCCGCACGGTCACGCCGTTCGCGGTGAGCCGCCAGCCGAGCAGCTCGCGAGCGGCCACGTCGACCGCCTCGGCCGGCAACTCCATCCACTCATAGGTCACCGGACCACCCCATCACAAACGCTCAGCCGGCGCCGGGGCGGGTCGCGCCGCAGGGGTCGTCGGGGTCGACGGCCCGCATCACGCGCCGGCCGATGTCGCGCAGCTGGCGGATCTGCGCCTTGGTGAGCTGATCGAAGACCAGGTGACGGACCTCGGTGACGTGCCCGGGGGCGGTCGCCACCACCTTGTCCCACCCCTCGTCGGTGAGCACCGCCAGGGTGTACCGCCCGTCGCCGGGATCGGGCGTGCGGCGGATCCAGCCCCGTTTCTCCAGCCGGCCGACGGCCTGGGAGAGGCGTGCCAGCGACCCCTCGGCGAGCACCGCGAGCGTGCTCATCCGCAGTGTCCGGCCGGGGGACTCGGAGAGGCCGGCGAGGATCCCGTATTCGAAATGGCTCAGCCCCGCGTCGCGCTGCAACTGCGTGTCGAGCGCCGACGGGAGCCGCATGAAGAGGCTCATCAGGGCCAGCCAGGCTTCCCGTTCGTCGCTGGTCAGCCACTGTGGCTCGGACGTCTCCATGCCCCGAGCATAGCTCAAGCGCTTAACCGACCGTCACTTGCATGTTTAAGTCATGAGGGCTAGCTTTCCCTCAACTGTTGAAGTGAATTGAGGGATCATGAACGTCGTTTTGTGGATCATCGCGGGCCTGCTCGCAGCCGCTTTCCTGGCCGCCGGCGCGATGAAGGCGCTGCAGCCGAAGGAGAAGCTGATCGCCTCCGGGATGGGCTGGGCCGCGGACTTCAGTGACGGCCAGGTCAAGCTGATCGGCCTGGTGGAGGTGCTCGGCGCGATCGGCCTGATCCTGCCGGCCGTGCTGGACATCGCCCCGGTGCTGGTTCCGCTGGCCGCGACCGGTCTGGCGATCACGATGGCCGGGGCGATCCTGGTGCACGTGCGCCGCAAGGAGAACCAGGCGGTGCTGCCGAGCCTGGTCCTGCTGGTGCTCGCCGCGGTGGTGGCGTGGGGCCGGTTCGGTCCCTATTCGTTCTGATCCATTCCGGACGGACGCCGCGCTCCTGGTGACGAGTGTGTTACCGGTCGGTATAGTTCGCCGCCATCGAGACCGGCTGGGGAGCGAACGATGGTGCAGGCACGGGAGCCGCGGGAAAACGACGGGCCGGCTCCGACGAGCGGTGTGGCCGGCACCCCGCAAAATCCAGAAAAGTCGGAAAAGGACCCCGCGGGGAACTCGACCGAGGTCGCGCGCGCTCTCGGTCCGGAGGTGGTCGACGCCCTCCGGGCCGCCACCGCGAACCGGAGCCCGGAGCCCGGCCCGGCCGTTCCCGCGGGCGAGGCTGACGGCGGGCCGGTCGTCACCCGTACCGGAAAGCTCGGGAAATTTGCGACCCGCCGCACGGCCACCATCGCCGGCGGCATCGCGTCGGTCCTGGTCGTGCTCTTCTGCCTGGCCTGCAGCGGCGTCTTCGGCGATCTCACCTCCGACCCCGGGGACCCGCTCGCGGCGATCTCGGCCGATCCGGGCGCCGTGGCCTCGGCCGCGTCACCGGCGCCCACCGCCCGGCAGCCCGCGGCCAAGCCGGTCCGCGCCGCCGCCGACCTCGACGCGGTCTGCGGCAACACCTACTTCCCGGCCTCGCCGAAGTACCGCGGCAAGGGCCCGCACCCGGTCGTGATCAGCGCCAAGGAGCGCCTCGACCTGGGTGTCCGCTCGGCCCGGGAGCTGAACCGGTACGCCTACTCCGGCCCGGCGTCCGCGAAGAAGGCCTGGGCCCCGGCCGCGAAGCAGGCGCAGCTCGTCGCGTGTCTGGATCTGGTCGGCGGCGGAGCCAAGGTCAAGGACTGCAAGACCGACCTCAGGTCGACCCCGAAGATGCCGCTGATGGTCGGCCGTTACAAGCTCACCGTGTACGAGGTCGCCACCGGCCGCAAGGTCTCCGAGGCCACCCTCACCGGCGCCGCCAAGACCTGCCCGTGGGTCGTGATGACCGGTTCCGATCCGACGCTCTACACCGCGGTCGACGACGCCCAGCTCTACAAGGCACTGCAGGCGAAGGTGAAGTGAGTCAGGCCCAGCCGAGAAAGCGCTCGTAGAGGTCGGCGGGTGGACTGCCGGTTCCGGCGGCCCAGTCGTCGATCGCCTCGATCAGGCAGGAGCCGAGGTAGACGCTGAGGCCGTGCGGAAAGTTCTGGTACTGCTCGGCGAGCTCGACCTTGGCGGTCGCGCACGGCCACGGCCGGCCGCAGACCCGGCAGTCCCACGTGGGGCGCTCACCGACGTGTTCGGTCCGCGGCACGAGCATTTCAACCTTACCTTCCGCAATCTGACGGCTACACAATGGAGCGTCGCGTGCTTTAGGCTCGGGCTCAAGCCGCGGCGGCGAGAATCCCGGAAATGGATTCCCGGCGTCTCGATGCAGCCGTTCGGATCGTCTCGTTCGAGACACCCGACGACACCGCGGTGAGGCGATGGCGCGCGGCCAGGCGGGGCGGCGCGCAAGGGTGAGGAGGTCGCCGGCATGTCCGAGACGGGGTCGACGGTACCGAGACGGCAGGTCGGGCGGCTGCTCAAGCAGTTGCGCGAGCAGGCCGGCGTCTCGCTCATGGCGGCGGCGCAGGAGCTGGAGTTCTCCCGCGCGCGGATGTACCGGATCGAGAACGGCGAGGTCCCGGTCCGCAAGCACGACGTGATCGCGATGTGCGGGGTGTACAGCGCGCCCGGCCACATGACCGAGGTGCTGATCGGGCTGGCGCAGGAGTCCAAGGCCAAGGGCTGGTGGCACGCGTACGGCGACGTCGTCCCCGCCTGGTTCGAGCTCTACGTCGGCATGGAGCAGGCCGCGTCCCGCCTCCGGCAGTACGCGCCGAGCGTGATCCCCGGCCTGCTGCAGACCCGGGAGTACGCGGAGTTCGTCTTCAGCCGCTGGCTCGGCGACGACCCGGCCGCGGTGGAGAACGCGGTCGCCGTCCGCCTGGAGCGCCAGTCCCTGCTGCGCCGCAACCGGCCCAAGGCGCCACGGCTCGAAGTGATCATCGACGAGGGCGTGCTGCGGCGATCGGTTCCGGACACGCTGGGCATGCAGAAGCAGCTCGCCCACCTCGTCAACGTCTCCACCCGGCCGGACATCAGCGTGCGGGTCGTCCCGTTCGCCGCCGGGCCGCACCAGGCCGCCAGCTCCGGGCAGTTCACCATCCTGGAGTTCCCGGCCGTCGGGACGGCCTCGCCGGAGCCCACCACCATCTACTGCGAGAACCTCACCGGCGCGCTCTACCTGGATAAGCTCGGCGAGGTCGAGTCCTACGAGAACATCTGGGCCGCGCTCGATGCGACAGCCCTGAGCCAGCCGGATTCCGACGACCTGATCGGCGAGATCATCAAGGAGAGCGATGGCTGACCTGACCGGTGCCGTCTGGCACAAGAGCAGCCGGAGCGGTGGCAACGGGGGCGACTGCGTCGAGGTCGCCGGCAACCTTCCGGGCATCGTGGCGTTGCGTGACACCAAGGACCCGGACGGGACGACCCTGGTCTTCACGCACGCGGAGTGGGCGGCGTTCCTCGCCGGGGTGCGCGCCGGCGAGTTCGACTTCGACACACGTCGACCCTTATGAGTCCGTGAGCCGTTCCTTAAGGAATCCTTTCCGGCACTCCTCTCACCCGGCCGGTCGCGCATAGTCATGGGGCGTCGTCCCCTGTCCGGCTTACCGAGGTGAATATCCGTGTCGCTCCCCGCTGCCCGTCGTTTCCGCTACACCGTGGTGACGGGCTCGGCGGCCGTAGCCCTCGGCGCCGGATTCATCGTGATGGGCCTGGGTCAGCAGGCCTCCGCCGATCCGCGGCCGGCCGACACCCCGATCGCGGCCGCCGCCTCGCCGAGCGTCGTCCCGGTCCCGTCCTCGGCCGCGCCGACCTCGGCCAGCCCGTCGCCGTCGCCGTCACCGTCGGTCACGAAGACCAGTGCGACCCCGAAGAAGAAGCCGGTGACGACGAAGGTGTCCACCCAGTCCACCGACGAGCAGATCGTCGAAGAGGTGCTCGCGCACATCAACGCCGCCCGCAAGGCGGAGGGCCTGTCCGCGCTCAAGCTCGACGAGGACCTGTCCAAGGCGTCCGAGCTGCACAACAAACTGATGATCAACGGTTGTGGGCTGTCGCACCAGTGCAAGGGCGAGGGCGACATCGGCAAGCGGTTCAGCGCGCAGGGCGTCGAGTGGGGCAGCGCCGGTGAGAACATCGGCTACGGCTCCAGCGGCGGCAGCGCCTCGGCGATGATCAAGGCGGCCAACGGGCTGACCGACTCGATGCTCGCCGAGAAGGCGCCGAACGACGGCCACCGCAAGAACCTGCTCAGCAAGAGCTTCACCCGGATCGGCCTGAGCATCACCCGGGACAGCAAGGGCATCACCTGGATGACCCAGGACTTCGTCGGCTGACAGGCTGCGGATTCGCCGCCAGGCCGGCAAGGGGCGACGGGGCGGCGGGGTGCGGATCGGTGCTGGGCCTGGCGGGCGGCGGGGTGCGGATCGTCGCCGGGGCTGCCGGGTGGCAGACTTGCCCGGTGAGGCGGTCGGCGGCTAAGCGGGTCGAGGTGCTCGCGGTGGCCGGCGAGGTGGTCGCGGCGCGCGGCGCCGACGCGACCCGGTTCACCGACGTGAGCGCGGCGACCGGGGTCGGGGTCTCCACCTTGCAGTACTACTTCGGCACCCGTGAGGACATGCTCATCGCGGTCTTCCGGCACGCCGCCGAGCGGGACTTCGAGCTGGTCGGCGAGCGGCTGGCCACCCTGGAGGACCCGTGGGAGCGTCTGCTCGCGATCGCCACCCACCTCGGCAGCGATCTCACCTGGCGGCTCTGGGTGGAGAGCTGGCGCTGGGCGTCCCGGGATCCCGAGGTACGGGCGGACGTGCTCCGCGACTACACGCGGTGGCGCGAGCTGATCGCCGCGAACATCACGGCCGGCGACCCCGTGCGGGTGGCGCGTCAGGTCCTTGCGCTGATCGACGGTCTCGCGCTCCCGGTGGTCCTCGGCGACCCGGCCGTCGACCGGGCCGCCGCGGGCGACCTGCTCGAAGACGCGCTAGCCCGGCTGCTGGGTCGTGCCCCGTCCCTCTAGCAGCGGCGTCGAGCGCTTCCACCGCGGCCCGTCCCCGTCCTTGCGCCGCCGCGCCATCCCGGACAAGGCTTCCAGCACCACCCGGTTCCCGAGCATCGCGGTGATCTCCGCGTGGTCGAACGGCGGCGACACCTCCACGATGTCCATGCCGACCACCGGCAGCTCGTGGCAGATCCGGGACACGCTGTCGAGCAGTTGCCGCGCGGTGAGGCCACCCGGCTCGGGCGTGCCCGTGCCCGGCGCGTGACCCGGGTCGCAGACGTCGATGTCGACCGAGAGGAAGACGCCGTCGCAGCCGTCCATGGCGATCTCGAACGCGCTGTCCAGCACCGCGTCCAGGCCGCGCTCGACGATCTCGCTCATGTGGAACGAGTTCATCCGCTGGTCGGCCATCCAGTCGAGGACGTCCGGCCCCGGCCAGTACCCGCGGAGGCCGAGCTGCAGGAACCGGTCACCCCGCACCGCGCCGGACTCGATCAACCGGCGCATCGGCTGCCCGTGGCCGTAGAGCGAGCCGAACTCGATGTCCCCGGTGTCCGCGTGCGCGTCGAAGTGGATCACCGAGATCTTCTTCGCGGCGTGCGCGCTCGCGACGCCGGTCACGTCCGGCCAGGTCACCGTGTGGTCGCCACCGAGGACCAGAGGGATCGCGCCGTGCTGGGCGATGAAGCCGACCCCCTCCTCGATGGTCCGGCAGCTCCGCTCGATCTCGCCGCTGAACACCTCCAGGTCGCCGGCGTCCTTGACGGTCAGGTCGGGGCCGAGCGCGTCGACCCGCATCGCCATGTGCGGGCGGGAGCTGTCGTGCGCCAGGTAGTCGGTGCCGCGGATGACCTGCGGGCCGAACCGCGCGCCGGGGCGGTGTGACGTGCCGCCGTCGAACGGGGCGCCGATGATCACGACGTCGGCGTCCGCGTACGTGCCGGGCTCGCGCCAGTCGCACCTCTCGACCCCGAGGAACGTGTAGTCCGGCCCGAACATCGGTCCATAGCGCGTCATGTCTCGCATCCTTCCCGGCTGACGGTGCTGCCGGGGACTGTATCGTCATACTGTATGGCCGTACAGTTCTGGGCAGGCCGTAAGGTTCAGCGGTGCTAGAAACGTTGATCTCCTTCCTCCGCAAGCTGTTCGGCGGCGGTGGCGCCGAGTCCAGGCCCGCCACGCGCGGCCGCACCGCGACACCCCCACCTGCGCCGGCCAAGCCGAAGCCGCCCGCGCCCTCGCGCTCGGGCGTGTCCGCCAAGCCCCAGCACCCCACGCCGAAGCCGGCACCCCCGAAGCCGCGCCCACCCCGCCACGTCCCCACCCAGGACCGCGGCCGCACCGTCGCCTACGCCCCGAACCTCGACGGCGACGCCGACCCGGGCGAGATCGTCTGGACCTGGGTCCCCTACGAGGACGACCCCGCCCAGGGCAAGGATCGCCCGGTCCTGGTGGTCGGCCGCGACGGCCGTACCCTCCTCGGTCTGATGCTCTCCAGCCAGAGTGAGCGGGACGGCCAGCGCAACTGGCTGGCCCTCGGCGCCGGCGACTGGGACCGTTCCGACCGTCCGAGTTGGATCCGGCTGGACCGGGTCCTGGAGGTCGAGGAGGACGGCATCCGCCGCGAGGGCGCGATCCTCGATCGGGGGCGCTTCGATCAGGTGGCGGACACGCTCCAGCGCGAATACGGCTGGGCATAATCGGACAACCGGATAGCGTTGCGGCATGGATACGGACGTCATGACCGGTTTCGGTGGCAAACAGGCGTGGCTGGCGGTGGCCGAGACCCAGCCGGAGGCCGTGCTCGCCGCCCTCGGC
>KL571339.1:15618-21153 GCA_000715855.1 Actinoplanes liguriensis
CTCAGAGATGTGTATAAGAGACAGAGGCCGTGCTCGCCGCCCTCGGCCTGCGGGACCTCGGCGTCGTCCGCTGGCGTGACGGCCTGGACGTGGCGCACCTCAACGGCGACCGGGTGGCGGTGACCCCGCCGCTGCCCGGCGCTCGCGGCACCTCGTGGGTGCTCGCGCTGGGCCGCTGGCTGATGACCCCGGGGCCGGACGTGGTGGCCCTCTCCGCCGCCCTCGGGACCGAAGTTCAGTACTTCGCCACACATCGGGTCACGGAGTTGCATCGATGGCAGCGCGCGGTGAAAGGTGATCTCGTGCGGGCGTTCGGGTATGTCGGGCAGACCGGCGAGGTCACCTCGTGGTTCGGCGAGCCCGGCCCGGCGGAGCGGGAGGCCGGCCTGCCGGCGGAGCTCGATCCGGAGGAGTCCACCATCCTGGTCTCCGAGCGGGACGTGTTCCGGGTCGCCGCCGCCTGGAGCATCGACCCGACCACACTGACCGGCCCCGCGCCCGGCCCGTTGCGGATCGGCGCAGCTGACTGAGGAGGCCAGCCACATGCGCAAGTACGTGATCATGGGAGTTCAGGGCAGCGGCAAGGGGACCCAGGCCCAGCTGCTGGCGAAGGATCTCAACCTGGTCCACATCGGTGTCGGCGACATCTTCCGCTGGAACGTCCGCAATCACACCAAGATGGGCGCCCAGGTCAAGCGCACCATGGCGGCCGGCGAGCTGGTCAGCGACGAGCTGGTCGAGTCGGTCGTGCAGGACCGGCTGCGCCAGCACGACTGGAACTACGGGTTCGTCATCGACGGCTTCCCGCGCAACGGCCGCCAGGCCGAGTTCTTCATGGAGAGCTTCGACCTCGACGCGGTGATCCACCTGGAGCTGCCCGACGACGAGGTCCGCCGCCGCGTGCTCAGCCGCCGCGTCTGCCCGAACTGCGGGATGGACTACAACCTGATCGGCGACCGCCCCGAGCAGGAGGGCCGCTGCGACATCTGCGGCCACGAGCTGGTCACCCGCTCCGACGACACGCCCGAGGCGCTCGAGGCGCGCCTCCGCGACTACCACGAGAAGACGCGCCCGGTCCTCGAGCTCTTCCAGCGGAAAGAGGTCGTCCACGACGTCGACGGCCGCCCGCCCGTCGACGAGGTCCAGAACGCCATCCGCAAGACCCTCGGCCTCCCGCTCTACGTCCCGTCCGAGAACCAATAAAAGATCAAAATCAGTCGGCGGTACGACCTAGCCCCGCCCCCAACCACACCCCATAGGCCCCTGGTCCACCGACGCGGCCATTCGCGGTGCCGGCCCGCCCGGCGACCATCCGGCGTTGGCCGGTCAGCGCCCGCAAACACGCGGACTCGCGTAGCTCGGCGTGATCGTTCGCGTGGCTGGGCCGGGGACGCGGGCTCGGCGGGGACGCGAGCTGATCCCGGGTTTGAGGTTGCGGCCGCGCTCCCGGTCCGGGCTGGTGCTCACGGTTGTCATGAGGCACGAATAACAACCGTGAGCACCAGCCGGAAACCCGCGCCGCGCCCGCCTGCCGGACCAGCGCGAACTTCCGGCCGTGGGGCCGGGTGTCCGCTCTCAGGGCGGCATGAACATTCGCCTGCGGGCTTCAGGCTGCGGCGGATGCGGGCTGTGGGGTGCGGGCGGGGGCCGGCCACATCGTGACCACGACGACGGTCGCGACCGCGAGGACACCGGCCAGCAGGCGGTAGCCGACGGCCAGACCGGCCATGAAGTCGTCCGCGGAGCGCAGCGCGTGGTGGGAGTTCAGCACCGTGCCGATCACCGCCACGCCGAGCGCCGCGCCCACCTCGCGTGCCGCCGAGTTCAGCCCGGAGCCGAGCCCGGCGCTGCTGGCCGGCAGCCCGGCGAGGATCCCACCGGTCAGCGCCGGCGCGCACAACCCCATCCCGGAGGCCATCAGCAGCAGGTACGCGGCGTACACCGGATACGGCGTGGCGGCTTCCACCGTGGAGAGCAGCGTCAGCCCGGCCACGATCATGCAGAGTCCGGTCGCGATGATCGGCCGCGGGCCGTACCGCTGCGTCAACGGCACCGCCCGCCGGGACACGACCCCCATCCCGATCGCCAGGGGGCCGATCGCCACCCCGGTCAGCAGCGCCGAGTACCCCTTGACGTCTTGAAGGAACTGCGCGTTCACGTAGAACAGGCCGAACAACGCGAAGAACGTGGCACCGACGCCGAGCGCTCCCGCCCGTACCGTCGAAATCTTGAAAATGCGGGGATCGAGCAGGGGCTTGCGGGACCGCAGGGCGTGCCCGGTGAACGCGGCGAGGACGAGCAGCCCGGTGGCGAAGGACGCCAGCACCACGGTGTCGGCCCAGCCCCGCTCCGGGCCCTCGATGATGCCGTAGAGCAGCGCGAACAGCCCGCCCGTCAGCAGCACCGTGCCGATCGGGTCGACCGGCGCGTCGTGCCGGGGCGTGCGTGGCACCCACGCCGCGACGCCGGCCACCAGGAGCACCGCCACCGGGACGAAGGTGAGGAACAGGGCGGGCCAGTCGAAGTACTGCAGCACCGTGCCGGCGACCAGGTTGCCGACCATCCCGCCGAGCCCCATGCAGGCGGTCCAGAGGCCGATCGCGTGCGGCCGGCGTTCCGGCCGGGTCGCGTGCAGCAGCAGCGCGAGGGTGGCCGGCTGGGCGAGCGCGGCCGCGGCGCCGCCGAGCGCGCGGCCGGCCTGGAGCACGGCGACGTTCGGGGCGAGCGCGCTGACCAGGTTCGCCACGCCGAACAGCACCAGGCCGGCGATCAGCACACCTTTGCGCCCGATCCGGTCGCCGAGCGCGCCGGCCGGGATCAGCAGCCCGGCGAAGGCCAGTACGTACGCGTCGACGATCCAGACCAGGCCGCTAACGCTCGGGTGCAGATCGCTCGCGGCGAGCTGCGAAATGGCCAGGTTGATGCCCGCGACCAGCGACTGGAGGGCCAGCACGGTCAGGCACATCAGGGCCAGCGTGGAGTTCTCACGTCTCATGGTTTCGACGCTAGGATCGGCCATACCTAACGTCAAATGCATGCTTTGCAGGGGAAGGTTGCGTCAGACGCAGATGAACTTGGACCTGAATCTCTTGATCGCGCTCGACGCCCTGCTCGAGGCTGTCTTGTATAAGAGACAGGGCCGGATCCGCTCCGCGATCGGCGACCCGATCCTGGTGCGCTCCGGCCGCCGGATGGTGCTCACACCGCGTGCACAGGAACTGCGCACCGAGGTGCACGCCCTGGTCGAGCGCGCCCGCGCGGTCTTCACCCCACCCGGTCCGCCCGAGCCGGCCACACTCCGGCGCGTGTTCACCGTGCTGGCCGACGACGTGGCCGTCGCGCTCGGCCCGGAGTTGCTGGCCCGGGTCCGCGCCGAGGCGCCCGGGGTGAGCCTGCGCTTCCTCGGCGAGGATCCGGCCTCGGACGGCAGCTCCCAGCTCCGCGGCGGCCAGGCCGACCTGGACATCGGCGTGGTCCAGGACGCCCCGCCGGAGATCGTTCTCGAGCCCCTGTTCACCGACCGGATGACCGCGATCGTGCGAGCCGGTCACCCGTTGACGTCGGGCGTGCTCACCCCGGAGCGGTACGCGGCGGCCGCCCACGTCAGCGCCTCCCGCCGGGGCAAGCTGTCCGGCCCGATCGACGACGCGCTGGCCGAGCTGGGTCTCACCCGTCAGGTCGCCCTGGCCGTCCCCACGTTCGGCGCCGCCCTGATCGTGGTCGCCCGCACCGACCTGGTCGGCCTGATGCCCGCCCGGCTCGGCCGTCGCGCGGTCGAAGCCCTGGGTCTGGTGGCGCTGGATCCCCCGATCGACCTCCCGTCCAAGGAGATCACCATGGCCTGGCACCAGCGCTACGAGGCCGACGGCGCCCACGCCTGGCTCCGCTCCCAGATCCGAGCCACCGTAACCACCCTCACCATCTGACCCCGACGATCCCCCAGCCCGCGTCTCCAACCGTGAGCGCCAGCCGGCGGCGTGGCCGCGCGTGTCGGTCGTTCGTCGCGTCTCGCTCGCGGTCCCGGCTGGTGCTCACGGTTGTCTTGAGGGCCCGCAACGACCGTGAGTGCCAGCCGGGGGCCTGACGCGTGCAGCTGGCCAGGCCGGGTCCGGCCGGCGTTGACGGGTGTCCGGAGTGCACAGCGGGTGGGGGAAACCCACACAAGCGGGCATCGCCGGGGCTTACGCCGGGTGCGGGGGATATCGCAGTTTGTGCCACATTTGCGCTCCACGACTTCGTATTTAAGGAGACCGAAATCTCTTTGACATATTGCGCTCGGGCAGAACCGGGCGTAAACAAAGACAAAGCAAAATCAACGCCAGGGCGGTGAGTGGATGTACGCGGAGGAACGGCAGCAGGAGATCGTGCGGCGCGCCCGCGCCGAGGGCCGGGTCGACGTGGTGGCGCTGGCGGACAGCTTCACGGTCACGGCCGAGACGATCCGGCGGGATCTGACCGTGCTGGAGCGTGCCGGCGTCCTGCGCCGGGTGCACGGCGGCGCGATCCCGGTCGAGCGGCTCGGCTTCGAGCCCGCCCTCGCCACCCGCGACGCCGTGCTGATCAGCGAGAAGGAGCGGATCGCGAAGGCCGCGCTGGCCGAGGTCCCGGAGGACGGCGCGATCATCCTGGACGCCGGGACGACCACCGCCCGCCTCGCCCAGTTGCTGCCCGCCGACCGGGAGCTGACCGTCGTGGTCAACTCGCCGGTGCTGGCCGCGATGCTGGGTGTGAAACCGAACCTGTCGGTGCTGCTGCTCGGCGGCCGGGTCCGCGGGAAGACGCTGGCCACCGTGGACGACTGGGCACTGCGGCCACTGTCCGAGATGTATGTCGACGTCGCGTTCATGGGCACGAACGGCTGCACGGTCGAGCGCGGCATGACCACCCCCGACCCGGCCGAGGCGGCGGTCAAGCGGGCGATGATCGCCGCGGCCCGCCGGGTGGTGCTGCTCGCCGACCACACCAAGATCGGCAACGATTATCTGGCCCGGTTCGGCGGTCTCGCCGAGCTGGACCTGCTGATCACCGACAACGGGCTGGACCACGAGCTGGCGGCCGAGGTCGAGGCCACCGGCGTGCGGCTGGTGAAGGCATGAGCGCCGGCGCCGCCCACCAGGGCATGATCCTCACGGTCACTTTGAACCCGAGCGTCGACCGCGCCCTGGAAGTCGACGAGCTGCTGCGCGGCGCGGTGCTGCGCGCGGCCGACTCGCACATCGACCCGGGCGGCAAGGGCGTCAACGTCTCCCGTGCGCTGCTGGCCAACGGCGTCCGCTCCACCGCGGTCGTCCCGGCGGGCGGCGCCGAGGGCGAACAACTTGTCGACCTTCTCCAGGGGGAGGGTGTCGACCTGGTGGCCGTCCCGATCACCGGGCGGACACGTTCCAACATCACGCTGGCCGAGCCGGACGGCACGGTCACGAAGATCAACGAAGCCGGCCCGGTGCTCTCCACCGTGGAGTTCGCTCAGGTCAGCGACGCCGTCCTGGCTGCCGCGCGGGAGGCGGACTGGGTGGTGACTGTCTCTTATACACA
>KL571339.1:21413-24638 GCA_000715855.1 Actinoplanes liguriensis
CGCCCGGCTCGCCGTCGACTCCAGCGGCCCGGCGCTGCTGGCCGGGGTCAACGCCGGCGCGGCCCTGGTCAAGCCGAACCGGGAGGAGCTGGCCGAGGCGGTCGGCGCCGAGCTCACCACGCTCGGCGACGTACTGGACGCCTGTGACCGGCTGCGCAAGGCCGGCGCCGGGACCGTGCTGGCCAGTCTGGGCGCGGACGGCGCGGTGCTGGTCGAGGAGTCCGGTGTGCTCGCCGGGATCTCGCCGGTCACCACTCCCCGCAGCACGGTCGGCGCGGGGGACGCGCTGCTCGCCGGGTTCCTCGCGGCCGGCGCGCGCGGCGAGGCGGCGCTGATCGAGGGCCTGGCGTGGGGCGCGGCCGCGGTGAGCCTGCCGGGCAGCCGGATGCCGCGACCCGAGGACCTGAACCGCACGACCGTCCGGCTGGATGCTCACCCGGACCCGTCCCGACAGCTCAGCCCCCACTGACGTACCCCCAATAAATGATCAGCGGCCGCAAGGTCGCGGCCTGCCTGTACCCGCAACAAACCCGAAATTCAGGTACAAAACCGATTTTCAGTACGGGGGATGTGGCACGACCCCAGTCAATGAATGGAGATCCTCATGGCCTCTTCGTACACACCCGAGGTCACCGGCGGTGGATTCCGCGCTTCAGTGCAGAAGCTCGGCGGACACCTGGCCGGCATGGTGATGCCCAACATCGGCGCCCTGATCGCATGGGGCCTGATCACCGCGCTGTTCATCCCGGTCGGCTGGATCCCGAACGAGAACCTGGCGCAGCTCGTCGACCCGATGATCAAGTACCTGCTGCCGGTCCTGATCGGTTACACCGGTGGCCGGATCGTGCACGGCCAGCGCGGCGCGGTGGTCGGTGCGATCGCCACGTTCGGCGTCGTGGTCGGCGCGGACGTGCCGATGTTCCTCGGCGCCATGATCATCGCTCCGCTCACGGCGTACGTGCTGAAGCTCTTCGACGCCGCGATCGAGGGCAAGGTCAAGCCGGGCTTCGAGATGCTGATCGACAACTTCTCGGCCGGCATCATCGGCGCGGGCTTCGCCATCCTCGGCAAGCTCGCGATCGGCCCGGTCGTCGACGGGCTGACCAAGGCGGCCGGCAACGCCGTCGACTGGTTGCTCGACCACAGCCTGATGCCACTCGCGTCGATCCTGGTCGAGCCGGCCAAGGTGCTGTTCCTGAACAACGCCATCAACCACGGCGTGTTCGGCCCGCTCGGTGTGCAGCAGGTGCAGGAGCACGGCAAGTCGATCCTGTTCATGATCGAGTCGAACCCCGGCCCCGGCCTGGGCCTGCTCACCGCGTACCTGTTCTTCGGTCCGAAGTCGCTGCGTCCCAGCGCCCCGGCCGCGATGATCATCCACTTCCTCGGCGGCATCCACGAGATCTACTTCCCGTACGTGCTGATGAAGCCCCGCCTGATCCTCGCGATGATCGCCGGCGGCATGTCCGGCGTCGCCACCTTCATGATCACCGGCACCGGAACGGTCGCCACCCCGGCGCCCGGCAGCATCTTCGCCTACTTCGCCGTCACCGCGAAGAGCGGCTACTTCGGCATGATCCTCGGCGTCGTCATCGCCGCCGCGGTCACCTTCGGGGTGGCGTCCCTGCTGCTCGGCTTCGGCAAACTCAAGTCCGATCAGGAGATCGACGAGGCGGCGGCCGAGGAGTCTGCGGCGGACGCGGAGATCGAGGGCGCCGAGCGCCCGACCGCCGAGGAGAGGGTCGCCGCGTCCGAGATCACCACCAACGAGAAAACCGCCTGAGTACGAACGGAGGACCGGCCATGGCCACGATCAACGGCAAGGACATCCACAAGCTCGTCGTAGCCTGCGACGCGGGGATGGGCAGCAGCGTGATGCTCGCCAGCACGTTGCGCAAGCAGTTGGGCAAGAGCGGTGTCACGGTGGAGCACACCCCGGTGAACTCCATCCCGGCCGACGCCGACCTGGTCGTCTGCCACAACGGCCTGGCGGCCCGGGCCCGCTCGGTCGCGCCCGGCAAGCCGATCGTGGCGTTCCAGATCTTCCTGGGCGACCCGGCGGTCACCAAGGTCGTCAAGGCGATCCAGCAGGGCACCGACATCAATGTCTGAGCTGCTGGACCGACGGGCCATCAAACTGGCCGAGAAGGCGGCGGACCGCGACGACGCGATCCGCCGCACCGGGGAGGCCCTCGTGGAGATCGGCGCGGTCGAGCCCGGCTACGTCGGCACGATGCTCGCCCGCGAGCAGTCCATCTCCACGTACGTCGGTGAGGGTGTCGCGATCCCGCACGGCACCCTGGCCGGCAAGGACCTCGTCAAGCGGGACGCGCTGTCGGTGCTGCGCTTCCCGGAGGGGGTCGACTGGGACGGCGAGCCGGTCACCCTCTGCGTCGGCATCGCGGCGAAGGGGGACGGGCACGTCGAGTTGCTCGCCGCGCTCGCCGAGGTGCTGCTCGACGAGGACCAGGCCCGCGAACTGCGCGAAGCCACCGATCCAGAAACCGTGATCCGGCTGCTCGGAGCGATCGAGGAGCCGGTACAGGAGGAAACAGAGTCATGAAGGTCGTGCGATTCCATGCCCCCGGCGACGTCCGCTTCGAGGACGTGCCGGAGCCCGAGGCCGGCCCGGGCGAGGTGAAGATCCGCGTCCGGAACTGCTCCACGTGCGGCACCGACGTGAAGATCTCCAAGTTCGGTCACCACCACATCCACCCGCCGCGGGTGATGGGCCACGAGATCGCCGGCGAGGTCGTGACCGTCGGCGACGGCGTCGAGGGCTGGGCGCCCGGCGACCGGGTGCAGGTGATCGCGGCGATCCCCTGCGGCGAATGCGACGAGTGCCGGCGCGGACGGATGACCATCTGCCCCAACCAGGTGTCGATGGGCTATCACTTCGAGGGTGGCTTCGCGCAGTTCATGGTCGTACCCAGGGAGGTCTTGAAGGTTGATGGTCTGAACCGGATCCCGGAGGGCGTCTCGTTCGCGGAGGCCTCCGTCGCCGAGCCGCTCGCCTGTGCGCTGAACGCGCAGAATCTCGCGCGGGTCGGCGAGGGTGACGACGTCGTGGTGATCGGTTCCGGTCCGATCGGCTGCCTGCACGTCCGGCTCGCCCGGGCCCGCGGCGCCGCCCGGGTCTTCCTGGTCGAGCTCAGCCGTCAGCGCCTGGACATGGCCGCGAACCTGGTCAAGCCGGACGCGGCGATCTGCGCGGCCGAGGTCGAC
>KL571339.1:24882-25123 GCA_000715855.1 Actinoplanes liguriensis
CGTGATCATCACCGCCGCGGCCTCCGGCAAGGCGCAGGAGCAGGCGATCCAGATGGCCGCCCGCCAGGGCCGGATCAGCTTCTTCGGCGGGCTCCCCAAGGACAAGCCGACGATCACCTGCGACTCGAACCTGGTGCACTACCGCGAGCTGATGATCATCGGTGCGAACGGGTCCAGCCCGGCGCACAACAAGCAGGCCCTCGAACTCGTCGCCACCGGCGCGGTCCCGGTCGCCGACCTG
>KL571339.1:25374-25728 GCA_000715855.1 Actinoplanes liguriensis
GGTCACCATCGAGCCTTAGGAGCTTTCATGCCTACGCGTACGGTCGCCGTCGGTTCCGCCAGCGGGTTGCACGCCCGTCCCGCCAAGATCTTCGTCGAGGCGGCGGCGAAAGCCCCGGTGAAGGTCACCATCCGGGTCGGTGAGAAGAAGGCGGTGCCGGCCAGGAGCATGCTGTCCGTGCTCGCGCTCGGCGCCAAGCAGGGCACCGAGGTCACCCTGGAGGCCGACGGCGACGGAGCGGACGAGGCCCTGGACGGCCTGGCCGCGCTGCTCGCCAAGGACCTGGACGCCGACGATGCCTGACAGCCTCGCCGGGATCGGGGTGAGCGCGGGTGTCGCCGCGGGTCCGCTGTT
>KL571339.1:25974-27533 GCA_000715855.1 Actinoplanes liguriensis
ACGCCGGGGCCGAGACGGAGCGGGCGTACGCCGCGCTCGCCGAGGTCGTGGCGGAACTGGGACGGCGCGCGGACCGGGCGTCCGAGGCGACCGTCGCCGAGGTGCTGCGGGCCGAGGCGCTGATGGCCGGCGACGAGGAGCTGCGCGACGCCGTCCGGGAGGAGATCGAGGGCGGCACCGACGCGCCGCACGCGATCGACGCGGCGTTCGGGACGTTCCGGGCGATGTTCGCCGAGGCCGGCGGCTATCTCGCGGAGCGGGTCGCGGACCTGGACGACCTGCGGGACCGGGCGGTGGCGGTGCTGCTCGGGCTGCCGATGCCGGGTGTGCCGCAGCCCGGCCACCCCTACATCCTGGTTGCTCGCGACCTCGCACCCGCAGACACTGCCGACCTCGACCCGTCGCTGGTGCTCGCGCTGGTGACCGAGGTCGGCGGGCCGACCAGTCACACCGCGATCCTGGCTCGGGCGCTCGGGTTGCCCGCGGTCGTCGCCTGCCGGGGCATTTTGGACATTTCAGAACGTGCCACCGTGCAGGTGGACGGCCGGACCGGGCTGGTCGAGTTCGGCGAATTTGCGGTGCGTCGGGCGGAAAATGCCGCGATATCCGAAATTTCCGGCCCGGGCGCGACCTCCGACGGGCACGCGGTGAAACTGCTGGCCAACGTGGGGTCGGCGAAGAACGTGCCGGCCGCCGACGAGGCCCACGCCGAGGGAGTCGGCCTGTTCCGCACCGAGCTGCTCTTCCTCGACCGCACCGCCGAGCCGTCCAGGGACGAGCAGGTCACGGCGTACCGGGAGGTCTTCCGCGGGATGGCCGGGCGGCGGGTCGTGATCCGGACGCTCGACGCCGGCGCCGACAAACCGCTGCCCTTCCTCGACCAGGACGGCGAGCCGAACCCGGCCCTCGGCGTCCGGGGCCTGCGCGTGGCCCGGCAGCGGCCGGAGGTGCTGACCACGCAGCTGGCGGCGATCGCTCTCGCCGCGGCGGAGTGCGAGGCCGACGTCTGGGTGATGGCGCCGATGGTGTCCACGCTGACCGAGGCGGCCGAGTTCGCGGCCGCCGTGCACGAGGCGGGACTGCCGAAGGCCGGCGTGATGATCGAGGTGCCGGCCGCCGCGCTGCGCGCCCGGGACCTGCTGGGCGTCGTCGACTTCCTCAGCATCGGGACCAACGACCTCAGTCAGTACACGTTCGCGGCCGACCGGATGTGCGGCGACCTGGCCGACCTGCTCGACCCGTGGCAGCCCGCGTTGTTGCAGCTCATCGCGATCTGCGGGGAGGCCGGGCGGGAGAGCGGCAAACCCGTCGGGGTGTGCGGGGAGGCGGCGGCGGACCCGGGTCTCGCCCCGGTGCTCGCAGGGCTCGGGATCGGCAGCCTGTCGATGTCGCCCCGGGCGCTTCCCGCGGTCCGGGCGTCGCTGGCGCGGTACACGTACGACGAATGCCGTCGCCTGGCGGAACTCGCGGTGGCGGCGCCGGATGCCGCGACGGCACGCAAGCTCGTGGGCTCTTGAGGTCTTTTGGGACAGCGACTGGAGCTCTGAGGTCTTTGAGAC